>NZ_JBYSZK010000003.1:0-427448 GCF_058787015.1 Roseateles sp. FW305-36 | reverse complement strand
TCCGCATCACGGCATTGACCTCAAGCCGCCCATGTCACGTCTCTCGCTATCTCGAAAGAACGTGTTGACTCTTCACATCTAGTCCTGCATGTCGGGGGACGCGAAAGGGAACTTTCGCGCACCGGCCAGCCACGTCGCAGCCGCCTGCTGCTGCCCAACGTCGAACAGATGGCCGCCGGCGGTCACGCGGGTTTGCAAACCATCGGCGCGCCCCCAGGCCAGCTCCAACCGTCGCCACGCCTGCTGCACCGCATCCCAGGGAAACAGCTTGTCCTGCGGCGACCCGAACAGCAGCAGCGGCCGTGGCGCGATCAGTGCCGCCACGTCCGGGTGGTCCAGCTCCGCGGCCAGTCCCGGGTGGGCCATGCTGAAGGCGGACTGCCCCACCAGCGTGTGCTCGCCCGGTCGCAGCAGGCCGTCGCGCGTGCACATCCAGTGCGCGGCCACGCAGGCCGACACCTCGTCGCAGACGGCCGCGAGCTGCCAGGCGCGAAAGGCGCCCATGGAAAAGCCGAGCACCGCCACGCGGCTGGGATCGACTTCGGGCCGTTCGCGCAGCCAACGGTGGGATCTGAGGTCGTCGCTGGCAATGACCCCGGCCCAGCTGTGGCCGAGCTGCAGCAGGTGGTTGGCCAGGGCCTGCTGGTCGTCCCTGGCAAAGCCCGGCCGGCTGCGCTCGCCCCAACCCAGGGCATCGATGGCCAGCACGGCGAAACCGGCCTCCACCAGCGTGTCGCCGACGAACCGGCCGCCGAAATAGCGCTGTGCCCAGGCCTCGGCCGCCGGGTTGGGGGCCAGCGGCCGGATCAGCTTTTCCTTGCCGATGTCGAAGCGCGCGCCGTGGTCGTGCAGCAGCAAGACAGCGGGATGAGGCCCGGTGCCCTTGGGCTGCAGATACAGGGCCGGCACGCGGTCGCCAAGGGCGCCGCGCAGCGTCAGCGACAGCACCACATGGTTGCCGCGATCGGCTTCGGCGACCCTTTCGGTGGCCAGGCTGCTGCCGTCGTCGCCGGGCAGCAGGATGAGTCGGCGCGCCATGGCCAGGGCCTCGTGGCGCCATGCGGTGTCGGGCCGCCAGGCCAGGCGGGGGCGCCAGGACCGCTGCAGCCGAGCCAGGGTGTCGTCCAGGCTGGCGGCTTGGCCGAGCCAGGGCCACAGGGCCAGGCCGGCGAGGAGGCGGCGACTGACGGCGGCTCTCATGGTCTGACTGGAGTTCCGCGGCGTCGGGGCTGTGCCAGAGTCGGAAGGCGCCATTGCCCGGCGCAAGAACCATGTTGCGCCGCCGTCATGCCTTTCTGCTGCCCCTGGCCCTGCCGGGTGCGATGGCCTGGGCCGAGGACAGCAGGCCGCCGCTGCGCATAGGCTGGAGCGACTACCCCCCCTTCCAGCGCTCCGGGCCCGGTGGCAGCCCGCAGGGGCTGGACGTGGAGCTGCTGGAATTGCTGGCGACCGCTGCGGGCGAGCGACTGCAGTGGCTGCGCCGACCCTGGGCGCGGCAGATGGCGGACGCGGCCCAGGGCGAACTGGATCTCATTCCCTCGGCCACGCCGACGCCGGAGCGCCTGGGCTTTGCCGAGTTCACCCAGGCCTATCGCAATGAACGCGTGGCCCTGTTCGGCCTGGCGGGAACGGCGCCGCTGCACCGACTGGCCGAGCTGAAGGGGCGGGCGGTCAGGATCGGCTTCATCCGTGGCGTGGCCTTCCCGGTGGCGGTGCGGCGCGAACTCGAAGACCCCGAGCTGCAGCGCCTGCTGCAACCGCTCTATGCCAACGACCTGACGCTGTCGGCCCTGCGCGGACGCCGCGTGGACTACGTCATCGACGACCCGGCGACGCTGCTCTACCGCGCCGTTCGCGAGCCGGGCGAGGCGCCGGAGATGGTGCTGGAACTGGCCGTGGCGCCGGTGCATCTGCTGGTATCGCGGCATGCCCTCGAGCAGCGGCCCGACCTGCTGACCCGGCTCAACCAGGGCCTGCAGCGGGCGCGCCAGCAGCCCGAATGGGCGCAGGCCCTGGCTCGCTACCCGGGCCTTTAGGACCCCATCCATGTCGGCAACGCCATCGACAGCGCCGGGATGTAGGTGGCCGCCAGCAGCGTGACCAGCAGGGCGCCGTAGAAGGGCGCGATGGAGCGCATGACCTGGCCGACGCTGACGCCGCCGATCGCGCAACCGACGAACTGCGTGCTGCCCACCGGCGGGGTGTTCAGGCCCAGGGCGCAGTTCAGCAGCATGATGACGCCGAACTGCGTCGGGTCCATGCCGGCCTTCATGCAGATGGGCAGGAAGATGGGCGTGCAGATCAGGATGGTGGCCGCCATGTCCAGGAAGGTGCCCAGCACGAAGAGCAGCACGTTGACCCACAGGAAGATCAACCAGGGCTGGTTGCCGCTCATCTGCTCCAGCCAGTCGCCGGTCTTCTGCGGCACCTCGTACAGGGCCATGAAATAGCCGAAGGCGGCCGAGATGCCGATCAGCAGCAGCACCACGCCGGTGGTCTTGCAGGCCTTGGCGCAGGCTTCCAGAAAACCGCGCCAGCTCAGCGACCTGTAGGCGATGGCGGTGACGACGAGCGCCCAGCACACCGCCGTGGCGGCCGACTCGGTGGCCGTGAACACGCCGCTCAGGATGCCGCCCAGGATGATGACGATGACCAGCAGGCCGGGCAGGGCGGCGACGAAGGCCGAGAACACCGCCGCCCAGCCGGGGAAGGCACCATGCGTGGGATAGCCGCGCTTGCGGGCGACGGCATAGGCCGCGACGAGGTTGGACAGGGTCAGCAGCACCGCCGGGATCAGGCAGGCCAGGATGAGGTTGAAGACGCTGACCGCCGCGATGCCGGCCGTGGCCAGCACATAGATGATGAGGTTGTGCGAGGTCGGCATCAGCGCGCCGACCAGGGCCGCGTGCGTCGTCACGTTGACCGCGTAGTCGGCGTCGTAGCCCTCTCGCTTCATCAGCGGGATCATCACCGAACCCATGGCCGACACATCGGCCAGCGGCGAGCCGGCCACGCCGCCGAACAGCGTGCAGCCCAGCACATTGCTCATGCCTAAGCCGCCGCGCACATGGCCCACCAGGCGGTTGGCGAAGTTGACGATGCGCTCGGCGATGCCGCCGTGCAGCATCAGCTCGCCGGCGAAGATGAAGAAGGGAATGGCCAGGAAGGAGAAGACCTGCATGCCGCCCACCGTCTTCTGGAAGACGATGGCCATGGGCAGGTCGGCGGCCATGGCGGTGGCGATGGACGACAGCCCGATGGCGAAGGCCACCGGCACGCCCAGCAGCAGCAGCAGCACGAAGCTGCCGCACATGATCCAGAGTTCCATGCCTTCCATCTCAGACTCCCGCCTCTTCGACGGACTGGCCCTGCCATAGCGCGATCAGATGCTCGATGCAGAACAGCACGATGAGGACGCCGGAGATGATCAGCGGCAGATAGTCCATCCCCTCGGGCACGCCCAGCATGGGTTTGGGCTCGTCCCATTTCAGCGTCAGCCATTCCCATCCGGCCACGGCCATCAGCACGGCGAAGGCGATCACGCAGACATGGATCAGGGCTTCGGCCACGCGCTGCGCCGCCTTGGGCAGCAGCACGACGATGGATTCCATCCCGAGGTGGCCCGCGTCGCGCACGCCGACGGCAACGGCCAGGGCCGTGATGTAGAGCACCAGCAGCAGGGCGAAAGGTTCGGTCCAGGTCGGCGAGTCGTTCAGCAGATAGCGCCCCAGCACCTGCCATTGCACGCAGACGATGAGGACGACGAGGCCGAGCACGGCAGCGCGCAGCGACCAGCGCGACAACCCCGCGCAGAGTTGGGTGTAGGCCCTCATTTCGTGTCTTGAATCGTCTTGACCAGGGCCTGCAGCGCCGGTGTGTTGACGAATTTGGCGATGACGGGCTGCACTGCCTGGCGGAAGGCCTCGCGGTCGGGTTCGACGATCTGGCTGCCCGCGGTCCTGACGGTCGCCAGGGCCTTGGCTTCCTGCGCGTCCCAGCGTTCGCGCTCGACGGTGACCGAGGCCTTGGCGGCCTCGCGCAACTGCTTCTGCTGGTCGGGCGTCAGCTTGTCCCAGATGCGCTTGCTGATGAACAGCCCCTCGGGTGTCATCGAATGCTCGGTGCGGCTGTAGACCTTGGCGGCCTCGAAATGGCGGAAGCCCTCGTAGCTGGGGATGTTGTTCTCGGCCGCGTCGATGAGGCCGGTCTTGAGCCCCGTGTAGACCTCGCCGATGGGCATGGGCGAGGGGTTGGCGCCCAGGGCCGTCATGGCGGCCACCCAGAGGTCGGTCTGCTGCACGCGGATCTTCAGGCCCTTCATGTCGGCCAGCGTCTTGACGGGCTTGCGGGCATAGATGGAGCGGGCGCCGGAGTCGTACAGCGCCAGGCCCACCATGCCCTGATGCTCGCAGGCTTTCAGGATCTCCTCGCCGGCCGGGCCGTCGAAGGCTTTGCGCATATGGGCCGTGTCGCGGAACAGGAAGGGCAGGGAGGGCACCAGGGTCTTGGGGCACATGGCCGCCAGCGGCGCGAGGTTGACGCGCGTCATCGCGAGGGCCCCGAGTTTGACCTGGTCGATGGTCTCCTTCTCGCTGCCGAGAGCCCCCTTGTTGAAGACCTTGACGGTCAGCGCGCCGCCGCTGCTCTTGGCCAGCAGCTGGCCGAGATGCTTGACGGCGACGACCGTGGGGTAGTCGTCGCTGTTGTGCACATCGGCGGATTTCAGCTCAAGGGCCCAGGTGGCGGGGCTGAGCAGCAGGGCCGCCAGCAAGGCAAGGTGCTTCTTCTTCATTTCGAGACCTGCGTGAACAGCGAAGCCCAGCCCGCCTTGGGGCTCATGTCGGCGAGGTTCCAGTCTGCTTCGACGAAGGCCCGCTGCGTCGGCTTGCGTTGGGGCAGGCCTGCGGGGTTGTTCTGGGTCTCGTCGTCGATGAGCATGCCGCGGTCTTCGGCGATGTCGGACAGCTGCTTGAAGTCCAGCGGGTCGCGCGCCCAGGGCCGCGAGCCGACATACAGGGGCAGCAGCTTCTCCAGTTCGCGTGGCGGCAGCCAGCTCAGGCCCGGCGGCAGATAAGGCTGGCGCACCGGGATGATCTCCGCGCTGGTCGTGTAGCGGCCCGTCATCGGCAGCGGCTGTCCCTGGCGGTCGACGGCGAGGTTGTCCTGTTCGTAGAGCTGCACGTCGCCCACGCCGCCGAGCGTGAAAAGCGGCAGGTTGCGTTCGGTGCCGGGACCGGCGCGGTAGACGTTGCCGGCCAGCGTGATCTTGCCGATCTGGTAGGGCCGGCCCACCCATTCGTGGGCGACGAGGTTGTAGTGCACCGCGCGCCAGCCGGGGTTGTAGATCAGGTTGTTGACCATGGCGCCCCACACGCCGCCCTTGAACAGCGCGTTGCGCTCGCGGTTGGAGGCGTAGACATTGCCCAGCAGCAGGATCTGCGTGACGTTGTCGTGGATCAGCGAGCCCTTGCTGTGCTCGCCCTTGATGTGCACGGCCTCGCCCAGGCCCTCGTAGATGAGGTTGTGGCTGTAGGTGAGGGCGTGCGAGGTGTGGGCGCGCCAGTCGTCGGGCGTGGCGCCTTCGAAGCGGTGGCCGCTGGCCGAGAGGTTCTCGTCGGTGGCCCAGGAGAAGCTGCAGTGGTCGACGATGACGCGCTCGGCGCCGTCGGAGGTGGACAGCCCGTCGTGGTCGTTGCCGCTGCGCTTTGGCCGCCCATAGGCACCGGGGCGGATGCTGATGTGCTGCAGGATGACGTCCTTGGCGAACACCTCCAGCTCGCCCTTGACCAGGGTGATGCCCGGATCGGGCGCCGTCTGCCCGGCGATGGTGATCCTGCCCTCTCGCAGCTTCCAGCTCTTGCCGCCCAGGTCGATGACGCCACCGACCTCGAAGACGACGATGCGCGGGCCGGGTGTGTCCAGGGCCGCCTTCAGGCTGCCGGGGCCGTCGCTGGCCAGCGTCGTCACGCGGATGATCTTGCCGCCCTGGCCGCCCGTCGTCTGGGCCCAGCCGGCATGGACGTAAGTGGCGGGATGCAGGGGCGCGGTGTTGGTCTGCGCATGGCAGAGGCCCGTCGTCGTGGCAAGGGCCAGGGTCCAGAGTGCTCGCATCAGCTTCCCATCAGGTCTTGCATGGCTTCGCGCGGGATCAGCGCGCCGGGGTGTTGGATGACGCGGGCCGCCAGCCGGTTGCCGAAGGCCGCGCCCTGTTCCGGCGTGGCGCCGCGCAGCCGCTGGCTGAGATAACCGGCGGCGAAGGAGTCGCCGGCAGCCGTCGTGTCGACGACGCGCGGCACGGCCTCGGTGGCCACGTCCTGCCAGGCCTGGTTGAGGCCGACGCGGGTCGACAGCGCGCCGCGCTTGATGGCGATCTCGGTCACCGGCAAGCCCTGGGCCGAAGCGACGGCGGCATCGAGGTCGACCAGACCGTGCAGTGCCTGGTGGTCATCGGCGGTGATGAGGGCGACGCTGGCCGCGGCGAAGGCGCGGCCATACCAGTAGCGCGCGTCGGCCACCGAGTCCCACAGCCGCGGGCGGTAGTTGTTGTCGAAGGCGACGAGCTTGCCGGCTGCCCGCATGCGCGTCATCAGCGCCAGCGCGCGCTCGCGGCCGGCCGGCGGCAGGATGGCCAGGCTGATGCCCGACAGATAGAGGGCGTCCAGCGCATCGGCCTGTTCTTCCAGCGCCGTGGCTGCGGTGTCGAAATAGGCCCGTGCCGCCGCCTGGCCGCGCCAGTAATGGAAGCGCCGCTCGCCGCCCGCGTCCAGCTCGATCAGGTAGAGGCCTGGCAAGCGGCCGGGCAGGCGCTGCACCAGGCCGGTCTGCACGCCTTCCTCTACCCAGCGCTGCAGCAGGCCCGCGCTCAGCGAGTCGTCGCCCAGGGCCGTCGCGTAGTGCACCCTGAGGCCGGCGCCGCCGCAGCGGGCCAGGTAGACGGCGGTGTTCAGCGTGTCGCCGCCAAAGTGCTGGCGCAGCTGGCCGAAGGCCTGGCCCTGCAGTTCCAGCATGCATTCGCCCAGGGCGGCGATGGACACCGGCCGCGCTGCGGAGGGAGAAAAGGTGTTCAAGATGAAAAATGAAACAACGGTTCAATAAAGATATCTGACTCGGTTCATTTTCATCACATGGTTTACCCCGGCCGCTCAACGACGTGAGCGTTCCGGGACCCCCAGCGCGGCCTGAACCGCGGCGTTGCCTGGCTGGAGCGTCAAGGCAAAACTAGGCCGCGATGCCCCGCCAGGCCGCCTCGGCCAGCAGCCCGGCATAGGCCGTCGGCTTGGCCTTGCGCCGCCCGGCCAGCCAGGCCCGGCAGTAGGACTCGGCGCCGCCCAGCACCAGGGCTGGAATCAGTTCGGCGGGCAGCTCGGTGATGAGGCCGGCGCGCACGCCCTCGGCCAGCCGGACATCGATGGGGCCGTAGCGCGCCTCCAGCCTCTCGTCCAGCTCGTCGCCGTAGGGGCCCTGGGCGACGGTCTCGCGCGCCATGAACAGGAAGGCCGCCAGTTCGGGCAGCTCGGTCACCCAGGCCGCATAGGCCGCCACCAGTTCGACCACCACGCCGTGGGCGTCGGGGGCAGCCGCGGTGCGCTCGGCGATGGTGCGGCTCTGGTCGTCGAAACCGGCGAAGAACAGGGCCGCGGCCACGCCCTCCTTGTTGCGGAAGTGGTGGTAGATGGTGCCCACGCTCTGGCCGCTGCGCTGGCGCAGGTCCTCGATGGTGGCGGCCTCGATGCCGCGGGCGTTGAAGCAGGGCAGGGCATGGGCGAGCACGGCACGCCGGCTGGCGCCACGCTCGCCCGGCGACGCGTGCTCGAGAACCTGATCCAGGCGGCTGGTGGAACCACGTGGCTTGCTCATTAGAACAACATTCTAGAATCGTCCGGCGACAACGCGAAGAGGTGGAGGCGATGCGACTGCCGAATCTGCTGGCATCCCGCAAGGGGCGCATTGCGGCGTTCTTCCTGATGTATCTGACCGAGGGCCTGCCCATCGGCTTCGCGTCGACGGCGGTCGCGACGCAACTGCGCCGCCAGGGCGCAGGCACGGTCGAGATCGGCGCCTTCCTGGGCCTGGTGCTGCTGCCCTGGGCCTTCAAATGGGCCTATGGGCCCTTCATCGACCTGATCGGCTCGCGCCGCCTGGGGCCACGTCGCGGCTGGATCCTGGGTGCCCAGCTGATGATGATGCTGACCCTGCTGGCCCTGCCGGCGCTGGAGCTGCCCGCCCAGCTCGGCCTGTTCACGGCCATCCTGATCGTGCACAACCTGTTCGGCGCGGTGCAGGACGTGGCCGTCGATGCGATGGCCGTCACGACCCTGCACGCGGACGAGCGGGCCTTCGCCAGCGGCATGATGTTCGGCGGCCAGTCCCTCGGTGTGCTGATGGGCGGCGGCGGGGCCCTGCTGCTGTCGGGGCGCATTGGCTTCGGGCCGAGCATCGTTGCGCTGGCCTTGGTGGTGCTGGCGGTCGTGCTGTTCGTCGTGCTGCCGATGCGCGAGGACGCGTCGGCGACACCCGAGCCCCAGCGAGCCGCGCTGTCGGCCGTCGGCCGCGAGGTGCTGGGCTTTCTGCGCACCGCCGTGGGGGCGCTGCTCGGCTCGCGTCAGGCGTTGGCGAGCCTGGCCTTCGGCATCCTGCCCATCGCCGCCATGGCCCTGTCGCTGGCTTTGCAGGCCAATCTGGCCGTCGACCTCGGCTTCGGCAACGACGAGATCGGCTGGCTGGCGGCGGCCTCGCAGGCGACCACCGCCGTGACCTGCATCCTTGGCGGCTGGCTGTCCGACCGCATCGACCGCCGCAAGGCGCTGGCCGTCTATGTGCTGCTGCTGAGCCTGCCGGGCCTGTACCTGATGACGGAGCTGCGGCGCCATGGCTGGGCGCCGGGCCACGCGGCGCCGGTGGAACTGGTCAGGAGTTTCTGGATCGCCGCCGTCGCCTACCACCTGCTGTTCGGCTTCATCTACGGCGCGCGCTGCGCCATCTTCATCGACCTCACCCAGCCTGCCGTCGCCGCCACCCAGTTTGCGGCCTATATGGCGCTGACCAATCTGTCCATCTCCTACAGCGCCGTCTGGCAAGGCTATGCCGCCCATCATTGGGGCTATGCCACGACGCTGGGCGTGGATTCCCTCGTCGGCCTGGCCGGCCTTCTTCTGCTGCCGCTGTTGCGACCCAAGTCCAAATGAACCTCGTCATCAATGCCCTGGGCGTCCTCGACAACCCCAACATCGCCATCGAACCCAGCGGCGGCGACCGCAGCGCCATGGCCTACACCAGCACGGGCCAGAACGTCGACAGCCGCTCGCTGGCCGATGCCCGCGCGGCCGGGCTCAACGCCGTCAACATCACCCTGGGCCATGTAGCCGGCAGCGCCGAGCCCTTCGAGGCCACGGTGGCCGACATCGCCGGCTGGGACGCGTTCATCCGTGCCCGCCCGACGCTGCTGCGCAAGGTACACGAGGCGGCCGACATCGACGCGGCCCGCCAGGCCGGCCAGATCGGTGTCATCTACGGCTTCCAGAACACCGAGATGCTGGGCGGCAAGGCCGATCGCGTCGCGCTGTTCTCCGACCTGGGCGTGCGCATCATTCAGCTGACCTACAACGGCCGCAACGCCGTCGGCTGCGGCGCGACGGTGCCCGACGACACCGGCCTGACGGACTTTGGCGCCGAGGTCGTCGAGCGGCTGCAGGCTTCAGCACTGCTGGTCGACCTCAGCCACAGCAGCGAGAAGACCTGCCTGGACACGCTGCGCCTGGCACGCCGGCCGCTGGCCATCACCCACACCGGTTGCCGCGCCGTGGCCGACCACCCGCGCAACAAGGGCGATGCCGAGCTGCGCCTCCTGGCCGACCAGGGCGGCGTCGTCGGCCTCTACTTCATGCCCTATCTGCGTCTGTCCGGCCAGCCCCTGGCCGCCGACCTCATCGCCCACCTGGAACACGCCCTCGACGTCTGCGGCGAAGACCATGTGGGCCTGGGCACCGACGGCGGCACGACGGCCATCGACGACATGGCCGCCTACCGTGCCATGCTGGCCGCCGAGACCGAACTCAGGCGCAGCATGGGCATAGGCGCGCCGGGCGAGACGCCCGACGTCAGCCTCTTCCTGCCCGATCTTTGCGGGCCGACGCAGTTCGCTGGACTGGCCGACCAACTGGCCGCGCGCGGCCACCCGGCTTCGCGTATTGACAAGATACTCGGGGGCAATTTCCGCCGCTTGATGGGGGAGGCCTGGCAATGAAGCATCTCGTTCTGATGCTGGCCCTGGCGGTGGGCATCGCGCAGGCCCGCGACGACCAGGTCCAGATCCACGGCAACGCCGCCGGCACGCAGACGCTGTCGACGCCCGAGCCCGGCGTGACGGCGGCCGACTACCGCTTCAACGACCGCGGCCGCGGCGACGTCGTCCAGGCGCGCTGGCGGCTCGATGCGCGCGGCCTGCCCGTCAGCTACGAGGCCCAGGGCAACGACTACTGGAAGGCCGAGTTCAGCGAGAGCTTCAGTCGCGATGCTTCCGGCCTGGCGCGCTGGAAGAACCGCATCGAGAGCGGCGAGACCCGCGCAACCGGCTTCTACCTGCCGGCCAACCCGCCGCCGGAGTTCATGGGCGTGCTGGCCCGCGCGCTGCTGAAGGCGCCGGGACGGCGGCTCGCGTTGCTGCCCGCCGGCGAGGCCTGGCTGGACAGCGGGGCCGACGTCGACGCGGCCGGCCGCAAGCTGACGCTGTACCGCATCAGCGGCATCGAGTTCACGCCGGTGCCTGTCTGGCTGGATGACCGCAGCGAGACGGCCGGCGTCATCGACGACTGGTTCGAGGTGCTGGAGGCGCCGCTGCTGCCGGCTTTGGCTGAATTGCAGCGCGCCCAGCAGGCCGCCGACCAGGCCTGGCACGCCAGGCTGGCGCAGCAGCACACCCACCGACCCAAGGGCGCGCTGCTGATCCGCAACGCCCGGCTGTTCGATCCCGTCTCGCTGGCCACGCGCCCGGGCACCAGCGTGCTGATCCGCGGCGAGCGCATCGTGCGGGTCGCGCCGGACGCCGATGTCGACGCGCCGGCCGATGCCGAGGTGATGGACGCCGCCGGGCGCTTCCTGATGCCGGGCCTGTGGGATGTGCACCAGCATTTCGCCGACGTGTACGGCGTTTTCGACCTGATCGCCGGCGTGACCAGTGCGCGCGACATGGCCAACGACAACCTGCCCATGCTGGCCCGCGTGAAGCGCTTCGACGCCGGCAGCGAACTGGGCCCGCGCGTGACGCTGGCCGGCATCATCGAAGGCATAGGTCCTCTGGCCGGCCCGACCGACGTGAAGGTCGACACGGCCGAGAAGGCTCGCGCGGCGGTGGACTGGTATGCCGACCGCGGCTATGCCCAGGTCAAGATCTATTCCTCCTTCAGCCCGGCCCTGGTGGCCACCGTGGCCGACCGGGCCCACGAGCGCGGCCTGCGCGTCAGCGGCCATGTGCCGGCCTTCACCTATGCACGCGCCTTCGTCGAGGCCGGGGCCGACGAGATCCAGCACCTCAACTTCATCCTGCTGAATTTCTTCCCCGACGTGAAGGACACGCGCACGCGCGACCGCTACACCGTGCTGGCCGACCGGCTGGCGCAATTCGACTTCAGCGATGGGCGCTTCGCAGACTTTGTCACCTTCCTGCGTGAACACCAGACGGTACTGGACCCGACCCTGGTGGTGATGGAAGGCCTGTTCTCCGGCGAGCCCGCTCGCGCCGCGCCGGCGTTGCGGCCGGTGGTGCAGCGCTTGCCCGTCGTGGTGAAGCGCCGCCTGTTGTCAGGCGCCGTCGCCGTGCCTACGGGCAAGGAGGCCGTCTATGCCCAGGCCTTGCCCGGCCTGATGCGCATGCTCAAGCGCCTGCACGAGGGCGGCGTGACGATCATGCCGGGCAGCGATGGTTTCTCCGGCTACAGCCTGCACCGCGAGCTGGAGCTGTATGCCCAGGCCGGCATTCCCAAGGCCGAGGTGCTGCGCATGGCCACCCTCACGCCGGCCCGCGTGCTCGGCGTCGAGAAGGACCGCGGCAACATCGCGCCGGGCAAGCTGGCCGACATGATCCTGGTCGACGGTGACCCGCTGAAGGACATGAGCGACATCCGCCGCGTCTGGCGCACCCTCAAGGGCGGCCAGGTCTATGACCCCGCCGCCCTGGAGCAAGCGCTGGGAATGACAGCGCGATGAAGATCGAACGATTCAACAGCGGCCAGGTCGTGCCGCCCACCGTGCCCTTTCCCGAAGGCGTGCGCTTCGGCCACGTGCTCTACCTGTCCGGCCAGCTCGGCAATGTGCCGGGCCAGCTCAAGCTCGTCGAAGGCGGCCTGCGCGCCGAGGCCCGCCAGACGCTCGAGAACATCCGCACCGTGCTGCGCGGCCAGGGCCTGGACCTCCAGCACCTGGTGCGCTGCACCGTGATGCTGGCCGACATGGCCGACTGGCCGGCCTTCAACGAGGTCTATCGCGAGTTCTTCGGCGCCACGCCGCTGCCGGCGCGCAGCGCCCTCGGTTGCAATGGCCTGGCCCTGGGCGCTCGCGTCGAGATCGAGTGCATTGCTGCGGTCGAGGGGTGACGAGCTAGGGACTCGTCCTCAAGTTTGGTGTTGGAAGACGGCGCCGTCAGGTCCATGCTGGCGTGATCGTCACGCCACCTGGAGGCCTCCCATGGCAAGCACCTCGAAGAAGCAGAAGCAGCCCGCCGCCCGCCCTGGCCCCAAGCCGCTGTGCAGCACGCCGCCGCGCATCAAGCCCAGCCTGCCGGCCGTCGTCGCCAACGACCCGCGCCGCGCCCGTGCCATATTGAACACCCAGGGCAAGTGGCTGAACGGCACGGTGCTGCACTATTGCTTCTTCAAGGCCGGCCATTTCGCCGTGGCCAAGAAGCAGGCCGACGCCATCCGTGCCGCCTTCGCCGAATGGAAGGCCGTGGGCATCGGCCTGGTGTTCCAGGAGGTCACGCAGATGAGCGAGGCCGAGGTGCGCATCGGCTATTCCGAGCCCGACGGCAGCTCGGCCTCCGCCGTGGGCCGCGATGTGCTGCATGTGCCCACAACCGAGCCCACCACCGTCTATGGCTGGGACCTGACGACGCCCTATGGCCGCGGCACGGCCCTGCACGAGCTGGGCCATGTGCTGGGCATGGAGCACGAGCACCAGAATCCCTTCGCCGGCATCAAATGGCATGAGGAGGCCGTCTACACCTCGCTGGGCAAGCCGCCCAACAGCTGGACGCGCGAGACCACCTTCCACAACATCCTCGAGAAGCTCGACCCCAGCCAGGTGCAGGGTTCGAGCTGGGACCCCGACTCCATCATGGAGTACGAGTTCGAGCCCGGCCTCATCGACGAGCCCGAGCAGTACGACGTCGACGGCCTCACGCCGCCCGGCAAGCTGTCCAAGGCCGACAAGGATTGGGTGTTGAAGTGGTACCCGGCCCTGGCGGCGCAGCCGCCGGTGCTGGAGGCGCGCAAGGCGGTGTCGGTCGCCCTGGCCGCCGGCCAGCAGATGGACTACCTCTTCAAGCCGACCGAATCGCGCAAGTACACGGTCGCGACGACGGGCGCCACCGACACCCTGCTGGGCCTGTTCGAGGAGGTCGACGGCGTGGCCCGCCACCTGGCGGCCGACGACGACAGCGGCGAGGACCGCAACGCCAGCATCACCTACAAGCTGTTTGCCGGTCGGCGCTACCACGTGCGCCTGCGCCTCTACAACCCGGGGCAGACGGGCATCACGTCGCTGATGGTCAGCTGAGGCCCTCGCGCACCGCCGCTGCCTCGAACTGCTGCGTCAGCTGCTCCAGTTCGCCGCTGTCGCGCATGCGGCGGATGACGTCGGCCAGGCGCGGCGCGACGTCCTTGTGGCGCATGCTCAGGTAGTGGTGCAGCTCGAAGCGGGCGAGGTCGGGCGAAGCGTCCAGCTCCTTGATGCCCGTGCCGATGGCGGCCATGGCGGCCTGGGCTGCCAGCGTCGTGCACAGGGCGAGATCCAGCCGGCCCGCCAGCAGCATGCGGAAGAGCTGTTGCGGGTTCTGCGTCAGCGTCAGCGCCGGGTGGTTCTCGGTCAGGTCCTGCACATAGGCCATGCCGCGTATCGAGCCGAGCGAATAGTGTTTGCGGTCGTCGCGCGACTGCACACTGGCGCTGCGCGAGGGCAGGGAATAGGCGCGCACGCTGATGCGGTAGAAGGCCGGGTCCAGGCGCAGCAGCTGGGGGTAGCTCTGGCCATAGCTGGCGATGCGGACCAGCTCGCCGTCGGCCTTGTCGCTCAGGGCCACCAGGCTGGCGCGCGAGGCTGGCAGCCGTCGACCTGCAGGTTGAGGCCGGCGCGGCGGTAGATCTCGGCCAGCAGCCTGGCGGCCACGCCACTGCCGCCGCTGCGGCTGACGGCGGTGACGACGAGGGTATCCAGCGCCAGCGCGTCACGTGAAGCGGCCAGGCCAAGCAAGGCAGCGGCCGCCAGCAGGCGTCGCCGGGTGACGCAGTCGTGAACATCTGTACGAGCCGAAGCCATGCCTCACCTGGGTGGCGCGATTGCGCTCTGTCGCGAAGGTAGCGCATACCGTGCTGACGGCGCAACAAGACGGTGTTGCGTAGTGTCAGCTCGCTGAACCGTCGTCCCTTTGTGGCGTGTCCAGGCGCCAGGGGGCGCTCCAGCGGCTGGGAGCGGCCGGCTGGTCGGCCGAGGCCACCGGCGTATCCAGCGCCCGCAGCGCCAGTTCCAGCCCGGGCCAGAACTGCGGGCCGCAGGCGAGCCGGGTGCCGTTGTCCAGCAGCAGCGTCGCGCCGTGCTTGTCGTGAGGCAGTGCCTCCAGCACATGAGCCGGCGCCACCGCGACGCGGTTCTGGCAGCGCAGCATGCTGCCGGGCGGCAGGTCGTCCAGCAGCCCGCCGAGGCGGCGATGCAGCACATGCTGCTCGCCGAAGGCATGCAAAAGCAGCGGGGCGGGGTGGCGGGCATCGGGCAGTTCCAGCCACAGGATGTCGGCCAGGTCCACCGTCGTGAAGCGTCCATGCGCCAGCACGATGAGCTGGCGCACTTCCACGCCCAGGCGACGCCGCGGCAGGCGCTTCAGCAGGGCGTTGACGCGCAGCGGGCCCTCGACGGCCAGGCAGCGCCTCACCACGTCATGGGTGAGCCAGACGATCTGCGGCGCGGGGTCGTGCAGCGAGGCCGTCAGCTCGGCCGCACCTACCGGCTTGAGGCCCGGGTCCAGCAGCATCAGCTCGGGCTGCAGGGCCAGCGCCATCGCCAGCGCCTCGGTGGCCGTGTGGGCATGGTCCAGCACCGTCAGCGCGGCGCTGTCGATGAGGCGCCGGGCCATGGTGCAGGCGGGGCTGTCCGAGCGAGCGACGACCAGCGTGCGCATGGCGGTCAGCGGCGCCGCCTGCAGTCGGCGTGGCGCAAGGCAGAGGGGGCTTGCATGGCCCGAGATCATGGGCTCGGAGCCCGCCTCTGCCGTTGGTCATGAGAGCCCCCTTGCCGGCCTTCGTGGCGCAAGGTATCAACGTTGACAGGCGCCGGAGGCCGCGCCCTGCGGCGGATCAGGTTTCCAGCTCGACCGCCAGGCAGCGCACATAGGCCAGATCGCGCGAGATCGTGCCGGGGTGGGCGATGAAGAGCGGCCCCCAGGCGGCATTGGCATCGTGCATGGTCTTCAGCACGGCGATGGTGCGGCGGAACAGATTGCCGACCGTGCCGGCGCCGGCCAGGGCGGCCGTCGACGCCGCAGCGACGACATGCGCGGCGAAGACGCCGCTGGCCCGGTCCGGCCGGATGGGCGTCGTGGTCAGCAGCGAGGTCTGCAGCTCCCGGCAGATCGCCTCGTCTTCGTCACGCCAGTTCTGCATCTCGATCAGGGCATGGCCGTCGAGGGCGTCCATGGGGGTGGCGGCGATGATCTTGGCGACGATGTCGCAGGAGCGCCTGGCGCGGTCCAGCGAGATGGGCACGCCGGCGATGCGGATCTGGGTGACGTCCTTCATCGTCTCGGCCTCGATGGCTTGCGCCCAGGCCGTGGCTCCCTGAAAGCTCAGCTGTCGCACGGTCGCTGCGGCCAGGAAGCCGCGCAGGATGTCCAGGGGGTGAGGGTCGCTGCCCGAGTCCTCGTTGCGCAGCGTGGCCGTGTTGCTGAAGGCGGCATTCAGCCCGCGGAAATAGACCACCAGGCCGATGCCTGCCGACGGCCCCATGTTCAGGATGCCCATGACGTCGGACGAGGTCTCGTCGATGCGCTGGGACCAGTAGGTGGCGAGGCTGGCCGTGCTGCTGTCGGCAAGAAGGGCCGCGCGCACGCGCTGCGCCATCTCGGCCTGCAGGCCGGGGATGGCGCGCAGGATGTCGTGGCCGGCTGTCTCGTGGCCCAGGGTGGTCCACGCGAACAGGCCGCCGCGGGCATTGGCGGGCGGCAGGCTGACGACGGCCGCCGCGCATTTGAAGGCCCGCGTCGCGTCGATGGGCCAGGTGTAGGGGCCGGAGTCCGGGTTGCCCCATTTGACGAGGGGGGCGAGCACCGTGTCGTCGGGGACCTTCAGGCCGGTCAGGCCTTCGGCACCCAGAAAGCCGTCATAGAGGTCGCTGACGACTTCCTCGAAGGCGTCGGTGGCGACGCTCTCGAAGCCTTCACCGTTCTGCAGGATGGCGTGCGCGGTGTCGAGCATCAGGCCGGCCAGGCGTTCCCGGCGCGGGTCCTTGACCAGGATCTGTGTGAAGCCCTGTGGGCCGATGCGCAGCAGCTCGGCCTTGAACGGCAGCGCGAAGCGCTCGCGATACAGCGGCGGCAGCTTCGGCGTCGCGGCCTCCAGGCGCTGCAGCAGGTCGGCGAAATCCAGCGGGTCCGCCGGCCCGGTCGCCGAGTCCAGCCCGGCGTCACGGGCATCGATGACGCAGGCGGCAAGGTTGGAAAGATTGGGCCCGTCGAGCAAGGTGGACTTGCCGGCGGCGAGCTTGGCCGCGTCGTCCAGCGACCGCCGCGTCGTCAGGCCCGCCTGGCGGGCGGTGCGGCGCTCGTTGCCGTCGTCACCGACGTAGACACAGCTGGCGAGGTTGGCGGCCGCGCCGGCCTTCTCGGCGGCAAGCAGGAAGATCTTGGTCGTCGACTTGTCGAGATTGACCTCGCCCGACAGCAGCACGAGCTTGGCGTCGAAGAGCTCCAGCAGCCCGAGCTCCGTCAGTGCCTTGCGCACCGCCGCGGGCGGGATGTCGCCCGTGTTCGAGATGACTCCCAGTCGGCACTTGGCGGCCAACGCCGTCAGCGGCTTGTGGATGCCGGCCATCTCGGTGAAGCCGAGGAACTTGCCCTGGGGGCTGAACTTGGGATCGACCAGGGTGCCGCCCAGGTCGAGGAAGACGGCGTTGACGGGTTTGGCTGTGGCCATTTCGAGCACCTCCGCAATGGAAGGTGCCGAGCCTAGGCAGGCAGGGGCTGGCGCCCAACCTCAGAATTGATGGGTCCTGCGCGTTCGGTCCATGTCATGCGGGCAAGGCGACGATGAGGGGCGCCTTGCCGCTGGCGCCGCGCGGCAGCTCGGCCACCCAGCGCAGGTCCAGGCGCTGCGGGGCGGCGCCACGGCTCTTCAGCAACTCGTAGAGGCCCTGTCGCAGCGCGCCGGCGTCGCGGTCACTGGGCGTCCCCGTCAGCAGCACCGCCAGGGCCCCGGTCGACTCCTGGCGCAGTTGCCAGCCCGTGGCGGGCACGCGTTCCAGCAGCTGGTGCACGAGGTTGGGATGGATGGCGATGGCGGCGCCGCCGTCGGCCGCCGGCAGATGCAGGGCCTCCTCAACACGGCCTTCGATGCGCGCCAACCGCCTGAACGGCCGGCCGCAGCGGCAGGCACCCGGCAGCTCGCGCAGGCCGTCGCTGATCTCGTAGCGGATCAGCGGCTGGGTGCGGCGGTCCAGCACCGTGACGAGCAGGCGCGCGCCCGATTCGCCCGGCGGCACGGCGCGGCCGTCGGCGTCGACGATCTCGAAGACGGCGCGGTCTTCCAGCAGGTGCAGGCTGCCCTCGCGGCATTCGGTCGCGATGGGGGCGTATTCGGTGGCGCCATAGGTGTTGAAGACGGGAATGCCCCAGGCCGCGCGCACTTGCTCACGCGTCGCGTCCGGCAGCAGTTCGGCGCTGGTTCCGACATGGCGCAGCGGGATATTGAGCCGCCCGGCAAGCTGCTCGCCGGCCAGCTGTCGCAGGATGGACGGGTAGACCGCCATCGACACCGGCTGCCAGTCGTTCAGGCGCGCCACCAGCTCCGTCAAAGGCAGGCCGGCGTCCAGCTTCAGCCCGCGCAGCAGCGGTGTGGACAGCGAGGCGCCGACGCGGGCCGAGTAGTGCCAGGCTGCGCCCGAGGCAATCAGCGCCGTGCGCGGGCGCGCCAGCGGCGACGGGGCGCCCGACCACATCAGCGGCCGCATGATGGCCGCCAGGCTTGCCCGCCATTCGTCGCGGTCGAACAGGAAGACGCCGCGTCGGCCCGTCGAGCCCGAGGTCGACAGTGCGGTGTAGCGGCCCAGATAGGGCCGGCCCGGATCGGGCGAAGCCAGGTGCGCTTCGACATCGGCCAGGCGGATCGCCGGGTCAATCACGACGCGGTCGAACTCAGCCATCAGCGTGGCCTTGTCGAGGATGGGCAGGGCCTGCAGCGGTGCCTCGTCCAGCCCATGGTGAAAGCGCCGGTAAAAGGGCGAGCGTTCGCGCGCATGGCGGCGCAGCGTGGCCAGGCACTGCTGCTGCTGGCTTTGGAGGTGTTGGGCGGTCCAGCGCGAGCTGGCGTCCTGGCGGGCGCGTTGCAGGCCGACGCGCAGCAGCTGACCGAGTTGACTCATGCCCTTGCTACGCGGGCCGCCGTCGCCTGGATTCAGTTCAGCGACAGGCCGAAGTCGTCAGCCAGATGGCGAGTTGCGGCGTCCACTCGTCCACCGCCTGGGCCAGGGCTCGCACGGCGCCGGGGGCGTCGGGGGCCGCTGCACGTTCGATGCGCCAGTGCTGCTGCAATGGACTGCCAGCGCCGGCTGCCGGCCATAGCGTGGCGTGCAGTCGCAGCACGGCCTGGCTGTTGCCGGGACTGGAGAACACCTGCTCGAACTCGTCCAGATTGACGGTCAGCAGCGCAGCGGGCTGGCCGTTGCAGCCGGGTGCGCCGGCCAGCTGCTCGCGCAGCCTTTGCGTCAGCAGGGCGGCGGGCGGCGCGGCCCAGAGGCTGTCGCGGTAATGCTCCAGGCGCTGGGCCTGCTGGAAGGCCAGGCGGTAGGCGATGCCCTCGCTTGAGAGCTGGGGCGGGGCGGTCACGTCGGCGATGCGCCAGGCCAGGGCGCCGCCGGCCGAGGTGGCGGTGGACGACGGACCGAGGTCGTAGACAGCCTTGGGCGGCACCGTCGGGGCCAGGGAGCAGGCGCTGAGGGTCAGCGCTGCGGCAAACAAGATGAACGTGGTCTTCATTTTTTGAGACGTTCAGTGAAACCGGCCTCGCCGGGGCCGGGCGGCTGGGCGCCGCGGCCGAAGATCAGGCTTTGCGGCTGATCGCCCAGGGCGTCGGCGGCGCGTTCGACGCTGCGGCTGGCGGCCGAGACGTCGGCCAGCACGGGGCGGGTGCGCGGCGAGGTCTCGCCCACCAGGGCGAGTTCGAGATTGCGGCTGGTGGCCTGCACCTGCACGGCGGCGGCCTGCAAGTCGTCCAGGGCCTTGGCGCGTGCCTTGAGGTCCAGGGCCAGCGACTGGCCGTCGACGGCCAGGGCCTCGATGCGGGTCAGGGCGGCCTGGGCCCGGCGGGCGGTCGCGTCGGCGTCCTTCAGCAGCACGGGCAGTTCGCGCGCGCCGGGCTGCAGGGCCGCCATCAGCTTGCCGGTGTCATTGGCGGCCTGCTGCAGTTCGGCCAGGGTCTTGCTGAGCTGGGCGCGGTTGTCGTCGCTGAGCAAGGCATTCAGGCGTACGGCCGTCTCGGCAAAGCCGGCGACGAGGCCGGGGCCGCTTTCGGCCAGGCGGTCCAGCAGGGTCGGGCGCAAGGCCAGCCGGGCGCCGGGCTGAGCGCGTAGCAGTGCGCCTTGGCTGTTGGCTTCCTCCAGACCGACGAAGGACAGGCCGGTGACACCCTGCAGGCCAAGCTGGGCATAGGTCTGGGTGGACACCGGTGCGGCAGCGTCGACGGCGATGCCGACGAGGATCTGGCGCGGGTCTTCGGGGTCGAAGCGGATGGTCTCGACAAAGCCGACCTCGACGCCGCGCAGCTTGACCGGCGCCTTCAGGTTCAGGCCCGGCACGCCCGTGCGCGCGACGACGGTGTAGTGGACGCGCTCGGTGCGGTCACCCTGGAACCAGGAGACGCTGGCGGCCAGGGCGAGGCCGAGCAGCAGCAGAAAGAGGCCTGCGGCCAGGGCGTGGGCTTTGTTTTCCATAGGTCCTATACGTTGGAGTCTTCGCGCAGCAGGGCCGGTACACCGCCCTCGTCGCTGGTGTCGTCCAGGCTGAGGCGAAAGCGCTTCACATCCTCCTCGGCACAGCGCTCCACATGGCCGAGGAAGAAGTTGCGTACGAAATGGTGGGGCAGGCGCGCCACCTCCGACAGCGGGCCGCTGGCGATGATGTGCTGGTCGGCCAGCACGGCGACGCGGTCGACGACGGCGAACAGGGTGTCGACGTCGTGGGTGACCATGACGACGGTCAGGCCCAGTTCCTGGCGCAGCCGGCGCAGCAGCTTGACGAACTGCTTGGCGCTGTCGGGGTCCAGGCCGGCCGTGGGCTCGTCCAGGAACAGCAATTGCGGGTCGAGGATGAGGGCCCGCGCCAGCGACACGCGCTTGACCATGCCGCCCGACAGCTCCGCCGGCCGCTTCAGCGCGTCCTCGGGCTTGAGCCCCACCTGGGCCAGCTTGAGCATGACGAGAGGCTTGACCAGGTCGGGCGGCACGCTCTTGAGCTCGCGCAGCGGCAGGGCGATGTTGTCGTAGACGTTCAGGGCCGAGAACAGCGCACCGGCCTGGAAGAGCACGCCCCAGCGGTAGCGCACGCGCTCCAGGTCGCGCACCGCGCAGGCACCCAGCGGGTGGCCGAAGATCTTCACCGTGCCGGCCTTGGGCACTTCCAGGCCGAGCAGCAGGCGCAGCAGCGTCGTCTTGCCCGAGCCCGAGCCGCCGATCAGCGCGACCACCTCGCCGCGGTGCACGGTCAGATTGAGGTTGCGATGGATGACGTGGCCGCCATAGGCCGTCGTCACGTTGTCGACTTCGATGATGGCTTCGGTGTCGGCCACTCAGACTCCGATGTTCGAGAAGAGGACAGCGAAGATCGCGTCCACCACGATGACCAAGGTGATCGCGGTGACAACCGACTGCGTGACGCTCTGGCCCAGGCTCTCGGTGTTGGGCTTGACGCGCAGCCCGAAATGGCAGGCCAGCAGGGCGATGAGGCCGCCGAACAGCACCGACTTGGCCCAGCCCAGCCACAGGTTGACCGGCTCGACGACGCTGGGCAGGGTGTGGAAGAACTGCATGGGGTCGAGCTTGAGCTGGGCGCTGGCCGCGGCCATGCCGCCCAGCAGCATCATCCCGCTGGTCCACAGCGCCACCAGCGGCAGCGAGACGGCCAGGGCCACGACCTTGGGAGCCACCAGGCGCACCGTGTGCGAGATGCCCATGACGGACAGCGCATCCAGCTCCTGGGTCACGCGCATGACGCCGATCTGGGCCGTCATGGCCGAGCCCGAGCGGCCGGCCACGATGATGGCGGCCAGCAGCGGGCCCAGTTCGCGCAGCACCGCGAGGCCGAGGATGTTGATGACGAAGATATCGGCGCCGTACGTCTTGAGCTGCTTGGAGATCAGATAGGACAGGGTCAGCCCCACGAGGAAGCCGACCAGGGCCGTGATGGGCAGGGCCTGGGCCCCGGTGCGGTAGACATTGGCCGAGATCTCGCGCCAGCCGATCAGCGAGGGCTGGCGCAGCATCTGCACGCTGTCCAGCAGCAGGCGGCCGACCAGGGCGACCAGGTCGACGGCGTGATGGGTGAAGTTCAGCAGCCTGAGATTGGCCAGCTCCAGCCCGGGCTTGAGGCTGCGCTTGCGCCGCGGCAGGGCGCCGGGCTGCATGAACTGCGAGAACAGCGTCACATGCTCGGGCAGCCACAGCAGCCGCGGCGGCGGCTTCAGGCCCCAGCCCTGCCACAGCGTCAGCGCACCGGCCGTGTCCAGCCGGCCCAGGGCCCGCAGGTCCCACAGGGCGTCGGGCGTTTCCTTCATGGCGGTGGCCACGCGCAGGCGGAACTCCTCGTAGCGTTCGCGCAGGGCCAGCACCGTCCAGTCGCCGCTGACATGCCACTCGCGCGTATGGCCCACCGCACCGCCGCCGGACTGCAGCCGCGGTTCGGCGTCGGTGGCCTCACGGGCCCAGACTTCGGTCGGGTTGTCCAGGGGCAGGGCGCCGGCTTCGCTCATGGCGCAACGATAGCGCCTCCCGGCGCTTGATGATGCGGTGTGTTCTGGGGCTTGATAGCGTCCTGCCGCCCGCGCCCACGCTTTCCGGAGACTCCATGGGCCGTTTCATCCGCCGCGCCGCCCCCCCCAACCCTCAGCGTGCGCGACCTGCTGGAGGCGCGCGACCGGTAGCACGTCCACATCGCCAACCTGCCCACCGTCATCGGCACGGCCATCGGCCGCTATCGCATCCGGCTCAGCGACCCAACTACGCCGACGAACAGCCAGTCTGTCCTGAGGGACTCTGCCCCGTTTCGGGGCGCTCGCTACCATCGCTTTGAACCTCCGGGCGCCGAGCCGGGACTCAAGTGCATTGGAAACCCGCAGGCAAGCATGTTGAAGTGGCCCAGCATCAGGAAGAAACGTGACGACGCCGCCGTGGCGCCCGCCCGTGGGCCCGCCGCGGAGGCGCTGGAACTGGCCCTGCTGGAGGGTGTCAAGCGCGGCAGGCGGGCTGATTTCGACACCCTCTACCGCCTCTACCATCCCCGGCTGTGGCGTTTCCTGTCGCATCTGATGCGCCAGGCCGACGCCATCGAGGAGGCGCTGAACGACACCATGATGGTGGTCTGGCAGCGCGCCGAGGGCTTCGACGGGCGCAGCAAGCTTTCCACCTGGATCTTCGGCATCGCCTACCGCAAGGCGCTCAAGGCCCTGAGCCGCCAGGACCTGCCGGTGGACGGCGACGAGATGGAAGAAGCTTCCGACCCGGGGCCGGGGCCGGAGCAGCAGCTGGGCCTCGCCCAGCTGCGGGGACGGCTGCGCGGCGCCATGGCCGAGCTGTCGCCCGAGCACCGCGCCGTCGTCGAGCTGTGCTATTTCCATGACATGGCCTATGCCGAGATTGCCGAGGTGGTCGGCTGTCCCGCCGAGACCGTCAAGACGCGGATGTTTTACGCGCGGCGCCGGCTGAGGCTCCTGCTCGACGATCTCGCCGGGCTGGAGCAAGGAGAACAACGATGAGTGTGGTGATTCCCATGGACCATGACGAGCATGCCGCCATGCAGGCCTTGCTGCCCTGGTATGCCCGTGGCCAGCTGGACGAGGGCGAAAGGCAGCAGGTGCAGCAGCATCTGCTGGGCTGCCTGGCCTGTCGCAACGAGCTGGCGGCCGAGCAGCCCATGCAGACCCTGCTGAGCGTGGCCGGGGCCTCGGTGGCGGGCGGCGATGTCGAAGCCGGCCTCGCGAAGATGCATGCCTTGATGCAGCCGGTTCGCCCCAAGGCGGCCGCCCCGCGCTGGATGCCCTGGGCACTGGGCCTGCAGGGCGTGGCCTGCGCGCTGCTGCTGGGCCTGTGGCTGCACGACCGCCAGGCCGAACCAGTCTACGAAGGCCTGTCGGCCGCCGGCACGGCGCCGGTGGTGGCCGACGCCCTGGTCATGTTCAAGCCCGGCACCAGCGAGCAGGCGGTGCGCGAGCTGCTGCAGGCCCACGGTGCCGGTGTCGTCGCCGGGCCGACCGAGACGGGTGCCTGGCTGCTGCACGTCGATGCCCGCGGCCTGGCCGAGTTGCGCACGGCGCCCATCGTCGCGGTGGCGGAGTCCCTGCAGCCGGGGCCGGCGCGATGAAACTCTGGCTGAGCCTGTTCGCGCTGCTGCTGAGCTGCTTCGCCAGCCCGGCTCAGGCCCAGGCCGAGGAGGCCCAGCGCCAGGTCCTCGTCATGCTGCAACTGCCCAAGGCCCATTACCGGCCCGACGGCAGCTATGCCGGCACCTATGGCGAAGGCGTGGGGCGGCAGTCGCGCCAGCAGGTGGCCCAGGCCCTGGCCCAGGCGCATGGCCTGGAGATGCGCAGCGAATGGGCCATGCCGCTGGCCGGCGTCGACTGCTTCGTCATGCGCCTGCCCGAGGGCGACACGCGCAGCCCTGCCAAGGTCGCCGAGGCGGTGGCCGAGGACAGGCGTGTCGCCTGGGCCCAGCCGGTCAGCCTCTACCGGGCCCAGGGCAGCGAGCAGGAGCCGCTCTACCAGGCCCAGCCCGCGGCGCGCCAATGGCATCTGGCCGAGCTTCACCAGCTCGCCACCGGCAAGGGCGTGCGGGTGGCCGTGGTGGACAGCGGCGTGGAGGCCGGCCATCCCGACCTCGTCGGCCAGCTGGCCCTCAACGAAAACTTCGTCGACGACAAGGCACCGCCGGCCGAGGGCCATGGCACGGCCATCGCCGGCATCATCGCGGCGCGCAACGACAACGGCGTGGGCATTGCCGGCATCGCGCCTCAGGCCCGGCTGCTGGCCCTGCGCGCCTGCTGGCAGGCGGCCGGCACCCAGACCCTGTGCACCAGCCTCGGCCTGGCCAAGGCCTTGTATTCGGCCATCCAGCAGGGCGCCGACATCATCAACATGAGCCTGGGCGGGCCGGACGACCGCCTGCTGGCCCTGCTGATCGACCAGGCCCAGGCGCGCGGCGCCACGGTGGTGGCCGCCATGCCGGGCGAGAACGGGCCCTTTCCGGCCAACCATCCCGGCGTCCTCGTCGTCGGCAGCGCGCCGCCGTTGCCGGCCGGCGTCGTCATTGCACCGGGGCGGGACGTGCCGAGCACGGCAGTCGGTGGCGGCTGGTCGCTGGTGTCGGGCTCCTCCTTCGCCGCCGCCCATGCCGCCGGCCTGCTGGCCCTGGTGCGCGAACTCGACGGGCCGCACACCGCTCTGGCCGTGAAGACTGCATTCGTCACGGTGGACCAAGGCCGTATCGACAGCTGCGCGACGCTGGCCCGCCATGCGGGCGCGCGCGGCCCCACCTGCAAGACGATGCAAGGGCAAACTCCGAACTGATGCCCCCCGCGCACCCGGCCCGACTGACGACGCTGGTCGCCGCGCTGCTGGCCTGCGCGGGCGGAGCCTGGGCGGACATCGGCGGCACGCTGTCGCTGCAGACAGACGCGCGTGACCGGGGCATGTCCTACAGCCGCAACCGACCCAGCGCCCAGCTCGGCCTGGCCTGGGACGGCCGCGACGGCTGGTATGCGGGCGCCCAGCTCGCGCAGGCCCGCTTCTCGCAAAGACGCGGCGCCGCCCTGCAGCTCTATGGCGGCCGCGTCTTCGACCTCGCGCCGGGCCTGGACGGCGAGGCGGGCATCGCCGCCCACGCCTACGAGAACGTCTCCAATTACGACTACCAGGAGGTCTATGTCGGTCTGCTGGGCGAGCGCTGGAGCCTGCGCGCCTATGCCTCGCCCGACTACTACGGCATCGGCCAGCGCACGGTCTACACCGAGTTCAACTGGCGTTGGCCCTTGGCGCCGGGCGTCGCTGCGCTGGGACATGTCGGCCTGCTGCATGGCTTCGGGGGTCAGAGCTTGCCCTATCTGGAGTCGCGCAGCGCCACGCGGGCCGATCTGCGCCTGGGCGCGTCCTGGCAGCTGGGCGCCAGCAGCGAGTTGCAGCTGGCCTGGATGGCCGCCGGCCGTGGCGGGCCCTACACCTGGACCGATGCGACACGCCGCCGCACGGCGGTGCTCAGCCTGACGACGGCTTTCTGATTGACCGGGCCGCGCGGCTGGCATGGAATCACCGGCCCTGGGGAGCAAGACATGGCGCACATCGAACGCGACGGCTATCGCATCGCCTATGAAGTTCACGGCAGCGGCCGGCCCGTGCTGCTGTTGCATGGCGTGACGGTCAGTTTCGCCGGCAACTATGGCGCCTGGGGCTGGGTGGAGCGGCTGACGCGCGCCGGCTGCCAGGTCATCGGCATGGACTTCCGCGGCCACGGCCGCAGCGACAAGCCTCACGACCCCGCGGCCTATGGCACCGAGGCCCTGATGGGTGATGCGCTGGCCTTGCTCGATCATCTGGGTCACCACCGCGCCTCGGTCATCGGCTATTCGCTGGGCAGCCATATCGCCCTCGAACTGCTGCGCCGTGCGCCTGAACGTTGGGATCCCAGCGTGTTGATCGCGACGGGCGACGGGCTCATCGGCCTGCCGCCCTACACCCTTGAAGCCGTCGGCGGGCAGATCCACGAGGCGCTGGCGCGCGAGAGCTTCCCGGCCGACCTGCCGGTGCACGTGTCCACCTACTGGACCTTTGCCGTCAAGGTCGGTGGCGACCGCCTCGCGGCCCTGGCGGCGCTGCAAGGGGTGTATCCGCCTTGCCCGCCCGAGGCGCTGCGGGCGGTCGACGTGCCCGTGCTGGTCGTCAGCGGCGAAGTCGACCCCGTGCTGGGCCGCGGTCCGCGCCTCGCGCAGGCGCTGCCGGCGGGGCGTTATGTCGAGATCCCGGGCGCCAACCACTTCGAGCTTTGCAACCACCCGGCTGCCCTGGCCAAGATCGAGAACTTCCTGCGATCTCCCTAGCTTCATCGTCGCTTGAACCCGCGCCGAGCGGGCTGGCACTCACGGCGCAGTGAGTACCAGGAGAGATCGACGATGAGGATGTCAAGAATGCTTGGGGCCGCGCTGTGCGCCACGGTCGCGTTCATCGCGGGCTGCGGCGGCGGCAGCGGCGCGGGGCTCGATGCCAACGGCCGCCCGCTCGGCGAAGGCGATGACCCGGGCGGGCCGATGACGGCGACCTACAGCTCCATCCAGTCCCATGTCTTCACGCCCATCTGCACGGCCTGCCATGCCGGCGGCGCGGCACCGCAGGGCCTGAGGCTGGATGCGGCCAACAGCTTCACGATGCTGGTGGGTGCGTCGAGCGCCGAGGTGCCCGCGCTGAAGCGCGTGGCCCCCGGAGATTCGGCCAACAGCTACATCATCCACAAGCTCGAAGGCCACCAGGCCGTCGGCGCGCGCATGCCTTTCGGCGGGCCCTACCTCGACGCCAACACCATTGGGCTCATTCGGCAATGGATCGACAACGGAGCCCAGAAATGAAGGCCGTGCGCATCGTTCTCGGCCTGGCTTTGCTGGCCCTGATGTCGTTGGCCAAAGCGGAGCCTTACATCGCCATCCGTAGCGGCTTGAAATGCGTGGCCTGCCATGTGAACCCCACGGGCGGCGGGCTGCGCAATGCGGTGGGCAACACATTCGCGCAGAACGTCATCCCGAGCAACGGCCTGCCCGAGGTCCTGCAGGGCTGGAACGGCGCCCTCTTCGACGACCGCCTGCGCCTGGGCGGCGACCTGCGCACCGCGACGACGCGCACCTCGGTTTCGGGCCAGCCCACCCGCAGCGTCGGCGGCACCGAGCAGACGCGCCTCTATGCCGATGTGCAGCTGATCAAGGACTATCTCGGCGCCTACCTCGACCAGCAGGTCGCGCCCGGCAAGTCCGAGCGACAGGAGGCCTATGTGCGCCTGTCGACGCCGGGCCTCTCCTGGTATGCCAAGGCCGGTCAGTTCTATCTGCCCTTCGGCTGGCGGCTGCAGGACAGCCTGGCCTTTGTGCGCCAGTTGAGCGGCGTCAGCATGACGGTGCCCGACAAGGGCCTGGAGCTGGGCCGCGAGAGCGATGAATGGTCCATCCAGCTCGTGCGCAGCAACGGCCCCGGCAACAAGGGCGGCACGACCGGCCACCAGACCACGGCCCAGGCCATCTGGATGCAGCCCTGGGGCCGCGTCGGTGCGGCGACGGCCCAGGTCAAGTCGTCGGCCGGTGATCGCCAGGCCTATGGTCTCTTCGCCGGCACGACGACGGGGCCGGTGGCCTGGCTGGCCGAGTTCGACATGGTCAGCGACGCCGGCTACCCCGAGGGCAAGCGCAGGCAGGTCGCGACGCTGCTGGAGGCCAACTGGCTGGTGCAGCAGGGCCACAACCTGAAGCTCACCAGCGAAGTCCTCGACCCCGACCGGCGCGTGGCCCATGACAACAAGGTGCGCTACAGCCTGGTCTACGAGTACACGCCCATCGCCTTCGTGCAGTTGCGCGCGGGCTGGCGCAAGTTCGGCGGCATTCCGCAGAACGCCATCGACAACCGGCGGCAGAGCTTTGTCGAGCTGCATGGACTGTTCTAGCGTCATCGTCGAGCGGCCCCGCGCGCTGGCAGCGCCTGTCACGCGCCTGCCGCTGGCGACCCTCTACCTGACCGAGCGCTGCAACTCGCGCTGCATCAGCTGCGACTACTGGCGCCATGGCCGGCGCGACATCGACGTCGAGACCGTGAAGTCTCTGCTGCCGGGTCTGCGCGAGCTTGGCACGCAGACCGTGCTCGTCTCCGGTGGCGAGCCGCTGTTGCATCCGCAATGGGCCGAGATCGCGACCCTGCTGCGCAGCGAGGGCCACAAGCTCTGGCTGCTGACGGCGGGTCTGGCCCTGGACAAGCAGGCGGCCGAAGTGGCGCGGCTGTTCGAGCAGGTGACGGTGTCGCTGGATGGCAGCACCGCCGCCAGCTATGCGGCCATCCGCGGGCTGGATGCTTTCGAGCCCGTCTGCGCCGGCATCCGCGCGGCGGTGCGGCAGGGCATGGAAGTCGGCCTGCGCGTCACCGTGCAGCGCGGCAATGCGGGCGAACTGGCCGCGTTGGTGGCGCTCGCCCACAGGCTGGGCGTGGCAAGCATCTCCTTCCTCGCGGCCGACGTCAGCCACGCCGAGGCCTTTGGCCGTCATGGCGAGCCGATCGACGGCATTGCGCTGCGGGCCGAGGATCTGCCGGTGCTTGCCCGCAGCCTGGATGCGCTCGATCCGGCGGACTTCACCAGCGGCTTCATCGTCGAGTCCTTGCCCAAGCTGCGCCGCATCGAAGCCCACTACCGTGCCCGCCTCGGCCTGGGCGAGGCGCCGCCGGTGCGCTGCAATGCGCCCGAGCACTCGGCCGTCATCGAGGCCGACGGCAGCGTGCGGCCCTGCTTCTTCATCGCGGGCACCGGTCGGCTGGACGAAGCAGGCCTGGTCGACGTACTGAACTCGACGCCGCAGCGCCGCCTGCGCGCCAGCATCCGCGCCGGTGAGCGGCCCGAGTGCGCGCATTGCGTCTGCTCGAAGTGGTTTGCGTCATGAGACCCGCACGGCCGCCCGAAGGGTCTCAGCTCCCGCTTGGCGGGACAGCGCGAGGCGCGAAGGGTGCACCATTGCGCCAGTGGGCCAACGAAGCCGCCTACGACCTCTGGGCCGAGGCCTATCCACCGCTGCCCCACAACCCGCTGATGCGTGCCGAGCAGGCCGCCGTGCTGGCCCTGCTGCCCGATGTGGCCGGCCGGTGCGCGCTGGACCTGGCCTGCGGCAGCGGGCGCTATGGCCTGCTGTTGCAGGAGCAGGGTGCGGGTCTCGTTGTCGGCAGCGACCTGTCCGCCGGCATGCTGGCCCGTGCGCCGCTGGCTCATCGCGTGCGGGCCGACATGTCCTGCCTGCCGTTTGCGACGGCCAGCTTCGATCTCGTCGTCAGCGGCCTCGCTGTCGGCCACGCGCCCGGCCTCGATGCCTGGATGGCCGAGGTCGCCCGCGTGCTCGCGCCGGGCGGCGTGCTGGTCTATTCCGACTTCCATCCAGACGCCGCGCGCGCGGGCATGACGCGCAGCTTCACGGATGCCAGCGGCCAGCGCCATGAACTGCTGCATGCGCTGCATGACCCGGATGCGCATCTCGCAGCCGCCTGGCGCGCGGGCCTGGTGCTGGAGGCACAACGCGAGGTGCGTGTCGGCCAGGAACTGAGAGAAGCCTTCACGGGCTCCGAGGCTTTCTATGCGCGCTGGAACGGCCTGGCCGTCGTGCTGGCGCTGAGGCTGGTCAAGCCATGAGTTCTCTCTGTTTCTTCAACGCGGCAGGTGGCGTGAGCTTGAGCACCGAGGGCGATCGCATCGTCGCCGGCTCCGGCGGCCAGCGTATCGACCTGCGCGGCGCCCGGCTGCTGCCCGGGCTCATCAATGGCCACGACCACCTCCAGCTCAACGGCGCACTGCCGCGCTTGAAGTTTCGTGATGAGGGCTATCGCAATGCCGGCGAGTGGATCGCCGACATCACGCCCAGGCTGTCGAAGGATGCGGACCTGCTGGCGCATCGTGCTCAGCCGCGGGCGCAGCGCCTGCTGGCGGGTGGCCTGAAGAATCTGCTGAGCGGCGTGACGACGGTGCTGCATCACGATCCGCGCGACCCCGTGTTGGACGAGGCGGACTTCCCCGTCGATGTGCCCGAGCCCGGCGGCTGGTCCCACTCTCTGGCGCTGGATGGCGAAGAGCAAGTGCGTGCCTCGCGTCAGGCGACACCGGCGGGTCAGCCATGGATCATCCACGCGGCTGAAGGGACGGACAACGCGGCGGCGCTGGAGTTCGACCGCCTCGAAGCCCTGGGCTGCATGGCGCCGGGCACGCTGCTCGTCCATGGCCTGGGCCTGAGCGCCGCGCAGCAGCGGCGCCTCGTCGATGCCGGTGCCGGCGTCGTCTGGTGCCCGGCCTCCAACCTCCATCTCTTCGGCCGCACGCTGGACTCCGGCTGGCTGTTCGATCAAGGCCGCCTGGTCCTGGGCAGCGACTCCCGCATCAGCGGCAGCCGCGACTTGCTTGCCGAACTGGCGCTGGTACGAGAACTGACCGGCTGGTGCGACGAGCGTCTGGAGACCTGGGTCACGGAGGGCGCCGCCCGAATACTTGGACTGACGGACCGGGGTGGACTGGCCCCGGGCCTGCGCGCCGACCTGATTGCGCTGCCACCCGGGCTGCCGCTGCCCCGCGCGACACGTGCCGACTTGCGCCTGGTCGTCGTCGCCGGCCGACCTCTATATGCCGACGCCGATCTCGGCGAAGCGCTGGGTCTGGTGCCGGTGCGCATCGATGGCCGGGTCAAGGCCATCGCGCCGCACCTGGTCATTGCCGAGCCGGGTCTGGAAGCCATTTCTGAAGAGGCCCTGGCATGAACCGCGTGCTGCTGATCAACCCGCGCATCACCTCCAACGCGCGCTTCCCGCTGGCCGTCATGCATCTGGCCGCGGCGCTCGAGGGCCGTTACGAGACGCGCATCCTCGACGGCAATCTGGATCGGCATCTGCCCGAGACGGCAGCGGCCGCGGTGAAGGAGGGCGGCTACACGGCTGTCGGCCTGTCCGTCATGGGCGGCCCGCAGCTGCCGGCCGCGCTGGCCGTGTCGCGCGCCATCCGTGCCGTGGCGCCCGGGCTGCCCATTGTCTGGGGCGGCTATTTCCCGACGCTGTGCACGGACGCAGCCCTGAACAGTGATTGCGTGGACTACGCGCTGCGAGGGCAGGGCGAGCAGGGCTTCACGGAGCTGCTGGACGCGCTGGCCGGCGACAAGCCGCTGGCCGACGTTGCCGGCCTGTCCTGGCGCCGTGAGGGTCGGGAAGTCGTCCACAACGCCGACCGCGCCTTCTCGACCGCCCCGCTGCAGATGAACGTCACTTACGAAGAGGTCGACGATCCCCAGCGCTACCTCGGCCCCACTTATCTCGGCCGCCGCACCACCGGCTACCAGGCGGCCCTGGGCTGCCGCTACCGCTGCAGCTTCTGCGGCGTGGCCGCCATGTTCCGCGGCAAGACGGCCCTGCCTGACGCCGAGCGGCTGGAGCGCGACCTGCGCGGCCTGCAGACCCGCTTCGGTGCGGACTCGGTGCAGTTCTACGACCACAATTTTTTCGACCGCGAGGTCGACATGCAGCCCCTGCTCGAGGTGCTGGCGCGGCTGCAGATGCCCTGGTGGTGCTATGCCCGCGCCGATGCGCTGCTCGGCCTGTCGGATGCGTCCTGGAAGCTGGTGCGTCGCAGCCGGCTGCGCATGGCCTACATCGGCGCCGAGTCGCCCAACGACAGCCTGCTGCGCGACATGCGCAAGGGCACGCGCTCCGACCAGACCCTGGCCGTCGTCGAGGCCTGTCGCGCCAACGGTGTCGTGCCCGAGCTGTCCTTCATGCTCGCGCCACCGCAGGACCCCGAGGGGGAGACGGAGCGCACCTTCGACTTCATCCGCCAGGTCAAGCGCCTGCATCCCGGCGCCGAGATCATGCTGCACATCCACACGCCGCTGCCGCCGCGGCGCCTCGGGGGTTCGGGGGAAGGCCGCTGGACGCCGCGCGATCCGGCCCTGCCCAAGGGCTTCGTCTTCCCCGACAGTGCCGATGCCTGGGCGCAGCAGGAATGGGTGGACTACTGGTGCCACAAGGATGCGCCCTGGCTCAGCCCGGCCCTGCGCCAGCGCATCCACGACTTCCGCACCGTGCTGGGTTGCCGCTTCCCGACGCTGACCGACATCCGCGCGCCGGGCTGGCAGAAAGCCGCCCTGCGCGCCGCCTCCGCCTGGCGCTATCGGCTGGCCCGCTATGACCAGCCGCGCGAGCTGCGCTGGCTGGAGCGCGCCGTGAAGCTCTGGGACCCGCAGCTGAATGCACTCTGAGCCATGCTCCGCATCGCCCAGATCAATCCCTTCCTCGACCCGCTGGGCCGACCACCCGAGCAGTTGCTGAGCGACTGGCCGACGCTGGGGCAATGTGCCCGCGCGGCTGCACAAGCGGGTGCGCGGGTCGATGTCCTGCAGTGCAGTGCGACGGAAGGCTTCATCCGACGGGACGGCGTGAATTACCACTTCCTGCCCTTCGATGCTGGCGGTGGTCAGCCTTCCGCGCGGCTGGAAAAGTTGTTGGGTCGACTGCAGCCGGAGCTGATGCACCTGCAGGGCCTGGGCTTTGCGCGCGAGGTCCGCTGGCTGACGATGCTCGCACCCAACGCGCCGCTGTTGCTGCAGGACCATGCCGACCAGCCACCGCGCCGGCCCCTGGCCTGGCTGCGCTGGCGGCGCGCCTTTGGCCGGGCGCGCGGTTTGATGTTCCACGCCCGCGAGCAGGCCTTGCCCTTTGTGCGGCGCGGGCTCGTCACCGCCCGTACGCGCATCTACGAGGTGCCCGAGTCGAGCTGCGACTTCCAGCCGCGCGACCGCGACGAGGCGCGGCGGGAGACGGGACTGTCGGGTGATCCCTGCCTGCTGTGGGTCGCGCATCTGGACGCCAACAAGGACCCGCTGACGGTGCTCGACGGTGTCGCGCTCGCCGTGTCGCGACTGCCGGGCCTCAAGCTCTGGATGTGCTTTGGCAAGGCACCGCTCTACGACGCCGTGCGCGAGCGCCTGCGCGACCCGCTGCTGGCGGGCCGGGTCGAGCTGCTCGGGGCCGTGCCCCATGCGCAGGTCGAGATGCTGATGGCGGCCGCCGATGTCTTCGTGCAGGGCAGCCACCGCGAGGGCTCGGGCTACAGCGCCATCGAGGCCCTGGCCTGTGGCCTCAGCCCGGCCGTGACCGACATCGCGTCTTACCGCAGCCTGCTGGGACCCTTGCCCGCGGCACGGTTGTGGCCGACGGGCGACGCGGCAGCGCTGGCCGATGCGCTGGTGGCCCTGGCTGGCACGACCGCGGCCGAGCGCCGCGCCGTCGTGCGGGCCCGCTTCGACGCGCATTGCTCACCTGCGGCGTTCAGCCGCAGTCTCGCGGCCGCCTATGCGGACGCGCTGGCCGCATGACCACGTTGCCGCTGCCCCTGGCGCACACCGATGTCCGGCGCGCCTTCCTCGGCAACCTGGCCGCGTCCAGCGGCGAGACGGCGCTGCGCTTCCTGCTCGGCCTGGCGCTGGCGCGGCTGCTGCAGCCGGCCGACCTCGGCCTGTTCGCGATGGCGACGGCCGTGTTCGGCATCATCCAGCTGCTGCGCGACTTCGGCGTTTCGGCCTATCTGCAGCGCGAGCCGAGGCTGACGCCGCAGCGTTTCTCGGCCTGCCTGGGCCTGCTCATCTGCACGACGCTGGCGGCGCTGCTGGCCCTGCTGCTGCTGGTCGAGCCCTTGTCCGAACTGCTGGGTCAGCCGGGCCTGGCGCCGCTGCTGCGCGTACTGGCCCTGGGCCTGCCGGTCTCGGCCTTCGGCAGCGTGATGGCGGCGCTGCAGTTGCGCGAGCTGGCGGCGGCGCGCATCGCCAAGGTGTCGTGGCTGGGCGTGGCCAGCCAGGCCATCGTGGCCCTGACCCTGTCTGCCGAAGGTGCCGGTGCCCTGGGCCTGGCCTGGGCCCAGGTCGCCGCGGCTCTCGCCTGCGGGTTGGCCTATGCCGGCTGGCGTCCGGCCCATCTGCGCTGGCGGCCGGCGTGGCAGGGTTGGGGCGAGGTGCTGCGCTTTGGCGGCGCGTCACTGTTCGCCGGGGGCCTGGCTGGGTTGCATGCCGCCGTGCCGGACCTGCTGCTGGGGCGACTGTCCGCGCCTCACCAGCTCGGCCTGCTGGGCCGCGCGCAGGCGACGGTCAATCTGCTGCAGGTCGTTGCGGGTCAGGCCCTGAACTTCGGCGCGCTGCCGCTGCTGTCCAGTCGTCACGCGCGCGGCGACGCGCTGGCTCCCGTGTTGCGCCGCGCGACGGCCCTGCTCACCGGCCTGGGCTGGCCGCTGTTGGCGCTGACGGTCGTGTATCGAGAACCGCTGGTGCGTCTGCTCTACGGTCCGGCCTGGCTCGATTGCCTGCCGGCGGTGTTGCCGCTGGCCCTGGTCGCGGCGCTGGCCCTGGCCTTCACGCAATTCGGCGCCGCATTGGCGGCCGTCGGCCGGCCTGAGCTGGCAGCCTGGCCGACGGCCGTGAGCCTGATGGCGCGCATCGGCTTTGGCTGGCTGCTGTTCGACGGCAGCCTGGCGTCTTTCGCCTGGGCGCTTTGCGCGGCAGCCGTGGTGACCTTGCCGGTGCAGCTCGGCATCGCCGCGCGGTATCTTGGCCAGCCGCCGCGGGAGCTGCTGGCCGCGGTCGGCGGCAGCGCCCTCGCGGCCCTGGTCGTCCTGGCGGTGCCCTGGACGCTGGCGCCGCTGGCCTGGGTGGCAGCCCTGCGTTGGAGCCACCATCCGCTGCTGGACGAAATCCTTCAGCTGCTGGCGCGGCGGCGCATGACGAGCAGGAAATGATCGCCCAGCCGATTGATCAGCGGCCAGCCGGCCACGCGCCGGTCCAGGGCCCACAGGCGCTCATGCCAGCGCGGATGGCGTTCGGCCAGCCAGGTCAGATAGGGCGGCGGCACGAAGACGCAGAGGCCGCGCTGCACCTCCAGCTCGAAGTGCTCGGCGAAAGGCGAAAAGAATTCCGTGGGCGTGTAGTAGCGCGTCCAGATGGTGCGGCCGTTCATGCCGACGGCGACGGTGCCCTTCGCGAAGCGGATGCCGGCGCGGGCCCAGCGGCGCTGCCGCACATAGTGGGCCAGCTCCCAGGGGCAGTAGCGGCCGATGACGGTGAAGACCAGGCGGCCGCCGGGCTTGATGAGGCGGGCGCATTCGGAGGCGACGGCGCCGAGGTCGGGCACGCAGTTCAGCGGGCCGAGATTGGAGTAGGCGCCGTCGAAGGCGGCGTCGCCCTCGAGGCGCTGCAACTCGTGGGCGCCGACGGCGCGGGCGTCCACTTCGAGGCCGGCGTCGCGGGCGCGGTCGCGGGTGCGCTCGACCATGCGCTCGGACCAGTCCGTCGCCGTCACGTGATGGCCCTGGCCGGCCAGGTGCACGGCATCCAGCCCCGTGCCGCAGCCCAGGTCGATCAGCCGGCTGGCGGGCGCGAAGCTCTTGTCCAGCCAGCGCCACATCTCGTCGCGCATGTCCTGGATGGCGATGTTGTTGCCGCGCGGGCCGTCGTAGTCGGCGGCGACGCTGTCGAAGGCTTGCTGGGTGTCGAGCAGACGGGTGTCGGTGTTCATGCGGAGGTCGTGGTTTGATGAAGATCGCGGTCGTCGTGCCCGGCGGCGTGGACCGTTCGGGCGAGGTGAAGGTGGTGCCGGCCCTGCTGGCCCTGCTCAAGCGCCTGGCCGCGCGGCATGAGGTGCATGTGTTCGCGCTGCGGCAGGAGACCGAGCCTGGCGAGTGGTGGCTGTGCGGGGCGCGCGTGCACAACATCGGCGGCCGTGCGACCGTGCCACGCGCCGTGCGCGCCATCGTGCGCGAGCATGGCCGCGGTCGCTTCGACCTGATTCAGTCCATCTGGTCGGGCGGCTGCGGCGTGGTGGCCGTGGCGGCGGCGAAGTGGCTGGGCCTGCGCAGTGCTGTGCATGTGGCGGGGGGCGAACTGGTGGCCCTGCACGACATCGGCTATGGCGGCCGACAGGGCTGGCGTGGGCGTTTGCGTGAAGGCCTGGTATTGCGCGGCGCCGATGCGCTGACGGCGGCCAGCCGTCCCGTGCTCGATCAACTGGCCGCGCTGGGCTGCGCGGGGCAGCGCCTGCCGCTGGGTGTCGACCTTCAGGCCTGGCCGGCGCGCGAGCCGTGCCGCCGCGAGTCGAATGAGCCGCTGCGTCTCATCCAGGTTGCCAGCCTCAACCGCGTCAAGGACCAGGCCTGTTTGTTGGAAGCTCTTGCACGGGTTGCGACGGCCGAACTCGATCTCGTCGGCGAGGACACGCTGCATGGCGCAGTGCAGGCCCTGGCCGAACGGCTGGGTGTCGGCGAGCGCGTGCGCTTCCACGGGTTCAAGACCCAGACCGAGCTGCAGCCCCTGCTGGCCCGCGCTCATCTGCATGTCATCACCTCGCGCCATGAGGCCGGCCCGCTGGCCGTACTGGAGGCGGCCGTGCTGGGCGTGCCCAGCGTCGGCACGGCGGTCGGGCATCTGACCGAGTGGGCACCGCGCGCGGCCCTGGTTGTCCAGCCCGGCGATGCCGCGGGTCTGGCGAACCTGATCGCCCGGCTGGAAGGCGACGAGGCGCTGCGGCTGCAAATGGCGCGCGAGGGCCAGCGTCTCGCCCTGGCCGAGGACGCGGATTTCAGTTGTGCGCAGTTCGAGCAGCTTCATGCCGAACTCGTCGGACGGTAGGCGAGGGCGCGATGCAAGGAATACAGCGTCTGCGCCCGCGGTGGCGCACCCAGCAGAAAGCTCAATGCCTTGAGCCAGGGCGAGCGGCGCGTCCAGGCCGAGCTGGCCAACGAGTGCTGACGCTGGACGATCTGGGCGGTGACGGCCTGCTCCTCGGGGTGCAGGCGCTGCCAGGCCAGGCCCAGCATTTCGGCGGGGCCGCGTGTCCAGGCGATGCCGGGCAGCAGCGGAATGCCGAGATGGGACAGCGACAGATCGGCCAAGCCCTGGCTGGCACTGGCGCGGCTCAGCTTGCGTGGGCAGGCAGCCAGCACTGCGGCCGGGATGGCGGGGAGTTGACCGGGGAAGAGTCGCTGCGCCAGCCGCAGCGGCGGCACGGCCCACCAGGCGGGGTGACCATCGGAGGCGGGCGCAAGAGCCTGCGCCCAGTCGGTCGCGCTCAGTCGCGAACCCAGGGCCACGATGTCATGCAGCTGGATCAGCCTGACGCTGCGGCTGCAGAGATTGCCGGCCGTGTGCAGCAGCAGGTGGCGCATCAGCGCGGCCGGGCTGGCATAGGGAGTCAGGCCCGGGCCGGCATCAGCCGCCATCAGGCCGGCCGTGATGTCGATCTGGCGCAGCGGCAGCGGTTCGGCAATGGCCTGGTGCAGCTCGATCTTGATCGGGTTGTCTTCGTGCTCGCCAAAGGCGCGGTCGGCGGGCTGCTGCAGAGGCTCGTAGGCGATATGGCGGTGCTTGGATGTGCCCGGCCCGTAGCCCAGGCTGGTGATGAGCTTGTCGGCCGCCTCCATGTCCTCGGCACGAGCCAGCAGGTCGATGTCGCTCATCGGCCGCCCGCCCGGCGCATAGACGTCGAGGGCCAGCAGCGCCGAGCCCTTGAGGCCCAGCAAGGGCATGCCGGCCGCGCCATGCAGACGCTGCAGCAATTCGCGCACCCGGGCCTCGCGCCGGCGACCTTGCTCGGCCTGCTCGGCCAGGAAGGCCTGCCAGTGCGGCGGCCCGGCCCAGAGCAGTCGACGGGCAAGCAGGCCGCTGATGCCGTGCATGACGGACACGGCCATGGCGGCTCGCCATTCGAACTCGTTCCAGGCCGGTGCGATGGGCAAGGGACTGGCCAGCTCGGCGGCCAGCCGGTCCGTCGTCGACCTCAGTGCAGCTTGCAACACTGCGGCCTTGGGCAGGGCCGTCTCACTCACTTGAACAGGCTTTCATGACCACCACGACCTGGCAGGCCGATCCCCGGCAGATCGCTGACCCCTTTGGCGAGCGCGCGCCGCTGGCGCTGAGCCGCAACCACAGCCTGCTGGGCACTCGTGTCGAGTTCCGTAGCGACAGCGAAGCACTGCTGGCGCTGGCCGACGAGGCCTATCTGGGCCTGCCTCAAACGGATGGTCCGGCGCTGCGCATCGAGCTGGGGCTGGTGGACGGCGACGGCAGCTTCGGTGAAGAGCCCCCCGTGGCACGCATGCTGGGCGGCGCCGGCCTGCTCGGCGCGGCCATGGATGCGGACAACCTCGCCCTCGTGAACGTCGAGGCCGGTCGCGCACTCGTGCAGGTCTCGCGCGTATTGCTGCGCTTTCCCTACCACCTGCGCTACGAGCTCATCGAGTTCGCGGCCTACACCCTGGCCTGCCGCACCCGTCGCCTGGTGCCTCTGCATGCGGGCTGTGTCGGCAGCCGGGGCATGGGCGCCTTGCTGGTGGGCGCGAGCGGCGCCGGCAAGTCGACGCTGGCCCTGCATGCGATGGCACAGGGGCTGGATTTCCTGACCGAGGACGCCAGCTTTGTCGACCCGCTGACGCTGCAAGCCACCGGCGTCGCCAACTATCTGCATCTGCGCTTCGACGCGCTGCGCTGGATAGCCGACGCGACGCTGCGGGAGCGCATCGCCAGGGCGCCCGTGATCCGCCGCCGCAGTGGTGTCGAGAAGCACGAGCTCGATTTGCGTGGCGGCTGGGCGCCCTTGGCGACCGAGCCGCTGCGTCTCGAACATCTCGTCTTCGCCTCTTCGGAGACTGCATCCGATGAAGAACTGCTGCGCCCCCTGAATGCGGACGAGCTGATCGAACGCCTGCACGTCAGCCAGCCCTATGCCGCCGGCCAGCCAGGCTGGTCGACTTTCATCGAAGCCTGCGGCGCGCTTCATGGCTGGGAGCTGCGCCGCGGCAGCCACCCGACGGTCGGCGCGCTGGCGCTGAAGGGCTTGTTCATGACGTGAGGGCGGGAGCGGGGCTCAGGTTGGCGATGAGCTGGGTCCAGCGCTGCTTCAGCTCGTCGCCGGCGCGGCGGCGCGCGCTTGTGTCGAGGCGGCCGAGATCGACCTGGGCGTGCAGCAGGTCGCGCACGGCGCGGTAGACCTCGCTGCCGAAAGTGCCGCGGAACATCATGGCCAGGTCGCCGCTGTCGTCCCAATGCGTCTTGGCGCCGAGCTGGGCCTTGACCTGCTCGTGGAAGCGCGTGCCCGGCAGCGGGTAGGAGACGCTGACACCGATGTCGTCGGGCCGGGCCTCCTCGATGAGCCGGCGGGTCTGCAGCAGGTCGTCCAGGCCTTCACCGAGATAGCCGAGCTGGATGAAGAAGCCCACGCGCACGCCGACGGCCTGCAGGCGCTCTCGGGCCTGGTGGATTTCCTCGACCGTCGTGCCCTTGTTCATGGCGTCCAGCACCTGCTGGCTGCCGCTCTCGGCGCCGATCCAGGCCTCGCGGCAGCCGGCATCGGCGAGGGCCCGGGCCATGGCCTCGCTGACGAGGTCGGCGCGGGTCTGGATGGTGAAGGGCAGGCCGCCGCCGCGGGCGTCGAGTTCGGCGGCGAAGCGCTGTACCCAGTCGGCGCGAAAGCCGAAGATGTCGTCGGCGAACCAGACATGGTCGGGCGCGAAGCGGGCCTTGAGCTCGGCCATCTCGGCCGCCACGGCCGCGGCGCCGCGCTGCTGGTAGCGCTGACCCCAGATGGGCTTGGCGCACCAGGCGCAGCGGAAGGAGCAGCCTTTGGACGCCGCCATATTGAGGCTGAAGTAGCCGTGGGCGGCGGTCCACATCGAGCGGTAGCGTTCGGTGTCGACGAGATCCCAGGCGGCGGGGGCCTCCAGCTCGGCGTGATCACCGCGCGGCTGCAGCGTGACGGGCTGGTCCAGGCCGGCGAGGAGTTCATTGCCGGGCAAGCCGGGCTGGGCTTCGAGGCGGCGCAGCAGCGCGGGCAGCGCGTCCAGGCCTTCGCCGCGCAGGGCCACATCGGCGCCGGCGCGCAGATAGATGTCCGGTGCGTCGCTGGCATCCGAGCCTGCCACGATGACCCGAGCACCAGAACGCCGTGCGCTGGCGATCATGGCGCAGGCGGCCTCGCGCATCTTGGCCAGGCACATCTTGCTGAGGTAGTTGTAGTTGTCCTCGTAAAGCAGCACGACGCGCGGCTGCACGGCGGCGAGCTGGCGGTCGAAGTCCTGGGTGCCGGCCGCCAGCATGGCGTCGAAGAGGGCGACCTGATGGCCCTGGCGGCGCAGCAGTTCGGCGACCTGCAGGGTCGCGAGTGGGGGATAGGGCTTGGCGCGGTCGAACTGTTTGGCGTCGAAGCGCAGAAAGAAGCTGTGGCCGACCAGGATGGAGAGCACGCCTTCTCCTCGAGTTGGAGTTCAGCGTGGGTGCCGGCTCGAGGCCGGCAGGTTCAAGGACTATCCCTAGGAACGTTCCAGCGCCGCGGCCAGCTTCTGCACGCCGCCGCGGATGCTGACCTCGGAGAAGGCCGCGAAGCCGAAGCGCAGGCCGGCCGGCGACGGATGCTGCAGGCGGTAAGCTGTCAGCGGCGCCACCGTCACACCAGCGGCCGCGGCACGGCCGGCCATGTCGGCATCGCGCACCGAGACGGGCAGCCAGGCGGTCAGGTTCAGGCCGCGACGCGCGGGAGCGAGCTGCAGCCAGCGACCGAAATGCTTGTCCAGCCCATGGCGCAGGGCATCGGCGCGGGCGCCATAGACGCTGCGCAGCGCGCGCAGATGCCGGGCCCAGTGGCCATCGGCAATGAAGTCGTGCAGCACCGCCTGGTCCAGCAGCGCGGGCTGGGACTGGGTCAGGGCCAGGGTCGTGCAGACCGGCTCGACGAGGCGGCGCGGCAGCACCAGATAGGCCAGGCGCAGGCAGGGCGCCAGGCTGAAGGCCAGGCTGCCGAGGTGGATGACGCAGTCGCCTTCGTCGTCAGCCTTCAGCGCGCTGACACTGCTGCCGTCGAACACGAAGTCGCCGTCGCGGTCATCGTCGATGACATAGGCGCAGCTGGCGCGCGCCCAGGCGAGCAGGGCCTGGCGGCGCGCGGTCGACATGGGGTGGCCCAGCGGCATCTGGGCGGCGGCCGTGGCGTAGGTCAGGCGCGCGCGCGGCGCGGTGCGCAGCGCGGCGTCGACGTCGAGACCTTCTTCATCTACCGGGACAGGAACCACACGCGCGCCGGCCGCCGTCAGCAGGGCCTGCACGGCGGGCGAGCCGGGGTCTTCCACCCAGGCTTCCTCGCCAGGGTTGAGCAGTAGGCGGGCCAGCAGGTCCAGGGCCAGGCGGGTGCCGGGCACGATGACGATCTGGTCGGCGTCGCAGCGGATGCCGCGGGTCAGCAGCAGTTGCTGGGCCAGCAGCTCGCGCAGCGGGGCCAGGCCTTGCCATTCGACGCCCTGGAGGATGCGGCCCTCGTACCAGCGCACGCGCTTGGCCGCAAGCTTGGACCAGACGGCGGCGGGGAAGAGGGTGGCATCGACGCGGTCGGCCTCGAAGGTGCGGGGCAGGGGGCCGTTGCGGCTCATCACGCCAGCGCCCGCCTCGCTCATCTGGCGGCCGCGGCGTGACAACGCTGGCGCAAGGCTGGGGCCCGCTTCTGGTGCAGACGCCGTGGGACTTTGCGGCGCGACAAAGCTGCCGCGCCCCACATGGGCTGAGATGTAACCGTCAGCAAGAAGTCGCTCAAAGACGGCGGTGACGGTGGACCGCGAGAGGCCGTGGTCGCGGGCCAGGCTGCGGCTGGTGGGCAGGCGGCTGCCCGGTGCCAGGCGGCCGTCGCGTATCGCTTCACAAAGGGCGGCATGCAGCCATTGCTGCAGCGTGACGCCGACCGGGCGAGGGCCGAGGACCAGGGAATGTTCAGCGGCGCGACGCAAGCGGACTCGAATTGGTTTGGTGTGTGACAGCTGAATTGGCCCGCGACCGCTCACGGCCGGCTGGGCAGCATGCGCGCCATTCACGGACCGTTCGGCCGGCGATGACGTCGATGTCATCTTAGGCGGGTCATCTCACGCACGATGAAGAGGGATCAATGAAGCCACAAGGTTTACGCAATCTTTCAAGCCTCGGCCTGCCGTTCGCGGTCAGCCTGCTGGTCTCGGCCTGCGGCGGCGGTTCCGGTGGCTCGGGCGACATGGCCCAGCCCGCGGCGCAGAACAGCGAAGCAGCCGGCCCGACGGCGCGCGCGCTTGCTGCAAGCGCGGGTGAGAGCGAAGCCGCGCTGACGCCGGTCAATGCGACAGCCAGCGCCTCCGAGCGCGCCGACCTCGGCCCGGCCAAGGCCATCGACCATGACGACAACTCGCGCTGGAGCAGCGGTTTCAGCGACGACCAGTTCCTGGTGCTGGACTACGGCCGCACGGTGACCATCAACCGCGTGCACATCGACTGGGAGCGCGCCCACGCCAACCAGTACGAGCTGCAGGTGTCCAGCGACGGCAGCAACTGGACGACGATCAAGTCCGTGCCCAACAGCCAGGGCGGCAGCGAGGACTGGACCGGCCTGTCGGCCCAAGGCCGCTATCTGCGCATGAAGGGCATCCAGCGTTCTTCGGGCTATGGCTATTCCATCTTCGAGATCCAGGCCTTCTCGGGCGTCGCGCCCGCGCCGGCACCGTCGCCGGCTCCCGCACCGGCGCCTGCTCCCAGCCCGGCGCCAGCACCGGCCCCCGCGCCGAATCCGGGTCAGCCGGGTGTCGCCGTCAAGCCGGTGACGGCCACGTCGTCCGCTGTCGAAAACCAGGGCAACAACGCCCTGCAGGCCATCGACGGCAAGCCCGGCACGCGCTGGGCCAGCACCTTCGAGGACGGCGCCTGGATCCAGTTCGACTTCGGCGCCAAGACGCCGGTCGGCTACATGAAGCTGGTCTGGGAGAACGCCTACGGCAAGGCCTATTCGCTGCGTGTCTCCGACGACGGCCAGAACTGGACCGAACTGCGCAACGTCAGCAACGGCCGTGGCGGCACCGAGGAGTTCTTCAACCTGAATGCCAATGCGCGCTACATCCGCCTGCAGGGCGTCGCGCGCGCAACGCAATACGGCTACTCGCTGTTCGAGGTCGAGTTCAAGTCGCCGGGCAGTGACAACACCATCGCCGACGTCGCCACCTCGGCCATCAAGTTCCCGGCCAGCGGCACCGGCATGGTGCCGCTGCCGACCAGCGCCGAGCCGCTGGAGTCGCTGCAGTTCACGCTGCCCGACGGCACCCTGGTCACGCGCTTCGGCGTGCGCGGCCTGGCCCGCCATGGCCGCGAGCGTGGCGAGGATTGGAACGAGATCGGCTACGGCCCCAACGACACCGTCGACGCCCTGGGCAATCCGGTCGACAAGGGCCCGGGCAACTTCCTCACCTTCGTACCCCAGTACTTCAAGAACCGCACCTGGGGGTTCGAGATCGTCGACAACAGCCGCGTGGCCGGCGTGACCAAGCCGACGCTGCGCGTCAACCAATACTTCACCCAGCAGCAACTGCCCGGCGGTGTGGCCTGGTTCCGTGCCTTCGACCGACCCGGCGTCACCGGCTATGGCTGGATGAACCCCGGCCAATTGGCCGACCAGAACATCACCATCTGCCCGCCGGTGGCCTACCCGCCCAACGGCAGGCTGCTTAATCCCACCACTGTGCTGAACAACGGCTGCAGCCTGACGGTGAAGGAGTACCCGGGCCACGGCGACCTCGGCGCCGACGGCTTCCCCAACGGCAAGGACGTGCCCGCGCGGCCGCTGCTGGTGGGCGACGTCATCGAGGTCTCGCCATCCTTCTTCTCGACGACCCAGGTCATGCAGGCCATCGGCGACAACGGCGGCATCCGCTACTACGCCGGCGAGTGGACCTATGTGGTCGGCGTGGGCCTGCGCCCGTCCTATGGCGTGCAGCCGCGGCTGATGAACGCGCCGCTGCCGGTGGCGACGCTGTCGGGGGGTGACGGCTCGGTGTCGTACAACTACTCCGACAACGGCCTCTTCATGTTCCAGCAGCCGCACAACCACGCCGGCATGCAGAACATCCAGCGCTTCGTCGAAGGCCGCCGCCTTGTGCACACCAACTTCACCACGGGTGACCACAACGAGCCCGGCAACGACCGCTACTTGGGCGCAGTGGGTCTGCAGGGTACGCGCTTCAATCAGTCGGCCTGTATCGCCTGCCACACCAACAATGGCCGCAGCCCGGCACCGATGGCCGTGAACCAGCGGCTTGACATGATGTCGGTGCGCGCCGCCATGCTGGACGCCAATGGCCAGCAGGTGCCGCACTCGCGCTACGGTGCTGCCATCCAGATGAATGCGCAGTCGCCCACCGGCGCGCCGCAGGACTGGGGCAATGGCGTGCGCGTGGCCGGCTTCGAGACCCGCAGCGTGAAGCTGGCCGACGGCACGACGGTGGAACTGCGCAAGCCGCAGCTCGCCTTCGATGGCCCGGTGCCGGCTATCTTCTCGCTGCGCGCCGCCCAACCCATGATCGGCACCGGCCTGCTCGAAGCCGTGCCCGAGGCCGACATCCTGGCCCTGGCGCGTGCCACGCCCGATGCCGACGGCGTCAAGGGTGTGCCCAACTATGTCTTCGACCCCGAGACCGGCGCCGTGCGCCTGGGCCGCTTCGGCTGGAAGGCGTCCAAGGTCTCGCTGCGCCACCAGGCCGCCGCCGCCCTGCTGCAGGACATGGCCGTCACCTCGCCGGTCTACCCGAGCCGTGCGTGCAACAACGGCCCGGCCGCCTGCGCTTCAGGCACGGCGCAACCCGGCATCTCCGAGGCCGATCTGCAGCAGGTGTCGCGCTATCTGGCCCTGCTGGCCGTGCCGGCCCAGCGCAGCCTGGCCAGCGGCTTCCCCAAGGGTGTGGCGCCGCTGGACGAGCATCGTGTGGACACGCTGCAGGTGGCCAATGGCAACCGCCTGTTCGACCAGGCCCGCTGCACGGCCTGCCACACGACGACGCTGAAGACCGGCCCGGGCCATCTGCTGGCTGAACTGCGCAACCAGACCATCAAGCCCTACAGCGACCTGCTGTTGCACGACATGGGCACGGGCCTGGCCGACAACTATGTCGAAGGCCAGGCCAAGGGCGGCCTGTGGCGCACCGCGCCGCTCTGGGGCATCGGCTACACCGACAAGGTCATGGGCAACAGTGCCAAGGTCGGCTATCTGCACGACGGCCGCGCCCGCAACCTGACCGAGGCCATCATGTGGCACGCCGGGGAAGGGGAGAAGTCGCGGCAGCGGTTCGAGGCGATGAACAAGGCGGATCGGGATGCGGTGCTGGCGTTCCTGAAGTCGCTCTGACGCTCGGCGCCTGAACTCGAAATGCCTGGCCATGCCCGGCGTCCTCGTTGGGGGGAATGACAGCGCACTTCCAGTTTCTAGGGATGCTTCCCGCTTCTGAAGCCGTTATGGTTGGCATCCGGCGGCCGTCAGGGGACTACCGCTGACTGATCCAGGGGGCTGAAGAATGACAAGGCGACTTGCTTGGTGCCTGCTGGCACTGCTGACGGCATGCGGTGGTGGCGGCTCCTCGGGAGGCGGCGAGCCGCCGGTCGAGTCCCCCAGCTATTCGCTCATCGGCAAGGCACAGAAGGGTCCGTTCGCGATCGGCTCCCAGGTGCAGGCGAACGAGTTGAACGCCAATCTGAGCGCCACCGGAAAGTCCTACCAGGCCCAGACCTCCGACAGCCTGGGCAACTTCAGCTTCTCGTCCAAGCTGGGCACCAAGCTGGTCGACATCCAGGCCAATGGCTACTACGTGGACGAGATCACCGGCCGCCTGTCGACCTCGGTGATCAATCTGCAGGCGACGGTCGACCTCAGCGTCATGGCGACGCCCACGGTCAACGTGCTGACGTCGCTGCAGGCGCCCAGGCTCAAGACGCTGATGAACCAGGGCGCCAGCTTCAGCGCGGCCTACACCCAGTCCCAGAACGAGGTGCTGTCGGCCTTTGGCATCGATGCTTCGAAGGTCACTGGCCTGACGACGCTGGACGCCATGCGCATCGATGGCAACAAGGATGCCGATTCGGTGTTGCTGGCGGTTTCCGCCACGCTGGCCCAGATGGCCGCGGACACCGCGAGGACCAACGGCAGCACCCAGGCCGCGGAACTGTCCAATCTCGTCAACACCCTGGCGGCGCAGATCGGCAGCGGCGGCTCCGTCACCAGCCCGGCCCTCGTGGCGGCACGCAAGCTGGCCCAGACGGAAATCAATGTCGCGTCGGTGCGCTCCAACCTGGAGACCTACTACGCGAGCCAGTCCACAACGATCGTGGCGCCGAAGTTCGAGGAATGGATAGACGCCAGCGGCTCGGGCGTGCTGCCGCAGCGGCTGTCGCCCGTGACCGGCCTGGTGTTCACCGACGTGGCCGGCACGGCGCCTGGCGCGATCGTGACGAGCAATGCCATCACCGTTGCCGGCCTGGGCGCCGGCACCTCGGCCGCGGCTGCCGTCGACGCCGACTCGATCCTCATCAAGAACAACGCCGTCGTCGACGGCAAGCGCACCATCGTCCAGAACGGCGACACCCTCGCCATCCGCGTCACGGCCCTCGGGTTTGGCCTCACGCATACGTCGACGCTGTCCGTGGGCTCTTCCACGGCCACCTGGCACGTGGCCAGCAAGGCGCTGGGCGGCACGGTCAACGGCTTGCAAGGCAGCGGACTGGTGCTGCAACTCAATTCGTCCGAGACCCTCGCGGTGGCCGCGGGTGGCAGCAGCTTCTCCTTCGCCTCCACCCTGGCCAACGGCGCGGCGTTCACCATCGTCGTGCAGACCCAGCCTGCCGGGCAGATTTGCGCGGTCACCAACGGGACGGGCACCGTGGGCCTGTCCTCGGGTGCGGTGTCGATCGCCTGCTATGCGGCCGGTGCAGCCGCCATCACCAAAGTCAGTGGCGATCAGCAGAACGTCGTTCAGCACCAGGCCTTGCCGGTCATCCCCAAGGTCTTGGTCACCGACAGGCTCAACCAGCCGGTGGTCAACGCCGTGGTGACGTTCCAGGCTTCAAGCGGCTATTACGCGGCCAACCCGATCGCTGTCAGCACCATGGCCGACGGCACTGCACAGGTCTACGTCCCGGTCACGGGCGACCCTGCAACGCCGTATGAGATCTACTTCCATGCCACGGGACCGCAATACGTCACGGCCACATTGCCTGACGGGACCTCGGTGAAATTTGACGTGACCGTCGGTGCATCGACCCATGCCTACGACGGCAAGTACATCTGCACCGATATTCCCGCCGGCTACTTCAACATCGCCGACGGTCAGATCCTGCGGCCGGGGCTGCTGTCCTTCGGGACGCTGAACGAAACCACGGGCGTTCTGGAGATCCTCATCGGCTCCAACTACAAGGCCCACTGGTACGGCCTGATCGCGATCGATGCCGCCGCGCGCGCCACGCTGACCGGGACGTATACGGCCTCCACCTTCGCGGGCCAATCCACCGACCCGATCGGCAACTGGTCCTGCTACCGGCTGTAGCGGGAGCCGGCCTCAGGCCCATGGCGGGTTCGGCTGAGAGCCGGTGATGGAGCGTCGGCCGGTGTGGCCGGCGCTCAGGCCTTCTTCACGAACTCCGACTTCAGCCCCATCGCGCCGATGCCATCGATCTTGCAGTCGATGTCGTGGTCGCCGTCGGTCAGGCGAATGTTCTTGACCTTGGTGCCGACCTTGACGACCAGCGACGAGCCCTTGATCTTCAGATCCTTGATGACGGTGACCGTGTCGCCGTCCTGCAGCACGTTGCCGACGGCGTCCTTGATCACGCGCGTCTCCTCGGAGGCCGGCGCCGTGGCTTGGGCCGACCATTCGTGCCCGCACTCGGGGCAGACGAACTGGGCACCGTCTTCGTAGGTGTAGCTGGACTGGCAGTTGGGGCAGGCGGGCATGGTGCTCATCGATGGGCCTCGGCTGGACAAGAAAAAAGCCCCGCTGCATGCGCAACGAGGCTTTTGATTTGGCTCCCCGACCTGGGCTCGAACCAGGGACCTACGGATTAACAGTCCGGCGCTCTACCGACTGAGCTATCGAGGAATGGATTTGTATGTCGGCACGTCAAGCGGTTGCGACGTGCGTCTTGTCGTCTTTCGACGAGGGTTCTGTGGCTCCCCGACCTGGGCTCGAACCAGGGACCTACGGATTAACAGTCCGGCGCTCTACCGACTGAGCTATCGAGGAACAGAGCCCGTGACTATAGCAGTTTTTTCAAGGGCTTCAGAGTCGGACCTCGAGACTCGTGCGGAAAGTCCGCGGCGCGAGGGGGTAGAGATAGCTGTGTTCGAACTGCCAGGGGGCCTCGCGCCAGGCACGGCGGTTGGTCAGGTTGTCGATGCCGGCGCGCCAGATCCAGGTCTGGTTGCCCACGCCCTGCAGATAGCGCAGGCCGACGTCGGCGACGGTCCAAGCCGGCACCGGGACGCTGTTGTCCGGCGTGGCGAAGCGGCTGCCCTCATGCAGCAGGCCGAGCTGGGCCTGCAGGCCGGGCAGCAGATCCTGGCGCAGCTGGGCCTTGAGCGTTGTCTGCGGCACATTGGGCGGCACGAGGCCATTGAGGCTGACGTCGCTGCTGCCCTCACGACGGGCGCGGAGTTTCGTCGCGCTGGCGAACAGGCCGCCGCCGCTCCACTTCAGGTCGGCGCTGGCCTCGATGCCGCGGTGGCGGGCATAGCCGTCGGCGCGGTGTTCGCAGCTGAGGTCGACATCGCAGCTGCCGATGTCACGCCACAGCGGACGGCGGATGTCGAAGGCGGTCAGCGAGCCCTCGACCCGCTGGCTGCCCGTCTTCAGGCCGATCTCGGTCTGGCGGCTCTTCAGCGCGGGCAGGGCCTGGCCGGCATTGACATAGCGCGGCCGGTTGGGCGTGACTTCGCTTTCGACGCCCTGGCCCCAGCTGGCATAGGCCAGCCAGTCGCTCGTGATGGCATGGCTGAGGGCCAGCCACGGCGTGGTGACAGCCTGGCTGTAGTCGGTGGCGCGCGAGCCGTCGGTGCGCACGCTCTCGCGGTGCAGGCGGGTGTGGCGCAGGCCCAGCCAGGCGCTGGTGTCGGCACCCAGGGCGACGCGATCACGCAGATAGAGCTCGTTGCTGCGCTCGTCGCGGTTGGTGTTCTCGTCGGTCAGGTCGGGGGCTGCGGCCGTGACGGCGCTCCCATCGATGTTGCCGATGCCGGCCCAGTTGTAGGCCTGGCGCTGGAAGCGGCTCTTGAACTGGCTCGTCAGTCCACCGACGGTGAGGTCATGGCGCATGCCGGCCAGTTGCACGGGGCCGCTGGCCGAGACGTCCAGGGACGTCGTGTCGCGGTGCTCGTTCTCGCTGCGGTAGTCGTAGAGGTCGAAGCTGCCGTCCGAGCAATAGCTGGCGTAGTTGTTCTCGGCGGAGCAGCCGAAGCCGAAGGCATTGCGATCGTCGGTGCGCAGGCGCTGGATGCCCAGATGCGCCTGGGCGCGCCATTCGCCGGCCAGCTTCTGCTGCACGCGCAGCGAGGCGTGCGTGTTGTCGAAGACGACGGGCAGGGTCCAGGGCTGGTTGTTGAGGTTGATGTTGGGATCGATGCGCTTCGCGTCGGGCAGGGTGTTGCCGAGCAGGCTGAAGCCGTCCTGGCTGGGCTGGCTCTGGTGGTTGAACTCGACCTCGGCCTCGACGAGGGTGTCGGGGCTCAGGCGCCAGTCGGCGGCCAGCGCGGCGGTGCGCGAGTTGCCCTTGCTGTTGCGCAGCGTCGGGTCCAGGCGGGCCGCGGCGACATTGATGCGCAGGCCGAATTCGCGATTGGTGCCGAAACGTTGCGAGTGATCGACGCTGGCCTCCACGGTGCCGCGCTCGATGGCGCCCAGCACCAGCGTCGTCGCGTCTTCCGCCAGCGGGCGCTTGACGACCATGTTGACGAGGCCGGCCGGTGCGCTGGTGCCGGCCTGCATGCCGGAGCTGCCCTTCAGCACCTCGACGCTCGCCTTGTTGGCCAGGGACAGCGAGGTCTCGCCGTTGACGGGCAGGCCGTCGCGGCGCAGGTTGAAGCGGTTGTCGAGGTCGAAGCCGCGCACCTTGAGCTGCGACCAGTAGCCGACGGCGTTGTAGCTGTCGGAGACGGAGGCGTCGAGCTTGGTGAGGCCGGAGAGCTGGCTGATGCCGCTGTCGGCCAGGCGCTCGGCCGACAGGCTGATGGCCTGCATGGGCAGCCTGGCCGGCGGGTCGCTGAAGCCGGACAGTCCGGGCGCGGCCTCGGTGGCCTTGCCGGTCACGCTGACCTGGGGCAGGGTCTGAGCCGAAGCGAAATGGGCAGCGAGCAGCGCCGAGGCGGCCGCAATGGAGGAGAGGGAAAGGTTTGCCATCGAAATGCAAAGCGATGGCAGGTCGGCATGCGAGAACGCAACGGGCGCTGGAGACGAGAGAAAGAAGGCCCGGCTGATCGGCTGCTTCCCTGCGCGAGGATTACCTCAATCAGGTTCAAAGGGACTGTCTCAGTCGATGGCGCCAAGCCATCAACACCCCTAGCGAAGACGCGCCACACGGGGTGGCGCGTGACGGGATTCTAGGCGATGTGCTTCTCTCTGCTGGAGCCGGCGGTGGCGTTGATGTGCAAGTCATGGCTTGCAAATCGACGGATTTTGAAGAAAATGCAAGCCATGGCTGGCAATATTCGACTCCCTGCTGAGCTTGGCGATCTGCTGCGGCAGCGGCGCGAAGATCTGGGTCTGAGCAAGAAAGCGGCGGCTGAACGGGCGGGGCGGGTGCGCGAGGTGATCTATCGGCTGGAGAACGGCGAAGAGGCTTCCGTGTCGTCGCTGTTCGACCTGCTGCGCGCCCTGAACCTGGTCATGCGACTGGAGCCCGCTGGCCTGCCGACCATGGAAGAGGTGGCCGCCGCCTTCAACAAGGACGATGACGATGCTGCCTGAGCGCATCGCGCAACTCGACGTGTCCATAGGCCCGCGCCTGGGTGCGGGCCAGTTGCTCAAGGCTTCGACCTACGAGTTCCGCTACCTGGAGGCTTCGCCCGATCAGGCTTCGGTGGCGCTGCTGATGCCCGCGGCGGCCCGGCTCACGTGGGCCGACGGCGACCTGTTTCCGCCCATGGATCAGAACCTGCCCGAGGGCGATCTGTTCATGCGCATCCGGGCGCTCTTCCCCAAGCAGCAGACGACGGCCATGCACATGCTCGCCCTTGTCGGCGACAACGGCATCGGGCGGCTGGGCTACCGCATCCCCGGTGCGGACATGCCGCCGGTGGCGGTCCCACTGAGCAAGGAAAGCCTGCTTGGCACGAACTACTCGCCCCAAGTCTTCGACGACCTGGTGGCGGCCTATCTGAGCACGGGCGCAGGCATCGCCGGCATGCAGCCCAAGATCATGGTGCCGGAGGTGCGAATTGCCGTTCCCATTCCGACGCTCATCGTCAAGGCTGCAAGCGAGGCCTATCCCGGCTTGGCCGCCAATGAATTCCTGTGCCTGCGGGCGGCGAACCTCGCAGGCATCCAGACGCCGGTGTTCGATCTGTCGCATGACGGCCAGATGCTGGTGCTGGAGCGCTTCGACACGGTTGCCCAGGCAGACGGGACGGTCGAGCGCCTCGGCTTTGAAGACATCGCCGCGCTGTCTGGTCAGCGCGTGCGCGACACCCTCTCCGACCGCAAATACCACGGCAGCTACGAGCGCATCGCCGGGCTGCTGAAGCAACTGCAGCTGCCTCAGTCCAACCTCGACCGCTTCTTCGAGCAGGTCGCCTTTTCCGTCATGGTGCGCAACGGCGATGCGCACCTGAAGAACTTCGGCCTGCTTTACCGGTCGCCCGGCGACATCTGGTTGGCGCCCATGTTCGACGTCGTGACGACGGCCATCTATCGCTACACGCAGTACGCCGGTGGCCCGGAACTGGAGGACCGCACGCTGGCGCTGAAGCTCTTCGCCGGCAGGCACACGAGCAAGGCCTACCCGACGACGCAGGAGCTGCTCGCGTTCGGCACCAAGGTGTGCAATGTGAAGGCGCCGGCTGCCGTGCTCCACCGCCTGGCCCAGGGCATGCAGCAGGCGCTGAAGGAGGCGGAGTCCGACGACCGCATGCCGCGCGAGTTGCTGTCGCGCATGCGGGAGGTCTGGCAGTCGGGTCTGGCCTACGGCCAGTGAAGGCCGCTCGCCTCAGTCGAACACCGGCGACTCCACGCCGAGCACCTTGTGCAGCTTGGGGCTGGTCGTCGTGTACTGCAGGTGGATGCGCTTGTCCGGGAAGACGTAGGGCGCCGCGCCGAAGGCCGCCAGCGCCGTCTCGTGGAAGCCGGAGAGGATGAGCTTCTTCTTGCCCGGGTAGGTGTTCACATCGCCGACGGCAAAAATGCCCGGCACGCTGGTCTCGAACTTCTCGGTGTCGACGACGATCTGCTTGCGCTCCAGGGCCAGTCCCCATTCGGCGATGGGGCCGAGCTTGGGGCTGAGGCCGAAGAAGGCCAGCACTTCGTCGCAGGGCACGACGCGGGTGATGCCGTCGTTGCCGGTGATCTTGACGCCGGTGAGCCGGCCATCCTGCTCATCGATGCCGGTGGCCTGGCCGACGATGAACTGCATCTCCATGGCGTCGCAGAGCTCGCGCATCTTGGCCACGCTTGCGGGAGCCGCCCTGAACCCATCGCGGCGGTGAACGACGATGACGCTCTCGGCCTTGTGCAGGTTGCCATCGGCATTGCCGGCGCAGAAATTCAGCGCCCAGTCCAGGGCCGAATCGCCACCGCCCATGATGAGGAGGTTCTTGCCGGCGAACTGGGCCGGGCTCCTGACGCGGTAGTGGACCTGGCTGCCCTCGTACTTCTCGACGCCCTCGACCTTCAGCGTGCGCGGCTGGAAGCTGCCGACGCCGCCAGCGATGAAGACCGTGCGGGTGAGGAACTGCGTGCCCTTGCTGGTCTCGACCAGGAAGCGACCATCCTCGAGCTTCTGCACCCCGGTGACTTCCTGGCCCAGGTGGAAGGTCGCGCCGAAGGGCTCGATCTGCTTGAGCAGGTTGTCGGTCAGTTCCTTGCCGGTGCACATGGGCACGGCCGGGATGTCGTAGATGGGCTTGTCGGGATACAGCTCGATGCACTGGCCGCCGGGATAGGCCAGACTGTCGATGATGTGGGCCTTGATCTCGAGCAGACCGAGTTCGAAGACCTGGAAGAGGCCGACCGGGCCGGCGCCGACGATGACGGCGTCGGTCTCGATGGCGTCAGCGCGCGGGGAGGCTTGTTCTTGCATGCGAGGCGGCGCTGGCGCGCCGGGTTCAGCGGATCAACTCAGACAGCTTGCCCGTCTTGTCCTTCCACTCTTCGGCGTCAGGCAGCGCAGGCTTGCGCTTGGTGATACTGGGCCACTTCTTGGCCAGGTCGGCATTGATCTTGATCATGTGGACCTGATCGCCGGGCACATCCTCTTCCGGCAGGATGGCGTTGACCGGGCATTCGGGAATGCAGACGGCGCAGTCGATGCACTCGTCGGGGTCGATGGTCAGGAAGTTCGGGCCTTCGCGGAAGCAGTCGACCGGACAGACATCGACGCAGTCGGTGTACTTGCAGCGGATGCAGGATTCGGTGACGACGTGGGTCATGTTCAGCTCTTGGCAGTGAGGGGCGCCTTCGTCACGGGGATTTCGGGCGAAACAGCGATTTTATTGGAGACCGATCCCACCTGATCCTGATCTCCGACAAGACTTGCGCCTGTCCCCACGGTGACGACGGTGGGGCGGCCGCGATGCAGCAGGGCGGCACGGGCCAGGTCGGCCAGGGCGTGCTCGCTGGTGAGGGCGTCCGCACAGCCGGCACGGCTGACGACCAGGGCGGGGGTTTCCGGCGCCCAGCCGGCGGCCAGCAACTGGCGGCCGAGGGCGGCGAGCTGGCGGCCGGCCATGTAGAAGACTTCGGTGTCGGCCGAGCGCGCGGCGCGCAGTTCCCCGGCTTCGGTCATCGCCGTCGTTAGGCTGACGCTGCGGCCACGGCCTCGGCGGGTCAGCGGGCGCTGGGCCTGGGCAGCGGCAGCGAGGGCGGCGGTGACGCCGGGGACGACTTCGCTGGCGATGCCGGCCTCGGCCAGGGCGATCAGCTCTTCTTCCAGGCGGCCGAAGACGCTGGCGTCACCGCCCTTGAGGCGCACGACGAGGGCGTTTTCCTGGGCCGCCTTGACCAGCAGCGCGTTGATTTCGGTCTGCTTGGACGAATGCTCGAAGCCGCGCTTGCCGACCGAGATCCAGCGGGCATTTGGTGCCAGCTCGCGCAGAGCCGGGTCGGCCAGCGCGTCGGCGAGCACGACGTCGGCCTGCGACAGCGCACGCGCGCCACGCAGCGTGATCAGGTCGGCGGCGCCCGGGCCGGCGCTGACGAAGATCACATAGCCGGCCATTACCAGGCCTCTTCCGCCGGCGCGGCGGCTTGCACGTCCACCAGCAGCGCGCCGCTGGTGCGGTGGCTGGCCGGGTCGACAACGATCAGCGCGCCGCCGACGCGGTTGTCCTTGAAGGGCTCGACCGGCAGCTCGTGCTGCACTTCCATCTGCACGCGGCCTATTGCGTTGACGGGCAGTTCGTGGGCTTCGCGGGGCTGCAGTGTGTTGATGTCCAGCACCGAGTCGATGGCCGAGATGCGCGCCTGCACCCAGCGGTTGCCATGGCGCACCCAGTATTTCCGGCCCGGCTTGGCGGCTTCGGTGTCCAGCCAGGCGAGGGTCGCGGGGAAAGTCTTGGTCTGCGACGCCGAGCCCGGCGTGACGATCCAGTCGCCGCGGCTCACGTCCAACTGACGGTCCAGCACCAGGCCGGCCGAGTCGCCAGCTTCGGCGCTGGCAACGGTCTCGCCGGCCATGCGCACCTCAGAAACGATGGCGGTCTGCTTCGATGGCAGCACCTCGATGGTGTCGCCGGCCTTCACGGCGCCGTGGGCGATGCGGCCCCACAGCACGCGCGGCTGGAAGCCCGTGCCTTCGGACTGGTGGGCGTTCTTCTGCACGTATTGCACCGGCAGGCTCAGCGGCGCGTCGGCGCGCTCGCTCAGCGTGGGCAGGCGCTCCAGCACCTGCAGCAGGCTCTCGCCGTTCCACCAGGGCGCGTCCAGCGGCTGGGTGACGTTGTCGCCACGCAGGGCGCTGACGGGCACGGTGGCGGCCACATTGAGGCCAGCGGCGGCGGCGAACTTGTCCAGCGCCGTCTTGACCTTGGCGAAGCCGGCACCTGCGTCGTCCAGCGCATCGATCTTGTTGATGGCGAAGACGATGCTGGGCACGCGCAGCAACTGGGCCAGCAGCGAGTGGCGGCGGGTCTGCGGCAGCAGCACCACTTCGTCTTGCGTCAGGTCCAGCTTGGTGATGTCCACCAGCACGACGGCGGCATCGGAGCCGGCGGCGGCCGTGACCATGTTGCGGGTGTACTGCTCATGGCCCGGCGCGTCGGCAATGATGAACTTGCGCGTCTTGGTGGCGAAGTAGCGGTAGGCCACGTCGATGGTGATGCCCTGTTCGCGCTCGGCTTCCAGGCCGTCGGTCAACAGGCTCAGGTCGATGGGGCGGCCGGCGGCGCGGCGCTCCAGCGTGTCGAGCTGGTCGGCGAGGATGGCCTGGCCGTCGAACAGCAGGCGGCCGATCAGCGTGGACTTGCCGTCGTCAACGGAGCCCGCCGTGAGGAATCGCAGCGCCTTCATCAGAAATACCCTTCCTTCTTGCGCTTCTCCATGGAAGCTTCACTGGTGCGGTCGTCCATGCGAGTGGCGCCGCGTTCGCTGACGGTGACGGTCAGCGTCTCGGCCACGACCTCGCTGGCGTTGGCGGCAGGGCTCTCGACCGGGCAGGTGCAGGTCATGTCGCCGACGGTGCGAAAACGCACGGTGGCGGTCTCGACGGTCTCGCCTGCTTCAGGCGGCGTCACGTCGGTCAGTGGCACCAGCAGGCCCTTGCGGCGGATGACCTGGCGCTCATGCGCGTAGTACATCTGCGGCAGCGGGATGTTCTCGCGGGCGATGTAGAGCCAGACGTCCAGCTCGGTCCAGTTGCTGATGGGGAAGCAGCGGAAATGTTCGCCCGGACGGATGCGGGTGTTGAACAGCGTCCACAGCTCGGGGCGCTGCTCCTTGGGCTGCCATTGGCCGAAGCTGTCGCGGTGGCTGAAGATGCGCTCCTTGGCGCGCGCCTTCTCCTCGTCGCGGCGGGCGCCGCCGATGAGCGCGTCGAACTTGTGCTCCTCGATGGTCTCCAGCAGCGTCACCGTCTGGTGGCCGTTGCGGCTTTCCAGCGGGTGGCTCAGGCGGATGGTGCCCTTGGCCATGCTGTCTTCCAGATGGCCGACGACGAGGCGCTCGCCCATGTCGGCCACGCGCTGGTCGCGAAAGGTGATGACCTCGGGGAAGTTGTGGCCGGTGTCGATGTGCACCAGGGGGAAGGGCAGCTGGCCCGAGTAGCCACTCGGGTGGGCCGCGTTCTTCATCTTGAAGGCCTTCTCGGCCAGGCGCAGCACGACGCAGCTGTCCTTGCCGCCGGAGAACAGCAGGGCGGGGCGCTCGAAGCTGGCCGCAACCTCGCGCAGGATGAAGATGGCTTCTTCCTCCAGGGCGTCCAGGTGGGCGTGGTCCACGTCAGCGATCAGGTGTTCAGGTTTCACAGCAGCATTCATGATTTGGCGTGCAGTCCGCATTCCTTGGTGGAGTCTTCCCACCACCAGCGGCCGGCTCTGAAGTCTTCACCCACCGCGATGGCACGCGTGCAGGGCGCGCAGCCGATCGAGGGCATGAACTGGTCATGCAGCGGGTTGTACGGAACCTCGTATTTTTCTACATAGGCCCAGACCTCGGCCCAGGTCCAGTCGGCGATGGGGCTGATCTTGCGGCGGTTGTTGCCGTCGTCTTGATCAAACGCAACATCGCCCCGCGCGCCAGACTGCTCGCGGCGCAGGCCGGTGATCCAGGCCGAGCGGCCCTTCAGCATGCGGCCCAGCGGCTCCATCTTGCGCAGGCCGCAGCAGGCCTTGCGCAGCTCGATGCTCTTGTACATCGCCTCCTCGCCCTCCTTGCGGACGAACTGGATGACGGCGTCGGCGACCGGCTTGAAGACCTCGACCTCGAAGCCATAGCGGGCCTTGATCTGCGGGATCAGGCCCAGGGTCTCGGGGTGGAGCTTGCCGGTGTCCAGCGTCGAGAGGGCGATGGGCAGTTGGGTGCGGGCGATCAGGTCGGTGATGACCATGTCTTCCACGCCCAGGCTGCTGCTCTGCACCAGGCCGTCGCCATGCTCGATGCTGGCGTCGCGCAGGCGCTGCAGGGCGGCTTCGATCTTGGCGTCCAGGGCCGGCGTCCACTTGGCGTAGAGGCCAATCGCATTGCCAGCCGCAGGCGCAGCGGCCCAGGGCAGGCTGCTGACTTCCTCGCTCATGCGGCGCTCCTGAGGAACCACGGCCGCGTCTCGGCCACGTCGCCCTGGTAGAAGCCGACCGGTTCGAACAGATCCAGTGCCTTCAGGGCGAAGGCGGGCGACTGGTCGCCGCGCAGGATGACTTCGTCGAAGCCGGTGCGGGCCAGCAGTTGCATCATGTCCACCAGCACTTCGCCGCGGGCGCGGATGGCGCCCTGGAACTTCAGACGGACGCGCAGCAGGTGGGCCTGGCTGTAGGCGCGGCCGTCGGTCCACTTCGGGAACTCGAGCACGACCAGGGCGATGCGGTGCAGGTCGGGCGCCAGCTCGCGGATGTCGACGTCGTTGGGGAACTCGATGGCGACCTTCAGGTCTTGCGGCCAGTGGTCCTTGACGGCATGCCATTGCTCCAGCGTCAGCAGGCGGTTGGGCGCCGGATCGGGATCGGGCTTGGGGCCGTCTTCGCCGACGGCGTGATGCCAGGTGCAGGTGGTGGCGTTGATGAACTTCATGCCGGAGCCTTTGCGGTGGACACGCGGACGGCATTGGCCGCGGTCTTGAACGGGTCGAGGCCGAGACGGCGCACGGCGTCGACGAAGTGCTCCCCGGCCTGACGCTCGCGCTTGAAGGTCTCGATGACGGCGTCGATAGCGTCAGCGATCTCGTCAGCGGCGAAGCTGGGGCCGATGACCTTGCCGGCCACCGTCGTGCCGGACAGCACCGTGCCGTCGCTGCCGCCCAGCGTCAACTGGTACCACTCGGCGCCGTCCTTGTCGACGCCGAGGATGCCGATGTGGCCGCTGTGGTGGTGGCCGCAGGAGTTGATGCAGCCGCTGATGTGCAGGTCGATCTCGCCGAGCTCTTCCAGCTCGTCCTGGTCCTGGTAGCGCTCGGCGATCTCGGCCGCCAGTGGCAGCGAGCGGGCATTGGCCAGGGCGCAGAAGTCGCCGCCGGGGCAGGCGATCTGGTCGGTCAGCAGGCGGGCGTTGGGCGTGGCGAAGCCGGCGGCGCGGGCGGCCTGGAAGAGCTCGGGCAGGTCCGAAGCCTTGACCCAGGGCAGCACCAGGTTTTGGCGGTGGGAGACGCGCAGCTCGCCATGGCTGAACTGATCGGCGAGAGCCGCGGCCGTGTCCATCACGTCGGCGCTGGTGTCGCCAGGGGCGATGCCGACGCGCTTGAGGCTGAGCGTGACAGCGCGGTAGCCGGCGACGCGGTGGCCGTCGACGTTGCGCTGCATCCATCGGGCGAAGGCCGGATCGCTGCTGTCGAGCGCGGGCTCGGCAACGGGCGTGACACCGTCCGGGTCGACAAAGCTCGCCGCCACGCGGTCTAGCTCGGCCTGGGGAATGATCTGCTCGTGGCCGGCCGGGTCGTCGGCCAGGATGCGGGCGAACTCCTCGTTGACGGCGTCGAAGAACTTCTGGCCCTCGGCCTTGACGAGGATCTTGATGCGGGCCTTATAGAGGTTGTCGCGGCGGCCGGCGAGGTTGTAGCAGCGCACGATGGCCTCGATGTAGACGAGGATCTGCTGCCAGGGCACGAAGGCGTTGATCTCGACGCCCGGGATGGGCGTGCGGCCCATGCCGCCACCGACGAAGACCTGGAAGCCGACGTCGCCGGCCGCGTTCTTCTTCAGCTGCAGGCCGATGTCATGCCAGCCGATGGCCGCGCGGTCTTCCTTGGCCCCTGAAACGGCGATCTTGAACTTGCGCGGTAGGTGGGCGAACTCGGGGTGCAGGGTGCTCCACTGGCGCAGGATCTCGGCATAGGGGCGCGCATCGACGACCTCATCCGGCGCGATGCCGACGAAGGCGTCGCTGGTGATGTTGCGGATGCAGTTGCCGCTGGTCTGGATGCCGTGCATGTCGACCTCGGCCAGCAGCTCCATGACCGTGGCACTGTCCTTCAGCGGGATCCAGTTGTATTGCAGGTTCTGGCGCGTCGTGAAGTGGCCATAGCCGCCCTGGCCGGCAAAGGGGCCGTCGGGCTGGCGGTCGTACTCGCGGGCGATCTTGGCCAGCTGGCGCAGCTGGCGGCTGGACAGCTCGCCATACGGCACGGCCACGCGCAGCATGGGCGCATGGCGCTGGATGTACCAGCCGTTCTGCAGGCGCAGGGCGCGGAAGTCGTCGGTGCTGAGCTGGCCGGCCAGGTGGCGTTCGAGCTGGTCGCGGTACTGGGCGGCGCGGGCGTGGACGAAGCGGCGGTCGAAGTCGGTGTAGCGATACATGGTTAGTGGATGACCTTCCAGCCGGCCATCAGAAGAGAGACGCAGAGCAGGCTGCGCACGACGCCGTCCGGCAGGCGGCGGGTCAATTGGGCGCCCAGCCAGATGCCGGGTAAAGAGCCGATGAGCAGGGACACGAGCAGTTCCCAGTTCACGTTGCCGAGGCTGGCGTGGCCGATGCCGGCCACCAGCGTCAACGGAACCGCATGGGCAATGTCGGTGCCCACGATGTCGCGGGCCTTCATGCGGGGATAGATCAGCAGGATCAGCGTCGCGCCGATGGCGCCGGCGCCGATGGACGACAGCGACACCAGCACGCCCAGCAGCAGGCCCAGGGCCACCATCAGCATGGGCTTGCGCGACTCGGGAATCCAGCGCTCCAGCTTCAGGCCCAGGGGCTGCCAGCTCTGCTTGAAGGCGACCACGACGGCCGTCAGCAGCAGGGCGATGCCCAGGGAGAAGGTCAGCGCCGAGGCCCAGCCCTTGGTGACGCCGGTCTGGTGCATCAGCGCGATGGTGGCGATGGAGGCCGGGATGGAGCCCATCAGCATGCGGCGCACGATGGCCCAGTTCACGTGGCCGTGGCGGGCATGGGCCACCGAGCCGCTCATCTTGGTCAGGGAGGCAAACCACAGGTCGGTGCCAATGGCGACCGCCGGGCTCAGCCTGAAGACGGACAGCAGCAGCGGCGTCATCAGCGAGCCGCCGCCCACGCCGGTAATCCCGACGATGAGGCCGACGCCCAATCCGCTCGCAATCGCAATTCCGTCCAGCACACGCACTCCAGGAGCGGCCCCATGCCACCCGAGGGCGCGACTCTAGGGAATGTTGCAGTGCCGCAGAACTATTTAATTCTTAGCGCTATATGCCTGAGGCGAATAAGCAACCTCAGTTTGTGGCCAGAAGCCGCAGGGCGGCGACCTGTTCGGTGATGCGAGGAGGCACCGTTTCGGTGCCATCCAGCATGGCGCGGATCAGGGCGGCGTTCTCGGCCGGCGCGCAGGCGGGCGACAGCGGCCAGTCCAGGTCGGCAGTGTCGGCCGGGTGCAACGGCGCGGCCTGGCCGTCCTGGAAGCCGATCAGATGGGCCTTGCGGCGCAGATGGGCATAGGCCTCGCCCTCGCTGGCGCGCATCAGCAGGGCCCGGCCGCCGCCCGACGTGAGGCCCGGCAGGGCTTGGCCCATGCTGTCCAGGTATTCCGGGTGGGTCACCGCCACCACCCGCACGCCGCGGCCGGCGGGGAAGGGGTCGAGCAGCTTGGCCAGGCTGTGGGCGCTGTTGCGCACGCCCAGGCGGGGGCGCAGGGCCATCAGCGCGTTCAAGCCAGGGTTGAGCATCTGCAAAGGCAGGACGGCGAGTCTGTCGCTTGCCAGCCGCGCTTCGGCATCGGCCAAGGAGGGGCTGGCGGACAGGCCGAGGGCGTCCAGCAGCTCGAAGGGGCTGTGACGGCTGTCGAAGTCGTGCCGCCCAAAGATCAGCACCGGCACACCCTCGCGGGCCAGCAACTGGGCAACGAGCGGCATCAGGTTGGCCTGTTTGCGGGCCCCGTTGAAGCTGGGCAGCAGCACGGTGCGTGGACCGGCGGGCGCGGCCAGGGAGGCGGTACGCGCCTGCATGGCGGCCAGGAAGCCGGCCACTTCGTCGGCGCTCTCGCCCTTCACGCGCAGGGCGATCAGCATGGCGCCCAGCTCCATGTCGGGCACCTGGCCGTCTAGCATCTCGCCGAAGAGTTGTTCGGCCTGCTCGCGGCTCAGGTCGCGCGCTCCCCGGGCGCCGCGGCCCAGTTCCTTGATCAGCGGGGCGTAGTTCATGCCGCGAGTGTAGGAAGGGCCGCCCACGGCGGCCCTCCTCGTTGCGGCAAGGCGGGGTCAGAAGGCCATGCGGGCGCCCAGCGACACCATGCGCACGTTGTGGCGCTCGCCCAGGTAGTGGGCGCGCGTCGTGTCCACGCCTAGCTCGACGCGTGTCGAGGGGTTCAGCGCGTAGTTGACGCCGACGCCGACGATGGGTTGAGTCTTGCTCTCGCTGTCCGAGGCGCCGCCGAGCGTGCCGGCGTCGGCATCGAGCCGGGTGCGTACGCGTGCCACACCCACGCGGCCGACCACACCCCAGTCCGGCGTCAAGTTCGCCGAGTAGGCGCCGCCAAAGTGCAGGGCGTCGGGCCTGGCGCTCAGGCCCAGCGCGCCCCGGGACGCGCGGAACTTGCCGAAGTTGGTGTAGCCGCCTTCCAGCGACAGGCCATTGCCGAAGGCGTAGCCGAACACGGCCTTGCCACCCAGGGCGTTGCGGTCGCAGGCATTCGGTCCCGTGCAATCCGTGTTCAGGTGGCTCTGACCCAGGGACAGCAGGCCGTAGGTGCCGGCGGCGTTGGTGTTGCCGCTCGGTCGTGAGGTTTGGGCCTGGGCGGTGGCGACCAGGGCGAGAGCGGCAAGGCTGATGGCAATCTTTCTCATGGGGAACTTCTCTCTTCCTAGGACTTCAGTCATCGGAGCGCGGCCACCGGGTGGGCGGCTGCGGCGACAGGCGACGGGAGGCGTCGCTGGCGCCATCCTCATGGCCTCGAGAAACCCCACTTGTAGGACTTGGACACCCATTGGCGACGGACCGCCCCGCAGTGACCGGAGCTTGTCGTAACACCGGGCAAGTTCGTCGCGGGACGGTGATACTGGTGCAACGCTGCTGCCTCTGGGACCCATGCCGCTCATCAAACCCAAGACGCTTTACATCACGCTGAGCTTCCTGATGGTGGGCCTGGTGGCCCTGGTGTACGGCGTGCTGCTGCTGTACGAGCGCTCGCGCAGCGATTCGCTGATGCTGCAGCAGGCGGGCGCGGCGGCCAAGCGCATCGGCCGCGAGGCGGCCGCGGCGGTGGAGACCGAGCTGCGGCCTGCGCGGGTCAGCGTGGCCTTGCTGGCGACCGGCGCTCTCGGTCGCGCCGGCACCGAGGCCGAGCGCCTGGCCGCTCTGCCGCAGATGGCCGCGGCCCTGCGCGTCAACACCTCGGTGTCGGCCGTCTATGCCGGCACGACCGGCGGCTCCTTCGTGCTGCTGCGCCGCCTCAGCGACGCCGCGACGCGCAAGCGCATGGATGCACCCGCCGAGGCCGCCTTCGGCCTGCAGAGCGTGAACCGCGATGGCGGCGCCGCGCCGCGGGGCAGCTACCGCTTCTATGACGCCGAGCTGCGCGAGCTGCAGCTGCGCGACCGCGCCGAGTACGACTTCGACCCCCGCACCCGGCCCTGGTTTGCGCTGGCCAGCCAGGCGGGCCAGGGCAAGCTGGTGCAGTCGGCGCCCTATCGCTTCTTCACGACCGGCGAGCCCGGCGTGACCCTGGCCCAGGCGCATGGCGGCGCCATCGTCGGCGCCGACGTCAGCCTGAAGGCCCTGGGCGAGATGCTGAGCAAGCCGCAGATCAGCCGCTCGGCCGAACTGCTGATCGCGACCCAGGACGGCGAGATGCTGGCCGAAGCCCGCCGGGAGCGCGGCCCGGCGCTGAAGGAAGGCCAGGGCCTGCCTCGCGTCGGCGACGCCGCATCGCCGCTGATGCGCGAGCTGTGGCAGCGCCGCGATGACGCGGGTCATCTCACGCCGGTGCAGGCCGTCGCCGGCCGCGAATGGGTCAGCCAGGCACTGCCGCTGGAAGGGGCCGTGGAGGCCGGCGCGCCGCTGGTGCTGCTGATGGCCGCACCCCGCGAGGAGTTGCAGGCCTTCCAGCTCGAGAGTCGCCGCCACAGCTTCTACATCTCGCTGGGGTTGATGGCGTTGCTGCTGCCGCTCGTGCACCTGCTGGCCGACCGCGTGTCGCGGCCGCTGCGCAACCTGGCCCGCCAGGCCGAGGCCATCGAGCGCTTCGAGTTCGACGGCCCCGATCCCAAGCGCAGCCTGATCCGCGAGGTCGACCGCCTGGCCATCGCAATGACCTCGATGAAGCATTCGCTGCGCCGCTTCCTCGACATCAGCGGTGCGCTGAGCGCCGAGCGCGACTTCGACAAGCTGCTGGACCTGATCCTGCGCGAGACCATCGCGGTGACGGGCGCCAGCGGTGGGGCGGTGCATCTGCTGTCCGACGACGGCCGGCTGCTGGAGCCGGCGTCCGCGCGTCTGCTGGGCGAACTCGCGCCCGAAATGGGCCGCAGCTGGGACCTGGACGTGGCCGACAGCCTGGGCGCGCCGGTGCAGGCGCTGCGCGCCGACGATGCCATCGAGGTCGAGCTGGGCTGGGATGACCCCAGCCATCTCGCGGCCTATCAGCCACTGTTCTCCGGCCTGGGGACGGCGCGGCTGCGCCTGCTGTCGCTGCCGCTGAAGAACCGCCGCCACGAGACCATAGGCACGCTGACGCTGAGCTTCCCGCTGCCTGACCACGGCCAGGGCCAGCCCCTGGGTGAGGCCCACGTGGCCTTCGTGCGCGCGCTGTCGGGCACGGCGGCCCTGGCCATCGACAACCAGCTGCTGCTGCGGGCCCGCAAGGAGTTGCTGGAGAGCTTCATCCAGCTGGTGGCCGGCGCCATCGATGCCAAGAGCCCCTACACCGGCGCCCACTGCCAGCGCGTGCCCGAGCTGACCAAGATGCTCGCCGAAGCCGCCTGCGAGGCCAGGCAGGGGCCTTTTGCCGGCTTCACCATGGATGCCGACCAATGGGAGGCCTTGCACATCGCCGCCTGGCTGCACGACTGCGGCAAGGTCACGACGCCGGAATACGTCGTGGACAAGGCCACCAAACTGGAGACCATCTACAACCGCGTCCACGAGATCCGCGCGCGCTTCGAGGTGCTCAAGCGCGACGTGTTGATCGAGAAGCTGGAGGCCGAACTGGGCGAGGCGGGCACGCAGCGTGCGCGGGCTGCGGCCGAAGGCGGGCTGGCGGATCTGGATGCCGACTACGCCTTCGTCGCGGCCAGCAATGTCGGCGGTGAAGCCCTGGATGCCGAGGCCGTGGCGCGGCTGCGGCGCATTGGCGAGAAGCGCTGGTCGCGTACGCTGGACGACAGCCTGGGCCTGTCCATCGAGGAACTGCGCCGCCAGCCCAAGCCGCGCCCGCCGCTGCCGGCGACCGAGCGACTGCTGCAGGACCGGCCCGAGCACATCCTGGCGCGGCCCCCCGAGGAGAAGCTGGGCGGCGACAACCGCTGGGGTTTCAAACTCAGCCAGCCCGAGCATCTCTACCACCGCGGCGAACTGCACAACCTCGCGATCTCGCGCGGCACGCTGACGGAGGAGGAGCGCTACAAGATCAACGACCACATCGTGCAGACGCTGAAGATGCTGCAGGAACTGCCTTTTCCCAAGCATCTGCGCGAGGTGCCCGAGATCGCGGGCGGCCACCACGAGCGCATGGACGGCAAGGGCTACCCACGCGGCCTGACGGGCGAGCAGATGAGCCCGCAGGCCCGCATGATGGCGATTGCCGATGTCTTCGAGGCGCTGACGGCCGACGACCGGCCCTACAAGCCGGGCAAGCGCCTGTCGGAGGCGCTGACCATCATGCGGCGCATGGTGGGCGAGGGCCATCTCGACCCGGCGCTGTTCGAGCTCTTCCTGAGCTCGGGCGTCTGCCGGGCCTATGCCGAGCGCTTCATGCTGCCGCCCATGATCGACGTCGTCGACCTGACGGCCTATCTGCCCTGATCAGGCGGCCTGCAGCTGGCCGCTGAGGTGCAGCTCACCGAACAGGTCCTTGGGGTCGGCCATGTTCGGGATCAGGTCCAGCGGCGAGCCCAGGCCCAGTTGCTGGCTGAGCTCGCGCAGCAGGCGCAGGGCGGAGAAGTCCTCGAGCGCGAAGCCGACCGAGTCGAACACGGTGACCTGGCCCGACGACTCGCGGCCTGCAGCCTCGCCGGCCAGCACGCGCCAGAACTCGGTGACGGGGAAGTCGGCCGGCATCTGCTGCATGTCGCCTTCGATGCGCGATTGCGGCTCGAACTCGCAGATCACGCGGGCCATCTCCAGCACGCCGCGGTGCAGCTCGGTCTTGCCGGGGCAGTCGCCGCCGACGCCGTTGATGTGCATGCCGGGCTCGATCATGTCGGGCGTCAGGATGGTGGCGTTGGTCTTGTCGGCCGTGACGGTGGTGACGATGTCGGCGCCCTTGACCGCTTCGGCGATGCAAGCGCAGACCGTCAGCGTCAGGCCCGGCGTTCGGCTCAGGTGGCGCACCAGCTTGGCCGTGGCGGCGGGGTCGATGTCGTAGAGGCGCAGCTCGCGGATGCCGAGCAGGTGGTGGAAGGCCAGGGCCTGAAACTCGCTCTGGGCGCCGTTGCCGATCAGGGCCATCACGCGACTGTCAGGGCGGGCCAGGCGCTTGGCGACCATGACCGAGGTGGCGGCGGTGCGCATGGCCGTGGTCAGCGTCAACTCGGACAGCAGGGCCGGCGTGCCGGTGGCCACGTCGGCAAGCACGCCAAAAGCCATCACGGTCGGCAGACCGAAGCGATGGTTTTTGGGGTGACCGTTGACGTATTTGAAGCTGTAGAGGCTGGCGTCGGCGATGGGCATCAGCTCGATGACACCGTCGGTCGAATGGGCGGCGACGCGGGGCGTCTTGTCGAATTCGGCCCAGCGCAGATAGTCGGATTCGAGGTTGGCGACAAGGCGTCGCAGTAAATCGGGAAGTCCTACCCGCTGCACGAGGCGGGCGACGTCTTGGGTGGTGAGGACGGTGGTCATGGCGGTCTCCGGAATGTGTTGAAGCGATTCTTCCGAGGCGGCACGCCAAACAGAAGCGCAACTCCTGACCAGTAATGCATGCCTATTTGGCAAAATGGCACAAGAAATTGCCTTTTTGATCAAAATGGATGCTCTCGATCAGCAACTCCTCGCCCTGCTGCGCACTGATGCCCGCGCCAGCGTCGCCACTTTGGCGGCCAAGCTCAAGGTCTCGCGCGGCACCGTCACCAACCGCATCGCCCGGCTGGAGGACAGCGGCGTCATCACCGGCTACACGGTGCGCCTGCGGCCCGACTCGGTGCCCGACGAGATCACGGCCTGGATGAGCATCACGGTGGAAGGCAACCGCACCCGCGAGGTCGTGTCCATGTTGCTCGGCGAACCCGGCATCACCGGCCTCTTCGACACCAACGGCCGCTGGGACCTGCTGGCCGAGATCCGCAGTTCCAGCCTGCAGGAACTCGCCGACGTGCTGGAGCGGGTGCGCCTCATCAAGGGCATTGCCAGCACCGAGACCTCCATCCATCTGCAAAGCTACAAGCTCGGTTGAGCAGCTCAGGTATCGTGCGCCCGCTTCCTTTGCCTGACATGACTCCTGCTCTTCTCCGCCGTGCCGGCCTGGCCGTGCTGGTCTTCGTTCTCGCGGGCTGCTCCGTGTTGCCCACGCTGCCGCCCCAGCCACCGACGGTCGTCGTGACCGCGCCGCCGACCGATCCACAGCCCCCGGTCGTCAAGCCGCCAACCAAACCACCCCGCATCGGCCTGGCTCTGGGCGGCGGTGCCGCACGCGGCTTCGCCCACATCGGCGTCATCCAGGTGTTCGAGGAAAACGGCATCAAGGTCGACCTCGTCGCCGGCACGTCGGCCGGCAGCCTCGTCGCGGCCCTCTACGCCTCGGGCAAGAACGGCAAGGAGATGCAACACCTTGCCGAGACCATGGACGAGGGCGCCATCACCGACTGGTCGTTCCCGCTGCGTGGCCTGATCCGCGGCGAGGCGTTGGCGCGCTTCATCCGCGACAAGACCGCCGGCAAGAACATCGAGCAGATGGGCCTGCCGCTGGGCATCGTCGCCACCGACCTGTCCGACGGCTCGTCCATCCTGTTCCGCAGCGGCGACACCGGCACGGCCGTGCGCGCCTCCAGCGCCGTACCGGCCGTCTTCCAGCCGGTGCGCATCGGCCAGCGCGAGTTCGTCGACGGCGGCCTGGTGTCGCCGGTGCCGGTGCGCTTCGCCAAGGAGATGGGGGCCACCCTCGTCGTGGCGGTGGACATCACTTCGCCGCCCGAGAAGGACCCGCCGGGTGACGCCTTTCGCATGCTGATGCAGACTTTCTCCATCATGGGCCGCAGCATCAATATGTTCGAGCTGAGGGACGCGGATGTCGTCATCCGGCCCAAGCTCGATGGCGTCGGCAGCGCCGACTTCACGGCCCGCCGCCGCGCTGTGCAGGCCGGCCGCGAGGCCGCGCAAGCCATCCTTCCGATCCTGCGGCAGCGCATCGCCGAAAAAACGAAGTAGGTCATGCACGACACCGAGACGCCGCTCTTCCCGCTGCGCTCAGTGCTGTTCCCCGACGGTCACCTGCCGCTGCGCATCTTCGAGCCGCGCTATCTCGACATGGTGCAGCGCTGCCATGCCCAGGGCCTGCCCTTCGGCGTCGTCACGCTGAGCGAGGGCGAGGAGGTCAGGCAGCGCGACGGCGAGGGCTTCAGGACCGAGGCCTTCCACGACGTCGGCACCTTGGCCCGCATGACCGCTTTCAAGCGTGACCAGCCGGGATTGATCGAAATCCGTGCTCTCGGCGCCCAGCGCTTTCGCGTGCTGGAGCGGCGCTGCCTGAGCCATGGCCTGTGGCTCGGCAAGCTGGAACTGCTGGCCGACGATGCAAGCGTCACGGTGCCCGAGGATCTGAGCCTGTGCGCGCGCCAACTGCAGGAGCTGCTCGCCGGCTGGCAGGCCAGGGGGCAGGTCGAGGACCTGCCCATCCAGCCGCCCTATCGCTGGGAAGACGCCGGCTGGTTGTCCAACCGCTGGGCCGAGCTGCTGCCCATGCCGTTGCCCGAACGTCAGCGCTTGATGGCGATGGACAACCCGCTGCTGAGACTGGAGCTGGTCGTGGACCGGCTCGACACCCTCGCGTCGTCGCGCTCGTAGGCGCTGTGCTCGATCCGTGCTCAGCGATTCAGCCAATCGGTAAGCGTCGAGATCACCTGGGCCTTCTCGGGCTCGTTGAAGATCTCGTGGAAGAGTCCGGGCCAGGGCTTGGTCGCGACGACATGCGCGGGGGCCGCGGCCGCAAAGGCCTCGCTGCCGCGCGGCGCCACGCAGCGGTCGGCGTCGGCCCACATCAGCAGCGTCGGCAGCTTCCAGCGCGGCGCGTCGCCGACGGCGCGGGCGCCGCCGTCGACGATGAAGCGCGTCAACCGCGCCGTGATGCGGTCGTGCACCAGCGGGTCGCTTGCATAGGCCTTCACGACGGCCGTGTCGCGGCTGATCCATTCGGGCTTGAGGCCGTTGCTGACGGCCAGGCCCGGGAAGAGGGCGCTGGCCACGGCCAGCAGGGCCTTCTGGAAGCCGGACAGGCCCGGGTCCAGGGCCGGCGAAGACAGCACCAGGGCGTCCAGCGGCCGGCTCCAGGCGGCGGGCTTGCCCGTCAGCGCCTCGGCTGCGAAGCGCGCGGCGATCAGGCCGCCCATGCTGTGGCCCAGCAGCACGAAGCGCTTGCCAGGCTGGCGCACCGCGTCGATGACCCGCGCCGTGTCGCGCAGCAGGGCGTCGTGGTCGGGGATGTCGCCCTTGCGGCCGTCGCTGTGGCCATGACCGCGATGGTCCCAGCCATGCACATCCCAGCCGGCGACATTCAGCGCCGCGGCGACATGAGCGTAGCGCTCGATGTGCTCGCCGAGGCCATGGCAGATCAGAACCTGACCGCGTGACGGCGCGGCGGCGGGCCAGTGGCGGAGATGGAGCTTGAGGCCGTCGTCGGTGGTCGTGGTCGTCATCGCGTCGCTGAGGAGGTGGCGTCGGGGCGCAAGTTTGCCCCAGCCGCCTCGGATTGCCGTCGCGAACCCAACACTCTTGCGTAGGCCCAGGTGAACTCGGCGCCGATCAGCAGGATCTGGGCCGAGAAATACACCCACACCAGCAGGGCCACCACCGAGGCCGCCGCGCCGAAGCCCGAGACGACACCGCTGCGCTGCAGATAGGCGCCGATGCCATAGCGCCCCAGGGCGAACAGGCCGGCCGTGACGAAGGCGCCCAGCAGCACATCGCGCCAGGCCACCTGCACGCGCGGCATCCACTTGAAGATCAGCGCGAACACGGCCACCACCAGGCCCTGGCTGAAGACGGTGTTGGCGAAGGCGGCCACGCGCAGCCAGTCGCCGAACCAGGGCTGCCACCAGGTCTGGGCGGCGGCCATGATGGCGTCCAGCAGCAGCGACACCAGCAGTAGAAAGCTCAGGCCGAAGATGAGGCCGAAGCTCAGCAGCCGCGCGCGCAGCCAGTTCAGCCAGCCCTGCACGGGCCGGGTCGGCACGCGCCAGATGGTGTCCAGCGCGTCCTGCAGTTCGGCGAACATGGTCGTCGCACCCACCAGCATCAGCCCCAGGCCGACGACCGTGCTGAGCCAGCCGCCGGCCGGCCAGGAGACCGCCTTCAGCAGGCTCTCCACCGTCGAGCCGGCGCTGGGGCCTAGCAGCTCGGCGAGCTGGTCGAAGAGCTCGCCGCGCACCGCCTCGCCACCCCAGACCAGGCCGGCCACCGACACGACGATGAGCAGCAGCGGCGCCAGCGAGAACAGCGTGTAGTAGGCCAGGGCCGCGCCCATGCGCGGGCCGCGGTCGGCCAGGAAGCCGGCCAAGGTCAGTTGCAGCACGCGGCCCAGCGGCCGTATCGGATCAAGCCAGCGCATGCGCCGAGTCTGGCGGCAGGCGCTGGCCAGCGCTGTAGGACGCCGCCGGTCAGAACGTCATGCGGGCGCCCACGCGGTACTGGCGGCCCAGCACGTCGAACAGCGCGGGGTTGACGCCGTAGCTGGTGTTGGTGGACGGGGCGGCGGGCGGCGCGACGTCGGTGACGTTGTCGACCTTCACGTACAGGCTGACGTTCTTGTTGAGCTTGTAGGTGCCGCCCAGATCCCAGTAGAGGGCGCCCTTCATCTTGTTGTTGTCGATGGTTTGGTGGATCGAGGTCGAGACCGGGCAGCCGCTCTGGCACTCGATGTATTCATTGCTGTAGACACCGTCGCTGATCCAGCGCTGGCTGATGGAGAAGCTGACGACGTCCGAGTCCCAGGTCTGCGAGAACTGGGTCTTCCACTTCGGCGTGTTGCCGAGGTTGACGCCCGCGCTTTCGGCCGGGATGGTGCCGACGACGCCGGAGTCCGTCAGGAAGCTCTTGGTGTAGGTCGCCAGGCCGCGCAGCGTGAGCTTGCCGGGCAGGTTGATGCCGGCGAGGTTGAAGCGGTAGAGCACCTCCATGTCCACGCCCTTGTTGCGCAGCTTGGCGAGGTTGAAGGCCTGCAGGGTCACGAACTTCGTCGGGCTGACGAGGTCCATGGCGGCGCAGAACACCTGGTTGCCGGCGACGCAGAGATCGACTTCCTGCTGGATAGTGAACGTGGAGATCACGTCCTTGACCTTGATGTCGAAGTAGTCGACGGAGGCGCTGAAGCCAGGCGCCCAGCTGGGCTGGCTCAGCGTCATGCCGACGACCTTGTTGTTGGCCAGTTCCGGGCGCAGGGCGGTGTTGCCCACGGTGCGCTGCTGAGCCGTGAAGGTGCTGCCCTGGTAGTTGACGTTCTGGTTGATGACCACGGGTGCGGCGTAGAGCTCCGAGAGGTTGGGGGCGCGCACGTCGCGCGAGGCGACGGCACGCAGGCGCAGGCCGTCGATGCCGGTCTTCCAGGTCGAGCCGACTTTCCAGCTGTTGATGCCGCCGGCGGTGCTGTACTGGGTGTGGCGGCCGGCGATGTTGAGGTTGGCGTCGCCCAAGCTCGCGGACTTGAACAGCGGGGCGTTCAACTCGACGAAACCTTCCTTGACGTTGTAGGCACCCGAGGCCGCGTGGTAGTTGCCGGCAAACCAGTTGTTGCCCACGGTGGTGTTCAGCACCGGATCGGCTGGGTAGGCGGTGGTGTTGGGCGTGGCGGGGTAGACGCCATTGCCGTAGGGGTCGCCAGTGACCCAATAGCCTTCCTTGCGCGCCTCGGCGCCGAACGCGACGGCCACGGGGCCGGCCCAGTTGGAGAAGGGCTGGCCGTTGACGCTGAAGCTGGCCACCGTCTGGCGCTGGCGCGAGAGCTGGCGCGGGCCGTTGGCGGGGAAGACGTAGGTCAGGGCGGCCGGGTCCTGCTTGACGTCGCCAATGATGTTGAGCGGCACGCAGCCGGACGCCACGGCGGCGGCACTGCGGCAGACGATCTGGCCGGACGAGTTGCGCACTGCGTCGATGGCGGCGTTGTAGCGCGGGTTCAGCATCATGTTGGAGACATCGATCTCGATGTCGTTGATGCCGTGCTCGAAGTAGCCGTCATAGGTCCAGCTGCTGCCGCCGAGGTCGAACTTGCCGTTGCTGCCGATGACGAAGCGCTTCTGCTCGCGCACGGGGTTGACCTCGATGTCCCTTTCCAGATTGCCGTTGGCCGTGCCGTACTTGAAGCTGGTGATGTTGTTGGCAACGCAGGCCTGCTGGATGGATGCCGGCAGGTAGGGGTTGTCGCACTGGATGGTCAGGTTGTCGTTCTTGGCGGCGCCGGGGTTGGGGTTGAAGCGCGCATCGACCCTGGCGAGATTGACGGTGAAATAGACCTCGGCGTTGTCGCTGACGTCGAAGCTGCCGCGCGTGTAGAAGACTTCCCGCTTGAGGTCCATGCCCATGGAGGTGCCGCCGCCAACGGTGCCGGCCAGGTCACCGCCCACGCAGAAGGGCGTGATGCAGCCGGTGACGGCGCCGGTGCCGGTTGGCACACCGTTGGAGCCATAGTTGAACTTGTAGGGCACGCCGTCCTTGCCGAACGCCGTGCCCTGCAGCGGGCCGTTGGTGATCAGGCCGTACTTGGCGTACTGGAACTGCTGGGCATTGCGGATGTCGTAGATCTGGGGCTTGCCGTCGGTCGTGCTGCCGAGGGAGCGCACCTGGAAGGCCGGGTTCTGGAACCAGGTCCGGCCATTGGCGCCGGCGCCACCGAAGCGGGGCGAGGGCACGCCCTTTTCGCGCACGTACTCGGCGCTGACGATCAGGTGGGCGCGGTCGTCGAAGAAGCTGCGGCCCCAGGCTGCCTGCAGGGTGCCGTTCTTGTCGTCGCCGTAGTTGGTCTGGCCGCCTTCGAGATTGGCCTTGAAGCCGGTGAAGCGCTTGTCGGTGATGAAGTTGACGACGCCGCCCACCGCGTCGGAGCCATAGGAGGCACCGGCGCCGCCGGTCACCACGTCCACCTGCGTGATGAGCAGTTGCGGAAACTGGCTCACGTCGGTCACGCCCGTGACGTTGGCGGCCACGACGCGCTGGCCGTCCAGCAGGGTCAGCGTGCGGATGGGGCTGAGGCCGCGCAGGCTCAGGGAGCTGAGGCCCTGCACGCCGCTGCTGGTACTGAAGGTGGAGGTGGTGCGACCCGTGCTGCCTTGCAGCGCGGGCAGCTCGATCAGCGTGTTGAAGAGATTGGGCTGGGCGGACTTCTCCAGGTCGACCGCCGTCAGAGTCGTGGTGGGCGTGGGCTGGGTGAAGCCGCGCTGCGAGATGCGCGAGCCGGTGACGACGACCGTGTTCAACACATTGCTGTCGCTGCTTGCGGGCGCGTTCTGCTGGCCGGCAGCCGGCGGCGTGGTCGCGTCAGCGGCTTGCGCATGGGCTGACAGCGCCAGGCCGGCGCAGGCACCCAGGGCGGCGAGGTGGATCAGGGTCTTGTGGCCGGGCTTGTGCATGAAAGTCTCCTGTTGTTGCAGCGTGATCCGCTGCTTGTCGTCAGACGGCTCTGGTCAGGGCCGGTGGGTGGGTACAACTCAAATCTGGATAGCGCTGTCCAATCGGTCTAAAAAAGGGGGGAGATGGCTCCCCCCAGGACCGTGAGACAACGGGTATCCACCGTTGCTGGTGCCAACAAAGCAGTGGCTGCCTTCATGGGTGGATTGCGCTATCCTAGACGTCGTGAGAAGGGCTTGATATGGGGGATAACATGTAGCCATGCCCAGCGCTAAGCCGACTTCCGAAGAACCCACCCGCCGTCCCCGCGCCACCGGTCGCGTGACCCTGGCGGATGTCGCCCGCGAGGCCGGCGTCAGCCCCATCACGGTGTCCCGCGCCCTGCGCGGCGAGCGCGCCGTGGCGGCCGAGCTTTGCGAACGCGTGCAGGCAGCAGCGACCGCGCTGGGCTATGTGCCCGACCCGGCCGCGCGGGCCCTGGCTTCGGCGCGCAGCTCCCATGTGGCGGTGCTCATTCCCAAGCTCAGCAACACGCTGTTCGTCGAACTGCTGGACGCGCTGCAGCGCCAGTTGATGTTGGCGGGCTTCCAAACCCTGATCGGCGTCACTCACTACGACCCGGCCGAGGAAGAAGCCGTGCTGCGCAGCTTCCTGGCGCATCGCCCGGCGGGGCTCATCGTCACGGGACTGGACCGCAGCCCCGCGGCGGCCGCCCTCATCCACGGCAGCGGCGTGCCGTGCGTGCATGTGATGGAACTGGCCTCGGAGCCCGGCAGCTACAGCGTCGGCTTTTCGCAGCGCGACGCCGGCCGGGCCATCACCCAGCATCTGCTCGACAGCGGTCGGCGCAAGGTGAGCTATGTGGCGGCCCAGCTCGACCCGCGCACCCTGCAGCGCGGCGAGGGCTATGAGCTGGCCATGCAGCAGGCCGGCCTGGGTGCCCAGGTGCACAAGCTGCTGAGTCCCGAGCCGTCGTCCATGGCCCTGGGCGGCGAGCTGCTGGAGAAGCTGCTGAAGGACGCACCGGACACCGACGCCATCTTCTTCTGCAACGACGACCTGGCCCAGGGCGCCTTGCTGGCCGCGCTGCGCCTGGGCGTGGCCGTGCCCGAGCGCGTGGCCGTGGCGGGCTTCAACAACCTGCCCGGCAGCGACCAGATGCTGCCGCCGCTGACCACCGTGGCCACGCCGCGCGTCGAGATCGGCGAGCAGGCTGCCCAGATGCTGATGGCGCTGATGCGCGGCCAGACTGTGGAGCAACCGCATCTGGACCTGGGCTTCCAGATCCTGAAGCGGGCCTCAAGCTAGTTCGACATCCAGCCGGTACTCGCGCCCGGCTTCGATATTGCGCACCAGGCCATCGGCCAGTGGCTGGCCGTCCAGCAGCACGCGGTGCTGGCCGGTGCGGCGCACCTTCAGCAGAAAGCGCGCGCCGCGGAACTCGCGTTCGGCGCTGAGTTCGTTCCAGCCCGAGGGCAGTTGCGGCTTCACTCGCAAGCCCAGTGCATCGCCGCGCAAACCGCACAGGCCCTCGATGACCGAGCGATAGGCCCAGGCCGCCGTGCCGGTGTTGAAGAGCTGGCTGGAGCGACCCGCCGTACGCGGGTATTCGCGATGGGCGCCGCGGTAGTAGTTGGGAATGAAGACCGGCAGCTGGCCGCGCTGCAGATAGTCGCCGCTGTCCGGCCCCGGGATCATGCGGCGCAGCGCGCTGTAGGCGCGATCGCTCTCGCCGGCGTCGTAGAGGGCGTGGACGTAGAAGCTGGCGGCGTGGTTGTAGACAGCGCCGTTCTCGGCCGAGCCCGGGTGCTTCTGCGTCACGCGGCCGACGTCGTCACGCATGCCGGAGTAGGGCGGGTTGAACATCGCCACGCCATGCGGCGTCTCGAGCTGGGCGTCGATGGCGGCGAGCATCTTCCCGCGCTGCACGTCGCTGGCCGCGCCGCTGAGCATGGCCCAGGACTGCGGGTTCAGGTAGATGCGGCCCTCCTTGTCGGCCTTCACACCGAAGACGACACCGTCGTCGGTGATGCCGCGGGCGAACCAGTCGCCGTCCCAGAGGTGGCGGTTGGCGGCGGCGTTGAGTTCTTCGGCAGCGGCCTGCCAGCGCGTGGCCTGCTCGGCGCGGCCGGCGTCGGCGCAGATGCCGCTCCACAGCCGCATGGCGTACGCGGCGGCCACCGTCAGCCAGCCCGACACGCCGCGGCCCTTGTAGCCCACCATATTCATCGGGTCGCACCAGTCGCCCTGGGCGATGAAGCTCAGGCCGCGTGCGTCGCGGTCCTTGTGCAGCCAGACCATGGCGGCGTCGAGGCGCTCGGCCACGGTCATGCCAGCGACCACAACATCCAGCAGCGCGAAGTCTGCCGTCTCATCCAGATAGGCCTGCAGGCAGACCGGCAGCCAGACGCAGTGGTCGGTATGCGGCACCTGGTTGATGTACTTCAGCTCGGCGCCCTCGATGAGCAGGATGCCGTCGGGCATGGAGCCGTTGTCGTGCTGCTGGCCCAGCGCATGCAGCAGCGCGCCGCGCGTGACGGTCGGCGCGATATAGGCCATGCCCAGGTTGTCCTGCAGATAGTTGCGGGTCTGCGGATCGGTGCTGAGGCGGTTGACGTCACCGTGATAGAAGACCTGGCGCGGCAGCCAGTGGTTGATGAAGTTGTCGAAGTCGGCGTCCGGCGTCTTCACGCGCAGACAGCCGCGGCCGCCGTCGATGTAGCGTGCATAGGCCTCGCGGCTGCGGGCGAAGCCGGTTTCGCTCAGATAGGTCGCTCGCATCTGCGCGATCTCGGCGTCGTCCAGCGCCGGGCCGAACATGAAGCGCCAGGTCTGCGTCTCGTGCGACTGCAGCGTGAGGCGGTACTGCACGCAGGCGGCCGGCGTTTCGTAGCGCGCATCGCCACCGGCCAGCTGTTCGGCCTGAAGGGCGCTGGGCTTGTGCAACCCGCCTTCGCCTTCGAAAGCCGACTGGCTGGCTTCCCAGGCGTCCGGCACTCGCTCGCAGAGGAAATAGGTCTTGTCCTTGAGGTGCAGATTCTTGAAGTGGTCCGCCACCTTCTGGTAGGGCGTCACGCTGCTGGCGACGATGCCGCCCAGGTCGGCCCGCCACTGTGCCGACTGGTTCATCCACGACATATTGCCGATGGGGAAGTAGGGCGCGACGCTGATGCGCCGCGCGCGGTCCGCCAGATTGGTGACGCGCAGCTCCCACAGCTCGGCAACGTCATCCGTCGGCAGGCCCAGCACCATCTCCACGCGCAGCCCGAGGTGTTCCACCGTCCAGCCCAGGTCGTGCCTGCCCGCGCGGAAGGAGAAGGACTCGACAGCCGCGCGCACCGGCTCGTAGGGCGCCGAGAACAGCTCGCCGCTGTCCTCGTCCTTCACGTAGACGAAGCGGCCGGGGTGGTGGGCATAGTAGGCCTGCTCCGGCTGCATGAAGGTCTTGGCCTCCAGATTGGGCGCGTGCGCGTACTTGGCCGGTTCGGGCTGCATGAACTGCGCGGTGGCGTAACCGCGGCAGGTCATCTGGATCATCATGCGGCGGTTCCAGAGGAAGCCGCCGGCCTGGGGCAGGGCGGTGGCGCTGGCGAGCTCGTAGCGCTCGCCGTGGTCGATAGGGCCAAGCATGGGATTCAGGCGGGGTTGGGCTTGCGTGCGGCCAGGTCGGCCTGGATGCGCGCCATGGTCGGGTTGTCCAGCGTGTAGAAAACCATGATGACGGCCGCCAACAGCGTGAAGGCGGCGGGGATGACGGACATCAGCCAGACGATGCCGGCCTGGGAGTCGGCCGACTGCGCCGCGTTGGGAACATAGCCCAATGCTGTGAACAGTGCGCCGACAACGCCGACGGCGACGGCCGTCCCCAGCTTCTGCGCAAAGGAACTGGCCGCGAAGGTCATGCCGGTGGCGCGGCGGCCGTTGCGCCATTCGTTGAAGTCGGCGCTGTCGGCCAGCATGGAGAAGGACAGCGGCGACTTCGGGCCCAGGGCCAGGCCGAGCGCGATCTGCAGCGCATACATCAGCACGATCTGGTCGCTGGACACGAAGAGGAAGGCGGCCGACAGCACGGTGGACACCAGCATCAACGCGATCATCAGCTTGCGCTTGTCGATGAAGCGGGTCAGCAGCGGCGTGAAGGCCGTGCCGGCCGCGGCGGCCAGCAGATAGGCCGGCACGAAGGTGGCCAGCAGCTCGGGCCGGTTGACCACGTATTTGAAGTAGTAGGCCGCGCTGGTCATGCGCAGCGTGATGCCGCCCATGATGATCAGCGCCAGGAAGAACAGCAGGATCCAGGGGCGGTTGCTGCGCAGGTCGGCCAGGTCCTGGCGCACGCTGGACGGCTGGGCCTGCGGCGGCTGCACGCGCTCGGTCGTCGCGCTGAAGGTGATGGCGAAGATGACCGCGGCGGCGAGACCCCAGAACACCATGGTCAGCGTCCAGCCCAGGGCGTGGTCGTCGCCGCCCAGCCAGGCCACCAGCCGCGGCGAAGCCGCCGTCACGATCGTGCCGCCCGCGAAGCCGGCGACGAAGCGCGAGGCGTTGATGGCATTGCGCTCGCGTGCGTCGCCCGACAGCACGCCGGACAAGGCGCTGTAGGGCAGGTTGACGCTGGTGTAGAGCGTCATCAACAGCAGGTAAGTCACATAGGCCCAGGCCAGTTTGCCGGTGGGGCCGAGGTCGGGCGTGGAATAGGTCAGCACGCCGATGACGGCCAGCGGCAGCGGCATGAAGAGCAAAAAGGGGCGGAACTTGCCCCAGCGCGTCCGGGTGCGGTCGGCCAGGGCGCCGATCATGGGGTCGGTGAAGGCGTTGAAGATCTTCACGACGAAGAGCATGGTCGCCGCCGCCGCTGCGGTGATGCCGAAGGTGTCGGTGTAGAAGATCAGCAGAAAGGTCGAGATGTTGGTCCAGTAGAAGTTGAACCCCATGTCGCCCAGGCCATAGCCGACGATCTCGCGGCGGGTCAGCGGCTTCGTGGTCATGACCCCAGCCAATCGCAGACCTGGGCCTGCAGCGCTTCCAGCGGCGCCAGCGCATCCAGGCGCAGCACGCCCGCCTCGCCGACCGGCGACTCCAGCGTGTCGAACTGGCTGTCCATCAGGCTGGCCGAGAAGAAGTGGCCGCCGCGCGTCTGTACCCGGCGGCGGGCCTCGTCCTTGCCGATGTCCAGAAAGGCGAAGCGCAGGCCCGGCGAGGCCTGGCGCAGTTGGTCGCGGTAGATGCGCTTCAGGGCCGAACAGGCCGCCATGGCGCCCTGCGGCGGGTGGCGCAGCTGCTCGCAAAGGGCGGCGAGCCAGGCGGCGCGGTCGGCATCGGTCAGCGGCTGGCCCTCGGCCATCTTGCGGCGGTTGGCCTCGCCGTGGAAATCGTCGCCCTCCAGCCAGACTCGGCCCAGGCGCGCGGCGACAGCGGCTCCCAGCGTGGATTTGCCGCTCCCGGCGACGCCCATGAAGACGAGGGATGCGGGCGCTAATGAAGTCATGGGGACGCGAGCGAGAGCCGGGTTGAAAGATGTTGGATAGCGCTATCCTACTCTGGCGAAGCCTGCCCGAACTCCGTGTTTTCCCGCCGCAGCCTGCGCCGGGTGCGTCAGAGCACGGCGCGCAGCTTGTCGTAGCCGCTGCGGCTGACGGGAATGCGCTTGCCGTTCTTCATGCGCGCGACGTGGGCGTCGCTGTCGGTCTTCTCCAGGCCTTGCAGCGAGCCCAGGTTGATGATGAAGCTGCGGTGCACGCGCACGAAGCGCGTCGGGTCCAGCCTCTCCTCCAGCTCGGAGATGCGCTGGGCCTTCAGGTGGTCACGGCCGCCGCTGTGGAAGGCGACGTTGTCGGCCTGGGCCTCGATGTAGTCGATGGTCTCGACGGCCAGCACCTGCATGCCGCCTTCGCGCTCCGCGTCCTTCACCAGCACGCGGGCCAGGGGCTGGGGTGAGATCAGCGTCTCTAGCCCCGGCTGTGGCTGGCCGCGCAGCAGGCGGGCGCGTTCCAGCGCGGCGTCGAAGCGGGCCTGGGTGAAGGGCTTGAGCAGATAGTCCACGGCATGCAGTTCGAAGGCGCGCATGGCGTGCTGGTCATGCGCCGTCGTGAAGACGACGCCGTCGCGGCGGCCGGTCAGCTCCAGCACTTCCAGGCCGGTCAGGCGCGGCATCTGGATGTCGAGGAAGACGAGGTCGGGCCTGAGCTCGGTGATGGCACGGGCCGCGTCCATGCCGTTGTCGGCCTCGGCGGCTACTGTGATGTCGGTGTGCGGTTTGAGGAACTCGCGCACCAGGCGGCGGGCCAGGGGCTCGTCGTCGGCGATCAGGACTTGCAGCGTCATGGGGTCTGGCTTTCGAAGGGCAGGCTGATCTCGACCGCAAAGCCCTCGGGCGTCGCGCCCCAGCTGACGCGGGCGCGGTCGTGGTACCGGGCGGCCAGGCGCTCGCGCAGATGGCGCAGGCCCTGGCCGAGGCCAGGTTCGTTGGTGGGCTCGGCCGGCACGGGGTTGCGCACGGCCAGGTGAAGCCAGCCGTCGCGCACCAGGGCCTGGATCTGTACCAGGCCGCCCTCGCTCAGCGCGCGCAAACCGTGCTTGAGGGCGTTCTCCACCAGGGGCTGCAGCGTCAGCGGCGGCAGCAGGGCGGCCAGGGTCTCGGGCGGTGCGGCTATGGCCGTGCGGAGCTTGTCACCCAGGCGCTGACGCTCGATGGCGGTGTAGTGCTCGACTAGCGCCAACTCGTCTTCCAGCCGGATGCGCTCCTGGCCGGCCAGCGCCAGGGTCTGGCGGAAGAAGTAGGCCAGATCGATGGCCATCTGCCGCGCGGCGGCCGGGTCGAAGCTGGTCAGCGCGCTGATGGAGTTCAGGCTGTTGAACAGGAAATGCGGGTCGATCTGCAGACGCAGCAGCTGCAGCTCCATGTCGCGGGCCAGCAGCCGCGCCTCGGCCTCGCGCGTGGCTGCGGCCTGAACGGATTCGACGGCCAGCAGCAGATCATGCGCCAGAACCGACAGCGTCAACAGCGCGAGGCTGGACAGCAGGAACAGGCCCCAGCCTGTGGGCGACATCGCCACCAGGCCGGCATGGCGGCCGAAGGCGAGGCCGGCGGCGTTCCAGCCGGCCGCGAGTGCAAGCGCTGCCCCGCCGAGCAGCAGCACGGCCGCGGTGCGCGCGGTCAAGGCTCGCGGCCAGCGGCCCGTACCGAAGGGCTGGCTGCGGCAGAGGTGATACAGCGACAGGGCGACGAAGCTCAGCACCGTGCTCAGCGGCAACGCCCAGACCAGGGCCCAGGCGAAGTCGGACAGGCCCTGCAAGGCCAGCAACGCGGCCAGCGCCGTGCCTGCCAGCGCGGCGGCCAGCAGGCAGGCGACCAGGCCGCGCCGGTGGGTCAGCAGCGGGTGCACTAGTTCTTGATCTCGACGCCGCCGAACACCGCGTCGCCGCGCAGCACCAGGCGCTGGGTCGGGTTCATGGGCGGCACGGTCTTGTCATCGACGCCGCCCAGGGTCGGTGCGATGTCGACGACGACCTGCCATTCGCGCGGCACCCTCAGCTCGATGCCGCTGAAGCGGGCCGAGACCTCGAGCACGGCCTCAGGGCCGTCCATGACCGCCTGGCGCAGGTCCAGTTCCACGCCGCCAAAGCTCACGTCGATACGGCCGCCCTTGAAGGCGCGGGAATCGTTCTGCTGGTTGACGGCGCTGAAGCTGGCGTCGATGTTGATGCGGTCGCCATGCTCCAGCGTCGACGGCGTGTCGACGCAGGCCTCGCGCCGGTAGCGAGGGAACAGGCCGCGCAGCAGGATGGACGCGCCGGCCAGGATGATGAAGACCGGCCACCAGTCGCGCAGCCTGATGCTGACGAGGTCGAGGTTCTGCGCCGTCATGACGCTGCCGACGATGACGAGGGCCAGCCCGAACAGCCAGCTGCCGCCGTGGCGCGGCCAGACGATGCGGCTCAGGCCGAACAGCACCAGGGCCAGCGGCCAGAAGGTGCGCAGCAGCGGGATGCCGAAGACATTCAGGTTGTCCAGCAAGGCCAGGGTGCCGATGCCGATGACGCCCAGGCCGAAGATGACGCGGCGGGCCGGGTGCCCGGAGTGGCGGTGGTGGCGGATGCGATGGGATCTCATGGGCTCTTCTCGACTTGCGATGGCGTGAGTAGACACGGCCGGCGCGGGCCACGGGGCGGTGAGTCGGCGAATCGACGCCAGCCGCCGACGAATCGACAGGGCCGTTCGCGAACGAGTGAGCCGCAAATAGAAAAAGCCCGGTGCGGGTGCACCGGGCTTTCGGGAGGCAGGAGCCTGTGGCTTAGGCGGCGCGCTTGGCGCGGGTCGCGGTCTGCGTGGCCTTGACGGCTTGCGTGGTGGCGGCCTGGAAGTTGGACTCGGCCACTTCGACGGCTTGCTTGGTGGCCTTCTGGACCGACTCGAAAGCGTTGTTCGCGGCAGCGACGGCCGACTTCACCAGGGCGACGGCGTTCTCGGTGCCGGCCGGGGCGTTCTTGGCGGCGTTGTCGACGACGGCGGTGAAGGCCTTCTGCACGTCGGCGAACTGGGCTTCAGCGGCCTTGGCGACTTCGGCGCCGGTGCTGGAGGCGATGTCGTAGATGTGGCGGCTGTAGGAAGCGGCCTTCTCGGCGGTCGGCTGCAGCAGGGCGGCTTGCAGCGACAGCAGCTCTTGCGCGTCCTTGACGGACAGGGCGGCTGCGGTGGTGTCGGCGGCTTCGCTCAGGGCGGTCTTGGCGACTTGCAGGTTCAGCTCGACGAGCTTTTCGACGCCTTCGAAAGCCTTGTTGGTCAGGCCGAAGAGGGTTTCGACATTGGCCTTGTGAGCGGCGAGGACTTGTTCAGCGGTCAGCATGGTGGTACTCCGATTTCAGGTGGTTGAACCGTTTGCTGTGCTTCTTTTGCTGCACTGCAACATGACTCAATGATAGAGGTCATTCGCAGGATTGCAAGAACTTTTTGTGCGGTGCAGCAAATTAGGGGGTGAGACTGGTGACAAACCGCAGATTCATCACCCGGACACGTCCCGGGATGCGGGTTCAACGACTGAAGATCACCCGGCCGCCGCGCAGCGTGCACTTCACATTGGCGAACTGCTTCGCCGACTGGGCCGGGTCGCCCTGCAGCACGACGATGTCCGCCTCCATGCCGGAAGCGAGCCGGCCGCGGCGCGAGGTCTCGTTCCAGCGCTCGGCCGGCGTCGTCGTGAGGGAGGCGAGGATCTGCATGGGGCTGAGGCCGGCCTGGGCCAGCAACTCGTATTCCTCGGTGGGGTCGCTGTCGGCCATGTAGTCGACGTCGGTGCCGAAAAGCACCTTGCCGCCGGCGGCCGCGAAACGGCCGAATTCGCGCACCGTGTCCTGCAGGATGGGCTCGCCGACCTGTGGCGGCACCTTCTCCTTGGCCAACTCGTAGCGCAGCAGCTTGAGGGTGGGGATCATGTAGACGCCCGCGGCGCGGATCTTGTCCATCAGTTCCGCGGGCCAGGGGCCGGGGACGCCGAGCGGGGGATGGGCCAGGATGTCGACCTTGGCGTTCAGCGCGGCTCGCAAGCCGTCCAGGTCGGTCGGATGCGCGAACACGAGGTGGCTGCGGCGATGGGTTTCCGCCGCGGCGGCCTCCGCGATGTCAGCGGCCATGCGCTTGGGCGGGCGAGGGCCTTGCGGCGTGACCAGGAAGAGCTTGGTCGCCTGGGCGCCGGCATCGAGGTTCTGCTTCACCGTGGTCAGCGCCGCAGCGACGGACTCGGGCTGAGGCAACTTGGCCAGGAAGGCCGGGTCGAAATGATCCAGGTAGATCGGCAGGCCCTGGTGCGGGAACAGCGGCAGGCCCGCCGTCAGGAGGCGAGGCCCCTTGAATTCACCTTGCTCCAGGCGTCTGCGCAGGGCCAGCGTGTTGTCGCGGTCGGAGGCGATGTCGAAGCCGGTGGTGAAGCCGTAGCGCGTGAGCAGGGCGGCGAGGCCGCCTTCGAGCGTGGCGGCTTGTGCCGTCGCGGCCTTCGCAAAGGCCGGGCCGTTGAGGTGGACGTGGCTGTTCTGGAAGCCGGCCATCAGCACGCCGCCGTCGCAATCCGGTGCCAAAGCAGGGATGCTGGCCTGGGCAGCATCGTCGCGCTTGGCGACGCCGACGATGCGGCCGTCCTGCACCAGGACCACCCCGTTCTCGATGGGCGGCACGTCCGGTGCGGGATACACCTTCACGCCGCGCAGCGCGCGGACGGCGGGTTCGGCGGCCTGTGCCACCGGGGCCGCCATGAGGCAGCCCAGCAGGGTGGCGGTGATGCGGGCGAAGGGGCGGTGGGTGCAGCGCATGCGGTCCAGCGTATCAAACGTCAAGCTATCGTTGCCAGTCCATGCTGGCCTTCCATTCCGACGCCCACAGCCTGGCGCTGCCACCGGGCCATCGCTTCCCGCAGTCCAAGTACCGGCTGCTGCGCGAACATTTCGAGCGCGACCCGGGGTTGTTGCGCATGCAGCCGGCGCCGCCTGCCAGCGAGGGCGAACTGGTCCTGGCCCACACGCCGGACTATGTGGATGCGGTACTGCAGGGCCACCTCAGCGCGGCCCAGCAGCGCGAGATCGGTTTTCCCTGGTCGGAATCCATGGCCGAGCGTTCGCGACGTTCCGTCGGTGCCACCATCGCCGCGGCCCGGGCCGCCCTGGCCGAGGGCGTGGCGGCCAACATGGCCGGCGGCACCCACCATGCCTATGCCGACAAGGGCTCGGGCTACTGCGTCTTCAACGACGTGGCCGTGGCCGCTCGGTTGATGCAGGCCGAATGGGCGCGCGGGCATCGCAGCCTGCTGCGCATCCTCGTCGTCGACCTGGACGTGCACCAGGGCAATGGCACGGCGGCCATCTTCAGCGACGACGACACCGTGTTCACCTTCTCCATGCATGGCGCTCGCAACTTCCCCTTCCGCAAGGAGGCCAGCGACCTGGACGTGGATCTGCCAGACGGCTGCGGCGACGCCGACTACCTGGCTGCGCTGGAGAACGCCCTGGACGAGGTCTGGTGCCGCGTCCGGCCCGATCTGGCCTTCTATCTGGCCGGCGCCGACCCTCACGAGGGCGACCGCCTGGGCCGGCTCAAGCTCAGCTACGAAGGCCTGGCCGAGCGCGACCGCCGCGTGCTGAGCGCATTGCGCGAGCGCCGGGTCCCGGTCGCCCTGAGCATGGCCGGCGGCTACGGCCACGACTTGGCGACTACCGTGGCGGTCCAGGTGGCCACGCTGACCTTGGCCGCCGAGTCCTGGCAGGCCTGGCAGCGCATGAAAGAATCAGCCGCATGACCACCCGACCCCAGCCCGACGGCCGCGACGCCTACCCCCGCTTCGTGCCCCTGACGACCCGGTGGATGGACAACGACGTCTATGGCCACCTGAACAACGTCGTCTACTACAGCCTCTTCGACACGGCCGTGAACAGCCTGCTGATCGAGGCCGGCGCCCTCGATATCCATCGTGGCGAAGTCATCGGCCTGGTGGTCGAGACGCATTGCAACTTCTTCGAGTCGCTGGCCTTCCCGCAGCACATCGAAGCCGGCGTGCGCGTGGCCCAGCAGGGGCGCTCCAGCGTGCGCTACGAGATCGGCTTGTTCGCCGCAGGCGCCGAACTCTGCGCCGCACGGGGTCATTTCGTGCACGTCTATGTCGACCGCGACAGCCGCCGACTGGTCGCCGCGCTGCCCGACGCCTATCTGAAAACCCTGAAGACCCTGACGCCATGAGCCGTTTCGCCATCCCCACTCCCGAGCAGACCGCCGCGGTCGATGCCGCCATCAAGACCCGGCACTCGCTGCGCGCCTTCCTGCCGACGCCGGTACCGCGCCAGACCCTCGAGGACATCCTCGAGGTCGCGTCCTGGGCGCCCTCGGGCACCAACACCCAGCCCTGGCAGGTGCATGTACTGACGGGCGAGGCCCTGAAGCGCACGGCCGGCCGCATCCAGGCCACCTACCTCGACGCCGAGCAGAACGCCGCCCACAAGGAGGAGTACGCCTACTACCCCACCGAATGGCGCAGCCCCTACATCGACCGTCGCCGCAAGGTGGGCTGGGACCTCTACGGGCTGCTCGGCATCGCCAAGACCGACAAGGCACGCATGCAGCACCAGCATGGCCGCAACTTCATCTTCTTCGACGCGCCGGTGGGCCTGTTCTTCACCATCGACCGCGTCATGCAGCAGGGCTCGTGGCTGGACTACGGCATGTTCCTGCAGAACATCATGGTGGCGGCGCGTGCCCGCGGCCTGCACACCTGCCCGCAGGCGGCCTTCACGCAGTTCCACCGCGTCATCGCCGAGGAACTGCAATTGGGGCCTGAGCAGATGCTGGTCTGCGGCATGTCGATGGGCTTTGCCGACCCGGCGGCCGTCGAGAACAGCCTCGTCACCGAGCGCACGCCGGTGGCCGAGTTCGCACGTTTCCTCAGCGAATGACCTTCTCCGGTGCCGAACTGGGCCTGGCCTGGGCTGCGCCCTTCGCCGGGCTGCTGCTGTCCATCGCCGTCATGCCGCTGGCGGCGCCGACGTTCTGGCATCACCACTTCGGCAAGATCGCCGCGGCCTGGACCGCGGTCCTGCTGCTGCCCTTTGCCTTCAATTTCGGTGCAGCGGCCACGGGCGGGGTGCTCCTGCACACGCTGGTGGAGGAGTACCTGCCCTTCACCATCCTGCTCGGTGCGCTGTACACGGCGGCGGGCGGCATCTACATCCGCGGCAATCTGCATGGCAGCCCGGCGCTCAACGCCGGCCTGATGCTGCTCGGCGCGGCACTGGCGAGCTTCATGGGCACGACGGGTGCCTCCATGCTGCTGATCCGGCCACTGATCCGCGCCAACGACAACCGACGCCACAACGCCCACGTCGTCGTCTTCTTCATCTTCATCGTCAGCAATGTCGGCGGAGCGTTGACGCCGCTGGGCGATCCGCCTCTCTTCCTCGGCTTCCTGCAGGGCGTCAGCTTCTTCTGGACCGCCGCTCATCTGTGGCCCGAGACGCTGTTCCTGCTCGCGGCGCTGCTGGCGGTGTTCTGGATCATCGACGCCTGGTTCTATCGCAAGGAGGGTGTCAAGCCGGTCGACCCGACGCCCGATGCGCCCCGTCTCGGCATCGAAGGCGGCATCAACCTGCTGCCGCTGGCGGCGGCTGTCGGCCTGGTGCTGCTGAGCGGCACCTGGAAGCCCGGCATCGTCTTCGACCTTTGGGGCACGCCGCTGCCGCTGCAGGCCCTGGTGCGCGACCTGGGCCTGGTCGGCGTGATGGTCGCGTCGCTGTGGATCACCCCCGCCGGCGTGCGCGAGAAAAACCAGTTCAGCTGGGCGCCGATGCAGGAGGTGGCCAAGCTCTTCATCGCCATCTTCCTGACCATGGTGCCCGTCATCGCCATGCTCAAGGCCGGCCCGGCCGGCGTGTTCGCGCCGCTGGCCGCCCTGCTCGATTCGCCCACCGCCTATTTCTGGCTGACCGGCGGCCTGTCGTCGGTGCTGGACAACGCGCCCACCTATCTTGCCTTCTTCAACCTCGCCGGCGGCAGTGCCCAGCAATTGATGGGTGAGGGCGCCGCGGTGCTGGCCGCCATCTCGGGTGGCGCCGTCTTCATGGGCGCCATGACGTATATCGGCAATGCCCCCAATTTCATGGTGAAAGCCATCGCCGAGGAGCGTGGTGTCAAGATGCCGAGCTTTGGCGGCTATCTGCTCTGGTCCGGTGCGGTGCTGCTGCCTCTACTTTTCCTGATGGCCTGGCTATGGATGCGTTGAAAGTCCTGATCGCCCGACGGGCGCCCGCCGATGTGGTGCAAAAACTGTCGGCTCATTTCGAGGTCGACTACCACGACGGCGCATCGCCCTTGGGCGCCGACGAGCTGCGTGCCCGCCTGCAAGGCAAGGTCGGCGCCTACATCACCGGCACCGAGCGCATCACGGCGCAGCTGCTGGACGCCTGCCCGGGGCTCAAGGCCGTCTGCACCATGAGCGTGGGCTACAACCACATCGACCTGGCCGCCTGCACGGCGCGCGGCGTGCTGGTCACCAACACGCCCGACGTGCTGACCGAGACGACGGCCGACTTCGGCTTCGCCCTGCTGATGGCCACGGCCCGGCGCATGAGCGAGGGCGAACGCCTGCTGCGCGACGGCGGCTGGAAGAGCTGGGCCTGGGACTTCCTGGCCGGCTCCGACGTCTACAACTCGACCCTGGGCATCCTCGGCATGGGCCGCATCGGCCAGGCCATCGCGCGCCGCGGCCGCTTCGGCTTCGGCATGCAGGTCGTCTATCACAACCGGTCCCGGCTGGCCGCCGACGTCGAGGCCGAATTGGGTGCGCGCTACGTCGGCAAGGACGAGCTGCTGCGCCAGGCCGACCATCTCATCCTGGTGCTGCCCTATTCGGCGGAGTCCCACCACTGCATTGCCGCCGCCGAGATCGCGCGGATGAAGCCGACGGCGACGCTGATCAACATCGCCCGCGGCGGCATCGTCGACGAGGATGCGCTGGCTGCCGCCCTGCGCGAGAACCGCATCGCCGCGGCGGGCCTGGACGTCTTCGAAGGCGAGCCCAAGGTCAACCCGGCCCTGCTGACCCTGCCCAACGTCGTGCTGACGCCCCATATCGCCAGCGCCACTTTGCCGACGCGCAATGCGATGGCGATGCTGGCCGCCGACAATCTCGTCGCCGCGCTGACCGGCGCCCCGCCGCCAACGCCGCTGAACCCCCAAGTCCTTTCCGCATGAACCGTCGCCTGCTCTGCCTGCTTGCCCTGCTGCCCGTGCTCGCCTTTGGGCAGTCGCTGAAGAACAAGGCCCCGCCGCCGCCCGAGCCCGTCGCCGACGATCAGACCCCGCGCGACCCCAAGAAATTCGCTGCCCTGTCCCTGCTCGGCGACAACGTGCAGCTCATCAACCTGACGCCGGCGCGCGGCGACACCGTGCAGTCGGGTGAATGGACGTCCTCGCCCGCCGGCGGCCTGGACAACGCGGTGCTGCAGTCGCTGGATGCAGCCGTCAAGGCCCTCGGCAAGGATCGCGAGATCAAGCTCTACACCTCGACCACGCGCAGTCTCTTCGGCGACCCGGCCAACCTCTTCGTCAACGGCAAGCTCAACCTGCCCGGCAAGCTCGGCGAAGCGGTGCGCCAGAGCGGCGCGGCCAAGCTGCTGCTCGTCACGCGCAGCCGCCAGGAGCCGGCCCTCGCGGCGACGCTGCCTGCGCGCATCCTCGCCACGCTGGAAGGCCCGGGCTTCGTGCTGGATCAGCGTCCCAGCGCCCAGATCGGCTTCGACGGCCAGCCGGGCCTGCCGGTGTTCGCGCCGTATGTGTCCATCCGCGTCGCCCTGGTCGACCTGAGCGACCTCAAGCTCAAGCGCGAGCAGTCGCTGGCGGTGGCGGCACGCCTGCCCGTGAGCGCCGAGGCCGCGGCCAACCCCTGGGCCGCGACGACGACCGAGCAGCGCGTCAAGGCGCTCGAGGCTCTCATTGAGGCCGAGCTGCCGCGCGCGGTGGCGCCGCTGGTCTCGAACTAGGTCGCCAGATCGGGCAAGGCCTTGAACACCCCGGCCGGGTCCCAGGTCTGCTTGACCTGACGCAGCTTGGCCAGGTTGCTGCCGTAGTAGGCCTCGGACGGCCTGGCGAGCAGGCCGTCCAGGTAGTTCACATAGGCGCCGCCGCTGCTCCAGGCCTGCAGGGTGGTGCGCATGCCGTGGGCCCAGGCAGCGCCCTCGTCCAGCGTCGCGGTCGGTGTGCCGACCTGGAATTCGGCCAGGTATTGCGCGCTGAAGAGGGCGCGGCGGTGCGCGAAGGCCGTGGCGTCGGGCGCGACGCGGGCGATGGCGCCACCCATCAGGTTCAGCAGCACGGTGCCGACGCGGCCGCTGTCGCGGCGCTGTGTCATGGCCGTGCCCAGTGCAGCGACGCCGGCGGCGTCCAGTGCGGCGTCGAAATAGTCCGAGCTCGCCGCCATCGCCACACGGCCGAGCTGGCCGCTGGCGTTCTGGCTGGGCAGGTGGCATTGGGCGCGGCTGAAGGCCATGCAGCTGCCCAGCATGACGTCGCGGTAGCTGCGCGGCGCCAGGAAGGTGTCGGGCGGCGTGCGGCCGATGCGGGCCAGCAGGCCGTTCCAGTGCGGCTGCACGGCGGCCGCGTCGCCGCTGGCGATGCCCCAGAGATAGGCGCCCTGACCGGACAGTGCGAGCTGCGACCAGACCGTGTCGGGCAAGGTCTGCGGCCAGGCCTGCCAGGCCGCCATGACGGCGGGCAGCTCGGCGAGGCTGAAACTGGCGCCGAACTGCACCAACGGCGCGACGGCATGGGTCTGGAAGCTCAGCGAGGTGACGAGGGCGACCTGGCCGCCACCACCGCCGCGCAGGGCCCAGAAGAGGTCGGACCGCTGCGTGGCGCTGCATTCCAGCTGTTGGCCGTCGGCTGTGACGACGCGGGCCGACAGCAGCGCGTCGCAGCTCAGGCCGTAGGCCCGGTCCAGCACGCCGATGCCGCCGCCGAGCGTGATGCCGGTGATGCCCACGGTCACGCAGCTGCCTGAGGGGATGCAGCGGCCGGCCGTGATCAGCGCGTCGTAGACATCGGCCAGCTTGGCGCCGGCGCCGACGGTGGCGAGCTCGCCATCGAGCTGCACGCCGTCCATGCCACCCACGTCGATGAGCAGGCTGCTGCCGCTGCTGGCGCCGAGATAGCTGTGACCGCCGCTGCGGGTGGTGAAGGCGAGCTTCTGCTGCTGCGCAAACGCGAACGCCGCGGCGACGTCGGCCGCGCCCGCGCAGCGCGCGATGGCCTGGGGCAGCAAGGCGTCGTAGCGTGCATTCGCGCCGTGGGCCGCGCGGTCGAAATCGGCCTGGCCGGGCTTGAGCAGCGAGCCCTGCAGCTGCCGGGACAGAGCGTCCCAATCCGGCCCGCTGGGCGCCGGTGCGGGAGCGGGGGCAGGCGAGGGGGCGGGAGCCGGTGCAGGGCTGTCACCGCCACCACCGCCGCAGCCGCTCAAGGCCGCAGCGCCCCCCAGGCCGAGCACAAAACGCCGTCTCTCCATCGTCGCCTCGCAATGCCAATGAAATACCAGATGGGCTACTGTAAGTGATACCAAAAAGATACCAATAAAAGAGATTGCGCGTCGGGCGACAATGGTTCGCATGAGCCTGTTCGACGTGTTGCTGCTGGGTCTGATGGCCCTGGTTTTGGTGCTGCTGGTGTTGATCTGGGCTCGCCAGAAGCCGCAATCCACCGGGGTCGCACCGGAGCTGCTGCAGAGCAACGAAAGGCTGGAACGCGAGCTGCGCGACGAACTCGGCCGCAGCGCCAGTGGCACCAGCCAGCAGCTGGTGCAGGGCCTGGCCCAGTTCCAGCAGGTGCTGACCCAGGGCCTGCAGGGCAGCAACAACGCCCTCGCTCAACAGGCCCTGGCCGCACGCGAAGCCCAGGATGCCGCGGCCCTGCGCAGTGCCCAGGCGCAGGCCGAATCCATGCAGCGCCTCAACGACGCGATGCGCGAGCAGCTGCAGCTGCTGTCCAAGACCAATGACCAGCGCCTGGCCGAACTGCGCCTGACGGTGGAGCAGCGCCTCACCGCCATCCAGCAGGACAACGAGAAGAAGCTCGAGCAGATGCGCGCCACCGTCGACGAGAAGCTGCATGCGACGCTGGAGCAGCGCCTGGGCGAGAGCTTCAAGCAGGTGGCCGAGCGCCTGGAGCAGGTCCACAAGGGCCTGGGCGAGATGCAGAACCTGGCGCGCGACGTCGGCTCGCTGAATCGCGTACTGACCAATGTGAAGACGCGCGGCGTCTTCGGCGAGGTCCAACTGGCGGGCCTGCTGGACCAGGTCTTCACGGCCGAGCAGTACGCCGCGAACGTGGCCGTGCTGCCGGGTTCCAACGAGCGGGTCGAGTTCGCCATCTCGCTGCCTGGCCAGCGCAACGACGGCCAGCCGCTGTGGCTGCCCATCGACGCCAAGTTCCCGCGCGAGGACTACGAGCGCCTGCTCGACGCCCAGGAGCGCGCCGACGCGCCTGCTGCCGACGCCGCCGGCAAGGCCATCGAGAACCGGCTGCGGCTGGAAGCCCGCACCATCCGCGAGAAGTACATCGGTCCGCCCCACACAACGGACTTCGGCATCCTCTTCGTGCCGACCGAAGGCCTCTATGCCGAGGCCCTGCGCCGCCCCGGCCTGTTGGAGAGCCTGCAGCGCGAACACAAGGTCATGCTCTGCGGCCCCACCACGCTGCTGGCCACCTTGACCAGCCTGCAGATGGGCTTCCGCACGCTGGCGCTGGAGAAGCGCAGCGCCGAGGTCTGGGAAGTGCTGGGCGCCGTCAAGACCGAGTTCGGCAAGTTCGGCGACGTGCTGGCCAAGGCCAAGAAGAAGCTCGAGGAAGCCGGCAACACGCTGGATGCCGCCGAGGTGCGCACGCGCGCCATGACGCGCAAGCTCAAGGGCGTGGAAGCCCTGCCGGATGACGCGGCCCAGCAGTTGCTCCAGCTCAGTCTCGGCGAGGACGCCGAGTGAGTCCAGGCAGCGAGGGCGCGCCCAATCCCAAGAGCCTGCGCCACGCCTTCGTGTGGCTGATCGCCACGCTGATCTGCGTGCATGCCTGCATGGCCGTCACGCGCGTGACGGCCAGCCTGTGGGTACTCAACCGCGGCTACGGCGAGGCCTCGGTGGGCTTGCTGCTCAGCCTCTTCGCCGTCGCGCCCATCGGCCTGTCGCTGTGGGCCGGGCGCCTGGCGGACCGGCATGGCTTTCACCGTCCGGTCGGCATGGGCGTCATCATGGCCGGCGTCGGCGCCTTGCTGGCGCTGACGGTGCAGCAGCTCTGGGCGATCGCCATCGGCTGCCTGCTGTGCGGAGGCGCCGTCGCGGTGGCCGCGGTGGCCATGCAGCGCGAGGCCGGGCTGATGGCCGACGAGCCGGGCGAACTCAAGCGCATCTTCAGCTGGATGGCCCTGGGGCCGGCCCTGTCCAACGCGCTCGCCCCCGTCATTGCCGGCCTGTTGATCGACCATTTCGGCATGACGGCCGCCTTCGGTTTCGCGACGCTGTTGCCGCTGCTGGCCTGGGGCCTGGCCCAGAAGGTGCCGCGCCACCTGCCGGAGCCGCTGACCAAGAGCTTTCGCGAGCGCGCCGCCTGGCAGCTGTTCAGGCTGCCGGCCTTTCGCCGGCTGATCCTCGTCAACCTGGTGCTATCGGCCTGCTGGGATGCGCACAGCTTCGTCGTGCCGGTGGTGGGCCATGCGCGCGGCCTGTCGGCGGTCAGCATCGGCATCGTGCTGGGCAGCTTCGCGGCCGCTGCGACCTGCGTGCGCCTGGCCATCGTGCGCTTTGCCGACAATCTCGACGAGGTCAAGGCCCTGCGTACGGCCATGGTCGTCGCGATGCTGACCTTCATGGCCTATGCCTGGCTGCCCGGCACGGTTGGCCTGATGTGCGGCTCGGCGGTGCTGGGCATCGCGCTGGGCTCGGTGCAGCCCATGATCCTGGCCATGCTGCACCATGTCACGCCACCCGAGCGCCATGGCCAGGCCCTGGGCCTGCGCATGCTGACCGTCAACGGCGCCACGGTGGCCATGCCGGCCGGCTTCGGCATCCTCGCCGCCGCCACGGCCCTGGTCGCACCGATGTGGCTGATGGCCTCGCTGCTGTTGCTGGCGCAATGGCCGGCGCGCAAGCTGCATCCTCACGCCGACCTGGGTTAGGCCAGGCGGCTGCGTCAGCGTCATGCTGCCGTCAGCACTTTGCCGAAACAAAAGAAACCGCCAGGGCCTGGGGTTGAAGCGCCATTGAAACCCGGCCTGCCGAGACTGCCGGCATCGCTTCAACCCAGTCCAGGACGGCAGCCATGAACCTTCGCCACATCGCCCTTGCGGCGCTCGCCCTCGTTGTCGGCACAGCCCAGGCGGGCCTGGTCGGCCGTGATCTGGACGGCAACCTCGCCAACGGTGCCGAAGCCTATTACGACAGCGCGCTGAACATCACCTGGCTGGCCGACGCCGACTATGCCAAGACCTCGGGCTACGACGCCGACGGCCTGATGCACTTCACCGAAGCCAAGGCCTGGGCCGCACAGCTGAACCTGGGCGGCGTCAGCGGCTGGCGCCTGCCCAAGATCAGCGACCCGACGCTGCCTTGCGCAAACAAGTGGTCGACGCCCAACTGCGGCTACAACCCTGAAGCGGGCAGCAGCGAAATGGCCTCGATGTTCTTCGACACCCTGGGCAATATCGGCGCGCGGGACGGCGTCGGTGGCTGGCGCCCAGGCACATCCGGCATCGACTTCGGCATGGTCGACACCGGGCCCTTCAAGAATCTGCACAACGACAGCTACTGGTTCGACACGCCTTACCAGTTCGAGTACTACGACGATGCCTGGAATTTCGACTTCAGGACCGGATATCAGGGCTTTCTGATCAAGGAGTACGACTTTCACAGCTGGGCTGTGCACGACGGCGACGTGGGCAGCCCCATGCCCACCGTGCCCGAACCGCAAGGCCTCCTGCTGGTGCTGATCGGCCTGGCGGCGCTGGCCCTCAGCCGCCCTGGCTGCAAGTTTTCAACGCGTCGAATCCGGCTGACAGCCGCGCAGCGAAAGATGGATTGCCGTCCGGCGGGCCGACAGGGGCGGTGAACCCGCCGCCCTGCGAGCCTGCAGTCGACCGGACGGCCCCCGGCTTGCGTGCTTGCGCCTGTGCGCTTGCGCCGCCTAGCATCGATGCCGGGAGGCGGGTATGCAGGGCAGACGACGAAAGGCGCGCGCGGCCGCATGGCTGGGCCTGATGGTGCTGGCCTTGCTGGCGGCTCAGCCGCTGCGTGCCCAGGTCGACGACGAGGACCCGGGCGACGTGTCCGCCGTTGCCATGCCGGCGGCAGAGGCCGAACGCCTGCTCGCCCAGCCCCTGCCCGCCGACGTCGCCGCCCGCTATGCGCTGTTGCAGCGCCAGGCGAGCGCGGCCCAGGCCCTGGAGCAGCGTGGCAAATACGTGGAGCTGTTGCGCGAACTCGCAACGCTGGGCCGCCGCCAGCCCGGCGGCGAGATCTGGATCCGCCAATACCTCAGCGCTGAATTCATCTGGGGCAGCTCCGGCCAGTCCCTGACGGCGGCCGACGCCTTCGCCAGCGACACCACGTTGCCGCTGACCGCCCGCGCCGAGGCCGCGCTGCGCCAGGTCTATGCCCTGGCCCAGGCCCGCGACCGCGCGGTGCTGGACCGCATGTGGTCGCGCGCCCAGGGCCTGGTCAAGCAGGCCCAGGAATCGCTGGGCGACCGCGACCCCGCCGCGACCCTGAGGCTGCGCGTGCAGTTCCTGCAGGTGCGTACCGAGATCGAGCGCTGGGACGGGCGCCTCGCTGAAGCGGTGGCCACATTGCGCGAGGCGGTGCGGCTGTCGCAAAAGGGTGTCGAGGACGCGCGACGCCTGGCCAAGGGCCCGCGCGACCCCGCCGTGCAGGACGCCTATGGCTGGTACGACGGTTCCCAGGGCATGCTGACCTATGCCCTGGTGCGCCAGGGCCGCGCGCCCGAAGCCATCCAGGTGGCCCAGGGCAACCTGGCGCTGTGGCGGGCCGGCCAGATCAGCGAGTCGCTGGGCGCGCGCTGGAGCTATCGCCTGGCCCAGGCCCAGGTGGCGGCCCGCCAGTACGCCGCGGCGCTGGAGAACGCGCAGCGCTCCGACGAGATGCTGCAGCGCGCCGGCGCCGGCCCGGCCAGCCACACGCGCTGGCTGGCGCGCCAGGAGCAGGTGAGGGCGCTGATCGGCCTGCGCCGCTGGCCCGAGGCCGATGCCTTCTATCGCGACTTCCTGGCCAGCCTGCCGGCCGACAGCCTGGCCAGGGAGCGCGCCAGCGACTGGCGGCTGCGCTCCCTGCTGGCGGCCAAAAACGGCCGCTTCGACGAAGCCCTCGAGACCGTCGACCGCCTCCTGCGCTTTCGCCAGCGCCTGTACGGCGAAGGCCATCCGCAGACCCAGGAAGCCAGCGGCGTGCGCGCCCTGGTGCGGCTGCTCAAAGGTGACATGACCGGGGCCTGGAGCGACTACCAGCCGCTGTTCGTGGCCCTGCTGGACAGCCCCGGCGGCTGGCAGGACTTGGACTTGTCCGGCGCGCGTGGCTTCGTGCTCGGCCTGGCCTTCGACGAGTTCCTGCGCGAGATCGGCGCGCGGGCCTTGCGCGGCGAGGCGCTGGAGCCCGCCTGGACCGACCGTGCCCTGCAGGTGGCCGATCGCCTGCAGGCCGGCGCCGCCCACCGCGCGCTGACGGATGCGACGGCCCGCCTGCTCGCCGCCACGCCGGCCCTGCGCGGCCTGCTCGAGGAAGAGGCCGCGCTGCGTGCCACGGCCAATTCACGCAACGGCGCCCTGGCCACCCAGCTCAACGAGGAAGACCGGCTGCGTCGCCGCAACAGCAGCGAGGAGACCAAGGCCGAGCTGAAGGCCCTGCCCGATGCCGAGCGCAAGAAGAAGGCCAAGGCCATGGCCGATGAACTCGCCACCGTGCGCGAGCAGATCCGCCAGGGCCGCGAGCAGGCCCAGACGGCGCGCGAGGCCTTGAACACCCAGCGCGAGCGGGTCGCCAAGGCCTACCCGGCCTATGCCGATCTCGTCACGCCGACGCTGCCGGCGCCGGCGGCCTTGCAGAAGCTGATGTCGCCCGGCGAGGCCCTGCTCGTCGTGCAGCCCCTGGACGGCGCGACGCTGACCTGGCTCATCACGCCCGGTGCGCCGACGCGCTTTGCGGCCTCGGGCATCGGTGCGGCGGCTTGGGGCGACAAGGTCGCGCAGCTCCGCACAGCCCTGGACCTCAGCACGGGTCGCGCGCCGACGCTGCCGGTGCCCGGCCTGCACGAGGTCTGGCGCGAGCTGGTCGCGCCGCTGCAGCCCGGGGCGGATGTGAAGAGCTTGCTGGTCGCCGCCGATGGGGCGCTGGCGGCCATGCCCTTCGCAGCCGCGCTGACTGCACCCGAGCCGGGTGCCTTTGTCGCGCGCCGCATGGCCGTCACGCAGTTGCCTTCGGCCGGTGCGCTGTTCGCGCTGCGTCGCACGGCCGCCCCCGCACCGGCGCCCAAGCCGCTATTCGGCGTCGGCGACCCGCAGTTCAAGTCCACTGCCAAGGCCGGCCGCGCGGCGCTGGGCAGTGGCGCCACCAAATACGAAGCTGGCTGGGGCTTCAGCTATGCCGACATCCCGCCCCTGCCTGAGACCCGCGCCGAACTGACCGCGCTCGCCAAGGCCCTGGGCGCCAAGCCCGAGACCGATCTGCTGCTCGGCGCCGCGGCCACGCGCGAGGCCGTGCTGGAAGCAAAGCTGCAGGACCGCCGCATCGTCGCCTTTGCCACGCACGGCCTGATGCCGGGCGAACTGCCGGGCATCTCCAAGCCGGCCCTGGCCCTCGCGCCGGGCAAGGATGAGACGGCGTCGCCGCTGCTCGAGCTCGACGACGTGCTGACCCTGCGCCTGAACGCCCAGGCCGTGCTGCTGTCGGCCTGCAACACCGCCGCTGGCGAGCAGGGCGGGGCGGCCATGTCGGGCCTGGTGCGCGGCTTCTTCTTTGCCGGCAGCCGCTCGGTGCTGGCCACGCACTGGTCGGTCGAGACCGCCTCGGCCGCGGCCCTGACTTCCGCCACCTTCTCCGCCAATCTGCCGCGTGCCGAGGCCTTGCGCATGGCTCAACTGAGGATGATCGAGGGAACTCTCGGTGGCGGCCGCTGGGCGCATCCGTTCTACTGGGCGGGATACGCCCTCTTCGGTGACCCGTCTCGATAGGAGTCTTGAAATGCGTGCCCTGGTGTTGTGCCTGTCCCTGTTGAGTTCGACGGCTTTCGCCCAGCAGGCCTGCGAAGTCGTGGCCGTCAGTGGCGAGGCCCAGCGTGTCGACGGCAAGGCGCTGGCGGTGGGCGACAAGCTCGACGTCGGCACCACGCTGCGCACCGGCGCCACCGGCCGTGTGAGGCTCAAGTTCGGCGATGGTTCCGTTCTCGTGCTGGCCGACAAGAGCCAGTTGCGCATCGAAGCCTTCAGTGCGCCGGCGGGCCAGTCGCGCAGTGCCGAGTTTTTGCTGGAGACCGGCCTCATCGGCCAGCGCGTGACACCGTCGGCCGGCGGCAACTGGACGGTCCGCACGCCCACCGCCGTGACGGCCGTGCGCGGCACCGAATTCAGCGTCGAGGTCGGCAGCGACAACGCCACCGCCGTGCATGTGAAGACCGGCGAGGTCGATGTCGAGCCCACCGGCCCGCAGACCCGTGGCATCAAGCCGCGCTATCCGGTGCGCCTCGAGAAGAAGCTCAACGGCACCCATTGCGACGCCAGCCAGTGCGCGGCCGCCATGGCCTGGACGGCCGACAAGCTGCAGCGCCTCGAGCAGCGCCTGGGGTCGCTGGATTGAGGCGCCTCTCACCCGGCCTCGGCTATCTGCTGATCGGCCTCGCGGCCGCACTGCTCGGCTTTGGCATGTTGGCCTCGCGGGCCAATGTGTCGGTGCTGGATCGGCCCGATTCCTGGCAGCTTGATTGGCAGACCGGCTGGCGCGGCCCGCTGGGTCCCGGCACCGAGCTGCCCCTGCTGCTGGTGCGCGTGGACGACGCGGCACTGGAGGCCTTGGGCGGCCGCGTGCCCGACCGCGCCGAGATCGCCCGCGCCATCACGGCCCTGCAGGCCGGCGGCGCGCGCGCGGTCGCCTTGGACATCCTGCTGCTGCCCGGCGGCGGCACGCCCGAGGGCAGCGCGGCCCTGGCCGCGGCGATGAAGGCCTGCGCCTGCACGCTGATCCCCTTCTCCCTGCCCGACGACGGCCAGCCCGACAGCGGCGCGGCGCCCGCACCGGTGCTGGCCCAGGCCCTGCTGCGCTATGACGACGAAGCCGCGCTGGTGCGCAGCGAGGGCTACTACCATCCGCGCCGCCTCGTCGCGCCCGAGGCCGGTCTGGCAGAAGCCGCCGCGGCCCTCGGCCACATCAGCGTGCGGCCCGAGGCCGACGGCAGCATGCGCCGCGACCTGCCGCTGCTGCGCCTGAACGGCGAGGTCTATCCGTCCATGCCGCTGCGCCTGGCAGCGTTCGCGCGCGGCGTCGACTGGAAGCAGGCGCGGGCCCGCTTCGGCACCGGGTTCAGCGTCGGCAGCGGCCTGCAGTCGCGGCTGGACGAGCTGTCGCGCCTGGGCGTGAACTACTACGGCCCCACCGGCAGCTTCGACAACGTCGGCTTTGCCGACCTGCTGGCCGGCCGTGTGGACCCGGCGCGGCTGCAGGGTCGCATCGCCGTCGTCGGCGTGTCGGCCCTGGCGGCTGGCGACCACGTGCCCACGCCCTTCGATGCCCGCCTGCCCGGCATGGAACGCATTGCCACGGTCACCGACAACCTGCTGACCGGCCGCAGCCTGGTGCGCCCGGACTGGGGCGGTGCGGCGGAGCTGGCTGCCGTGCTGCTGCTGCCCTTCGCGGCCGTCGCGCTGCTGGCGCGCCGCCCGCTCGGCGTCGCCCTGGCCGTCATCGTGCTGGCCACCCTGGCCCTGCTTGCCGGCGTGCAGTGGGCCTTCGAGAGCCACTACCTGGTCTTCTCGCTGGCGCCGCCGCTGCTGGCCCTCGCCGTGGCGACGCTGGGCGGCAGCGCGCTGCGCGCCGGCATCGAACAGGGCCAGCGCCGCCTCGCCGCGCGCCAGCTGGCTGCCAGCGAGCAGCGCTACGCGTTGGCCGCCCAGGGTGCCAACGACGGCCTGTGGGACTGGGATCTGACCAGCGACGAGGTCTATTACTCGCCGCGCTGGCTAGCGCTGATGGGCCTGTCGCCCGGCGAGGCGGGGCACGCCATCGAGGCCTGGACGCGGCCGTTGGAGGATGGCGATGCCCACGCCTTCCGTACCGAGCTGCAGGCGCACCTGGACGGCCGCAGCCTGCAGTTCCATCACATGCTGCATTTCCACCAGGGCGGCCAGGAGCGCTGGCTGCTGGCGCGCGGCCTCGCCGTGCGCGAGGACGGCAGGCCGGTGCGCATGGCGGGCTCGCTGACCGACATTTCCGAGAGCCAACGCCTGCAGCAGCAGATCAGCTTCGATGCCCTGCATGACCGTCTCACCGGCCTGGCCAACCGCGTGCTGTTCCGCGAGCAGCTGACGCAGCTGCTGACCGGCGTGCCGGCGCCCGAGACCGGGCTGCTGCTGCTCGGCCTGGACGGGTTCCGTGCGCTCAACGAGGCGCATGGCCCGGTGGCGGGTGACGCGGTGCTGACCGAACTGGGGGCTCGGCTGAGGTCGGCTTTCGGCGCGCGTCATCTCGTCGCCCGCATGGGTCCGGACCAGTTCGCCCTTCTGCTGGCCGGCGGCGACAGCGCGGCCGAGCTGTCGCGCGGCGTGCAGGGCCTGCTGCAGTCGCCCTTCAATGTCGCCACGCCCATGCTGCAGCTGACGGCCGGTATCGCCTGGGCGCAGCGCCGCCACGGCCCGCTCTCGGCCGATGAGCTGATGGCCGCGGCCGAAGGTGCGCTGGCCCGCGCCAAGGCTGGTGGGCCGGGCCAGACCCATGAGTTCGACCCCGCCGAGCAGCTCGTCGAGCAGTCGCGCCGCTGGCTGCGCGATGCCATCGACACGGCGCTGGCGAACGGCGACCAGTTCGAGCTGCACTACCAGCCCTTTGTGCGCCTGGGCGACCGGGCCCTGCTCGGCTTCGAGGCACTGATCCGCTGGAAGCATCCCGAGCGCGGCCTCATCATGCCGGGTGACTTCATCCCGGTCGCCGAGGCCAGCGGCCAGATCTGCGCCATCGGCCGCTGGGCCCTGCTGGCGGCCGCGGCCCAGCTGCGGCGCTGGCAGCCGCTGGGCTTCACCGGCGAGGTGGCCGTCAACCTTTCCGGCGTGCAGCTGGAGCGCGACATCGAACTGCTGGCCGACGCCCGCGCGACGCTGGCGGCCCTGGGCGACGTGCCGACGCATCGCCTCAAGCTCGAGGTCACCGAGAGCATGGCCATGGCCAACCCGCAGCGCAGCGCCGAGGTGCTGCAGGAGCTGGCGCGCATGGGCTTCAAGCTCTCCATCGACGACTTCGGCACCGGCTATTCGTCGCTGGCCTATCTGCACCGTTTTCCCTTCGACACGCTGAAGGTCGATCGCAGCTTCGTCATCCGCCTGGCCGCCGGCCGCGAGGCCCAGGAGATCGTGCGCACCATCGTCGGCCTGGCCCTGGCCCTGGGCAAGCAGACCCTGGCCGAAGGCGTCGAGGACGAAAAGCAGGCGGCCTTGCTGGCGCAGCTCGGCGTGCAGGTGGGCCAGGGCTGGCTGTTCGCCAAGGCGCTGCCCGAGGCGCAGGCGACGGCGGCCATCCAGAGCACGCCCTGGCGGCGCTAGGCAGGTCCTGCAGGCACCTCCATCGGGGCCTCCTGTCGCGGAGTTATCTGACAAGCGGGCCGCTGCCCGCGTCCTAAACTCGTTTCGGCCCGAAAGCCGTCCCACGGAGCGGCCCTGGCTGGACAGGAGGATGACGATGACGACGGGAACCCCGCGTTCCGCAACCGGCGTGCCCGGCCTGGACGAAGTCCTGCATGGCGGGCTGATCCCGGGCCGGCTCTATCTGGTGGATGGCGAACCCGGCGCCGGCAAGACGTCGCTGGCGCTGCAATACCTGATGGAGGGGGCCCGCCAGGGCGAGTCAGCTTTGTACGTGACGCTGGGCGAGACGGCGAACGAGCTGCGTGCGGGCGCGCAATCGCACGGCTGGAGCCTGGACGGCATCGAGATCGTCGAACTCATCGTCGACGAGGACGAGCTCTTCGGTGACGCCGAGCTGACGATGTATCACCCGTCGGAAGTGGAGCTCAACGAGACCACCAAGCGCATCATCCAGGCGGTGGAGCGCTGCAAGCCGCGCCGCATGGTGCTCGATTCGCTGTCCGAGCTGCGCCTGCTGGCCCAGAGCTCGCTGCGCTACCGCCGCCAGATCCTGGCTCTCAAGCAGTTCTTCATCGGCCGCAACTGCACGGTGCTGTTCCTGGACGACCGCTCCAACGAAGGCATAGACACCCAGGTGCACAGCATCGCCCACGGCGTCATCGCGCTGGAGCGCAGCCTGCCGGCCTACGGACCGGCGCTGCGCCAGCTGCGCGTCACCAAGTTCCGCGGCAGCGACTTCATCAGCGGCTTCCAGGACCTGCTGATCCGCCGCGGCGGCCTGCAGGTGTTCCCGCGGCTGACGGCCAACGAGCACGGTGCGTCATTCCAGCGCGAGGTGGTGCCCAGCGGCGTCCCGGCCCTGGACCAATTGCTTGGCGGCGGCACCGAGCGTGGCACGGCGACCCTGCTGGTCGGGCCGGCGGGCTCGGGCAAGTCCACAATCGCGGCCCAGTACGCCGTGTCGGCGGCGCGCCGCGGTGCGCATGCCGCGATCTTCACCTTCGAGGAATCGCGCACCCTGCTGCTGGATCGGCTGGTCGGCCTGGGCATGTCGGTGCAGGAGGGCGTGGGCCCCGGCCGCCTGATGGTGCGCCAGCTCGATCCGGCCGAGGTGCTGCCCAGCCAGTTCGTCAACCTCGTGCGGGCGTCGGTCGAGCAGGACGGCGCGACGGTCGTCATCATCGACAGCCTCAACGGCTATATGAATGCCATGCCCGAGGAGCGCGCGCTGACCATCCAGTTGCACGAACTGCTCAGCTATCTGAACAACCACGGCGTGGCGACCTTCCTGGTGGCGGCGCAGTCGGGCATGATGGGGCCGAACATGCGCAACGCCGTCGACGCCAGCTATCTGGCCGACGCGGTCATGCTGTTCCGCATGTACGAACATGCTGGCGCCGTGCGCAAGGCGATCTCCGTCGTCAAGAAGCGCAGCGGACCCCACGAAGACACCATCCGCCAGCTCTGGTTCAACACCAGTGGCGTCCACCTCGGGCCGCCGCTGTCGCATCTGCGCGGTGTGCTGACTGGCGTGCCGGTCGAAGTGGAAGCGACGCGATTGAGAGCCGCTGGTGACGATCATCCGGACTGAGGTCGACCTGTCCTACAGCGAGCGTGTTGTCGTGCTCGCGCCGACGGCGCGTGACGGCGAGGTCACCCTCCGTCTGCTGGCCGAGGCCGGCGTGCAGGGCGCCGTCGGACGCGACTGGCGGCATGTCGAGGCCCTGCTGAACGAAGGCGTCGGTGCGCTGATGCTGACCGAGGCCACGCTGGCCGACCCCGGCGTGCATGGCCTGCTGCGGTTGCTGCAGTCGCAGCCGCCCTGGTCCAATCTGCCGGTGCTGATGCTGTGCCGCCAAGGCCTGCAGTCGCCGGCGCTGCGCGAGGCGGGCCTGACCAACCTGACCGTGCTGGACAGGCCGACATCGACGGGGGCCATGATCAGCGCCGTGAAGACGGCCCTGCGCGGCCGGCGCTGGCAGTACCAGATCCGCGACCAGATCGATTCCCTGCAGCGCGCCGACCGCTCGCTGCGCCAGGCCGACCAGCGCAAGGACGAGTTCCTGGCCACGCTGGCGCATGAACTGCGCAACCCGCTGGCGCCCATCCGCAACGGGTTGGCGCTGCTGGCCGGCGCGACGCAGGACGAGACGCAGTCCAAGGCGCTCACCGAGATGATGCAGCGCCAGACCCACCAGCTGCAGCGCCTCATCGACGACCTGCTCGAAGTCTCGCGCATCACCACCGGCAAGCTGGTGCTGCAGCGCGAGCGGCTGGACCTGCGGCGCGTCGTCGAGATGGCGCTGGAGTCCTGCGCACCGCTGATCGCGCGCGGCGGCCACAGGCTGGACGTGAACCTGCCCGAGGACGCCGTCTGGGTGGACGGCGACCCGACACGGCTGGCGCAGTCGCTCAGCAATCTGCTGAACAACGCGGCCAAATACACACCGGACGGCGGCGATGTTGCCGTCACCCTGGCCCGCGGCGGCGAACAGGCCGTGCTCAGCGTGCGCGACAGCGGCGTCGGCCTGCCGCCGGACATGATTGGCCGCGTCTTCGACATGTTCGCCCAGGTGAGCCGCTCGCTGGAACGCGCCCAGGGCGGCCTGGGCATAGGCCTGGCCCTGGTCAAGAGCCTGGTCGGCCTGCACGGTGGCCGCGTCAGCGCCGCGAGCGCGGGGCCGGGCCAGGGTTGCACCTTCACCATCGAGCTGCCGCTGGCAGCCGAGGTCGCCGCGACGGCGTCGTCGCCGGCCGAGGTCGCGCCCCCCGCGACCCGGCCGGCGCGCATCCTCGTCGTCGACGACAACGACGATGCGGCCACGTCCCTGGCCATGCTGCTGTCCCTGTCCGGCCACGAGGTGCTGGTCGAGAACGGTGGCCTGGCCGGGCTGAAGACGGCGGACAGCTTCCTGCCTCAGGCCATCTTCTGCGATGTCGGCATGCCGGGCATGAGCGGCCACGAGTTCGCGATGCGGCTCCGGCAGGACCCGCGCTTTGCCGACACCCTGCTCGTCGCGCTGACGGGCTGGGGTTCCGAGGATGACGAGAAGCGCTCGCGCGATGCGGGTTTCGACGAGCACCTGACCAAGCCAGCGAGCGTCGACGCCGTGGATGCGCTGCTGGCGCGGCTCTCGTAACGGCGCTTGGGATCTGACGAACGGCTGCGGGGCCAAAACCACGCAGAATCGCCGCCAAGCCGAAGATGCGGCTGCCTGGAGAGAGACACGATGAGGATGAAGCTGCAAGGGCGGATGAGCCTGGGCCTGGGCGCCGCCCTGTTGAGTCTGGCGCTGGGGGCGGCGCAGGCCCAGCCGGTGGCGGCCCCCAAGCCCAAGGTGGCGGTGCCGCGCGCCATGGCCCTGAAGGCGGAGGTCGTCGCCCTGCCGGAACGGGTGCGCGAGCTGGGCGGCATCGAGGAGTACCGCCTGCCCAACGGCCTGCAGGTCCTGCTCTTCCCCGACGCGACGCAGACCACCACCACCGTCAACATCACCTATCGCGTCGGCAGCCGCCACGAGGCGCCGGGCGAATACGGCATGGCCCATCTGCTGGAGCACATGCTGTTCAAGGGCACGCAGCGCCAGAAGGACATCCCCGGCGCGATGGCCCAGCGCGGCGTGCGCTTCAACGGCACGACGACGGTGGACCGCACCAACTACTTTGCATCGTTCAACGCGAGCGCTGACACGCTGGCCTTCCTGCTCGACCTCGAAGCCGATCGCATGGTCAACAGCCGCGTCGCCAAGGTCGATCTCGACACCGAGATGACGGTGGTGCGCAACGAGTTCGAGCGCGGCGAGAACCAGCCCTTCGCGGTGCTGAGCCAGCGCGTCAATGCGGCGGCCTATGCCTGGCATCCCTACGGCCATGCCACCATCGGCCCCAGGAGCGACATCGAGAACGTGCCCATCGAGAAGCTGCAGGGCTTCTACAAGCGCTACTACCGGCCCGACAACGCCACGCTGCTGATCGCCGGCGCCTTCGACAAGGCCGCCACGCTGGCCCTGATCGCCAAGGATTTCGGCGCCGTCGCCCGGCCCGCCGCGACCATTCCCCAGCCCTACACGGTGGAGCCGGCCCAGGACGGCGAGCGCAGCGTCGTCGTGCGCCGCGTCGGCGGCCAGCCCATCCTGCTGGCGGTCTATCACGTGCCGGCCATCACCCACCCGGACACGCCGGCCCTCATCGTCTACGGCCTGCTGATGAGCCTGCAGCCCAGCGGCCAGCTCTACAAGCAGCTCGTCGAGCCCAAGCTGGCCCTGGCGGCCGGCATTGCGGGCGCGGGTGGCGCGGAGCCCGGCACCATCGCGGCCTATGCGGCCCTGCCGCCGGGTGCGGAGGTGGACAAGATCGAGACCCAGCTGCTGGACCTCGCCGAAGGCCGCGCGGCCAAGCCGTTTGACGAGAGCGAGCTGGTGCGCGTGCGCGACATCGCCGTCAACAGCTACCGCAACCAGATGAAGAACCCCGAGGCGCTGATCCAGCAGATCTCCGGCCTCATCGCGGCGGGTGACTGGCGCCTGCTGTTCCAGCTGATGGAGGACATCCCCAAGGTCACGCTGGCCGACGTGGAGCGCGTGCGCGCCGCCTACTTCAGGCCGGCCAACCGCACGCTGGGGCGCTATCTGCCGGTCGACAAGGTCGAGCGCGTCGAGATCCCCGCCGCACCGGCGCTGGAGCAGCGCCTGGCCGAGCTGAAGGGGCCGCCCAAGGTGGAGGAGGGCGAGCAGCTTGACCCCGTGCCGGCGGTGCTGGAGACGCGCATGAAGCGTGAGACCCTGGCCAGCGGCATCGCCCTGCATACGCTGAAGAAGCAGACGCGTGGCAACACCGTCGTGCTGCAGATGCAACTGCGCTGGGGCGAGCGCGACGCGACCTATGCGCGCAACGGCACCGGTATGGTGGGTTCGCTGATGGATGAGGGCAGCGCGGGCTACACCAAGCAGCAACTGCAGGACGCGCTGATCAAGCTGCGCGCCAACCTCAACATCACCAGCTACGACCAGGGCGCCACCATTTTCCTCAGCGCCGAGCGCGACACCTTGCTGCCCGCCCTGCGCGTGGCGGCCGATGCCATGCGCCAGCCGCTGTTCCCGCAGGACGCCTTCGACCGCGAGATCAAGTCGGCCATCGCCGGCCTCGAGGCCTCGCGCCAGGAGCCCGGCGTGCTGCGCCAGGAAGCCACGCGCGGCCACTACAACAAGGCCCGTGGCGTGACGCTGGGCCACCCCGACTATGTGATGAGCGTGGACGAGCGCATTGCCAACCTGAGGGCGACGACGCTGGACCAGGTGAAGCGTTTCTATGCCGACTACTGGAGCTTCAACGAGGCCCAGGTCAGCGTCGTGGGGGCTCTGCCTGAAATGGCGAATGGGGGCCTGGGTGCCGAGATCGACAAGCTCTTCGGCGACTGGAAGAAGCCGGCGGCGCCGAAGTTCGTGCGCCACGTTCCGCAGCATGTGGGCATTCCGCCGGCGCGCTTCGACGCCATCGCCCGCGACAAGGCCAATGCCATCGTGCGCCTGCACGAGCCCCTGGCCCTGAACAGCCAGGACGCCGACTATCCGGCGCTGGAGCTGGCGGTGCACATCTTCGGCGGCGGCGGGCTGGAGAGCCGCCTGTCCGAGCGCGTGCGCCAGAAGGAGGGCCTGACCTACGGCATCGGCGCCTCGCTGAATGCGAGCTACTGGGGCAACGACGCCAGCTTCGCTATCCAGGCCAGCTATGCGCCGGACAAGCGTGAGCGCGTCATCGCCGTCGTGCAGGAAGAGGTGGCGCGCGTGGCCAAGGACGGCGTCACGGCGGCCGAACTGGAGCGTGCCAAGAAGGACATCCTGGAAGGCCGCAAGCAGGGGCGCGCCGATCCCGGCGCCCTGGCCGGTGGCCTGACCAGCCTGGCCGAGCGCGGCGAGACCTGGGCTGCGGCGCAGCAGCGCGACGAGGCGCTTGCGGCCGTCACGGTCGAGCAGGCGAATGCCGCCTGGCGCAAACACATCAAGGCGGACAGTTTCATCATTTCGACAGCCGGAGACTTCAAGTGAGCCCCTCGCCCGGTCTCGCGTCGCTGTACGCGCGCGTGCCCGATCGGTCTTGCAAACCGCGCTGCGGCAGTGCCGCCGCTCTTTGGCAGGCGCAAGACGCCCACTTGGCGTCTTGCGTCCGGCCTCGAGCCGCAAGCACATCGCCTAGGCGGGCAGGCTCGGGAGCGGCCCAGCGCTCGGCCCGGAAGACCAAACACCTTGACACCGTGGATGTGTATTCCTTGAAGGCCGCGACGCTAGAGTTGTTGATCGCCGCCAGGAGACTGCAATGAAGATCGATCCCTACCTGTTCTTCAACGGCCGCTGCGAAGAGGCCATCGAGTTCTACAAGAAGGCTCTCGGCGCCAAGGTGGAATTCATGATGCGCAACTCCGAGAGCCCGGAGCCGCCGCCGCCCGGCATGCTGCCGCCGGGCTCGGAAAACAAGATCATGCATGCCTCGGTGCACATCGGCGGGGCCCTGGTCATGATGTCCGACGGCATGTGCGACGGCAACACGGCCTTCAAGGGCTTCTCGCTGTCGCTGGACTGCCCCGATGCCGACAGCGCCCGCGAGGCCTTTGCCGCGCTGGCCGAGGGCGGCCAGGTCAATGTGCCGCTGGGCAAGACCTTCTGGGCGCCGCTGTTCGGCATGGTCAATGACCGCTTCGGCGTCGGCTGGATGGTCGGCGTGTCGGACAATGCGGGGTGACCTCTGCAGCGCTACAGCTCCCCGCCCACCTGAAGGCCGATTGCTCGGCCTGCGTGGCGCTGTGCTGCGTGATCCCGCCCTTCGATGCGAGCCAAGGCTTCGGTTTCGACAAGCCGGCCGAGACGCCCTGCCATCACCTCTGCGGCGACCACCGCTGCGGCATCCATGACGCGCTGATCCCGCGCGGCTTCGAGGGCTGCGTGGCCTTCGATTGCCTGGGCGCCGGTCAGCGCCTCACCGCTTTTGCCGTGGACCGCTTTGGCAGCGCCGACTGGCGCGACCGGCCCGAGGTCGCTCGCTGGCTGTTCGCGGTCTACCCTCGCATGCGCCAGGCCCAGGAATGGCTGGCTCGTCTGAGTCTCGCCGCGGCCGTGACCGGCCGGGGCGAACTGAAGACGCTGGCGGCTGAACTCGAGGCCGAGTCGCCGCGCTGGCCGGACTGGACAGCGACCGAGCAGGGCGCCTGGCAAGCCCGTGTGCAGGCGGCGCTGGCGCCGCTCGCCGAAAATCGAATCTCTAGGAATTGATGTTGTCCATGGAATCTTCGAAATCCACGATGGCAGTGGCCCTGGCCGATGAGCTGGCCGGCACGGGCTGGCGGCGCAACCGTACGCGCATCCGCATCGTGGCCGTGCTGTGCAGCCTGCTGGCCGCAGGCGTCGTGTACGGACTGTTCGACCGCTTCCGCGTCTCTGCGGGCGACACCAAGCCGGCACGCGAGTTGATTGCAGCGGTCGACCTGCGCGTCGGCAACCCGGCGGGCGCCGTCGAACGAGGCGAGGCCAAGGCCAAGGCAGACATCGAGGCCGGCCTTTTGCAGCTCGAGATCTTCGGTCCCGCGACGCCGGCGGCCAAGGCCCGGAACCTCAAGCAGCGCTATGGCATCACCACGGTCAGCAAGGGCAGGGAAGCCACGCCCCTGACCCAGGCCCATGCGGACGCCTACAACCGCATCATGCAGGCCGAGATCGAGCGCAAGCACGGGCGTGAAGCGTTGGACCAGGTCTTGCACGAGCTCGCGATCGGCCCCGCGAATCCGAAGGAGTCAGGCTCATGAAGCTCATCGGCATGCTGGACTCCCCCTATGTGCGCCGCGTCGCCATCTCGATGCGCCTGCTCGGCCTGCCCTTCGAGCATGCGTCCATCTCGGTGTTTCGGGGCTTCGACGAGTTCCAGCGCTTCAACCCCGTCGTCAAGGCGCCGACCCTGGTCTGCGACGACGGCACCGTGCTGATGGATTCGTCGCTGCAGTTGCAGTACGTGGAAAGACTCGCCGGCCGCAGCCTGCTGCCGCAGCAGAGCGCGCCGCTGGCGCGCGAGCTGAGGCTGATCGGCCTGGCGCTGGCGGCCTGCGAGAAGTCGGCCCAGATCGTCTACGAGCGCGCACTGCGCCCGGCCGAGAAACGCCACGACCCCTGGGTGCAGCGCGTCACCGGCCAGCTGCTGGCGGCCTATGGCGAACTGGAGCGCGAGCTGGCCACGCAGTCCTTGCATCCCACGGCGGCGGGCATAGGCCAGGCCGGCATCAGCGTCGCCGTTGCCTGGACCTTCACGCAGTCGGTGCTGGCCGACCAGGTGCCGGCGGCGGACTTCCCGCGGCTGGTGGCGCAAGCCGCGGCCTGCGAGGCGCTGCCGGTCTTCCAGGCCATTCCCTGCGACGACGGCGTCGAGCTGCGCTGATGGCCAGCAAACGCCCCTCGCAGACCGTCTACGTCTTCCAGGGCGGTGGTGCCCTGGGCGCCTACCAGGCCGGCTTCGTCGAGGCGCTGGAGGACGCGAAGCTGCCGCCGGACTGGCTGGTGGGGACGTCCATCGGTGCCATCAACGCGGCGCTGATCGCCGGCAATGCACCGGCTGATCGCCTGCCGGCCCTGCGCAAGTTCTGGGACAGCGTGACGCGGCCGGGCCTGTCACCGCATCTGCCCGCCAGCCCCTTCACCGCGGCCTGGCAGACCTGGCAGACGCTGACCACCGGCATCCCCGGCTTCTTCCGCCCGCGCGGCCCCCAGGCCTGGGACATGAACCGCCGCGCGCCGCTGGCCGAGCTGGGCTTCTACGACACCTCGCCGCTGGCCACGACGCTGCGGGATCTTGTGGACTTCGACCGTATCGCCGCGGCCGAGACGCGGCTGACGCTGTGCGCCGTCAATGTGCGCACCGGCGGCCTGGCCCTGTTCGACAACCGTGATGGCAAAACCCGCATAGCCCCCGAGCATGTGATGGCCAGCGGCGCGCTGCCGCCGGGCTTCGCGCCGGTGCAGATCGGCAAGGAGGCCTACTGGGACGGCGGCATCTACTCCAATACGCCGCTGGACGTGGTGCTCGACGACAGCGAGCGCCGCGACACCCTGTGCTTCATGGTCGACCTCTGGGATGCCAGCGAAGCCGCGCCGAGCACGATGGCCGGCGCGCTGACGCGCTACAAGGACATCCAGTACGCCAGCCGCATCCTCGAGCACCTCGAGGACCACGAGCGTCTGCAGAACCTGCGCCGCGCGCTGCGCCTGGTCGGTCGCAAGCTGGATGCCAAGACGGCCGCCGACCCGGCCATCAAGGAGTTGCTGGCCCTGGGCTGCGACTCGCGCATCGACGTCGTCCACCTCGTCATGCAGGCCCTGCCGGGCGAGGACTCCTGGCGCGACATCGACTTCAGCGACGCGCGACTGCGGGCCCGCTGGGACGCCGGCCTGCGTGACGGCCGTCGTGTGCTGCGCCACTCCGACTGGCTGAAGCCCGCGGATGCCAGCGTCGGCATGCGGGTCCACACCCTGCCACAGACCTGAGGCCGCGATGGACGTCGTCCGGGCCATCCTCGAGCACAACGCCGGCCGCGACCCCGAGCGCCTGGCGCTGAAGTTTGCCAAGATGCGCCGCAGCCCCTTTGTCTTCCTGCGCGGCACGAGTCATCTCTTTCACGCGCAGGTGCAGCGCCGCGGCGTGCTGAAGAATTCGCCGCCGGCCTGGTGCTGCGGCGACCTGCACCTGGAGAACTTCGGCAGCTACAAGGGCGACAACCGGCTGGCCTACTTCGACCTCAACGACTTCGACGAGGCCGCCCTGGCTCCGGCCGCCTGGGACCCGCTGCGCCTGCTGACCAGTGTGAGGCTGGCCGCCGAGGAGCTGCGCCTGGACGCGGCCCAGGCCGACGCGATGGCGCGCACGATGCTGGATGCCTACGCCGATGCGCTGGCCGCGGGCAAGGCCTACTGGCTGGAGCGCGAGACCGCCGCCGGCCCGGTGCATGAGCTGCTGGACCAGGTCGGCCTGCGCAAGCGCGCCGACTTCCTGGCCCGCCGCTGCGAGGCCCCCAGCCGCAACGGCAAGTCCCGCCGCCTGCGCGTGGACGGCGTGCGGGCGCTGGCGGCCAGCCCCGATGAGAAGCGCCGCGTCGGCGAGTTCATGCTGGCCTTTGCCCAGACCCAGTCCAACGCGCGCTTCTTCGAGGTGCTGGACGTCGCCCGTCGCATCGCCGGCACCGGCAGCCTGGGCGTACCGCGCTTCGTCATCCTGGTGCGCGGCAAGGGCAGCCCCGACAGCCAGTACCTGCTCGACCTGAAGGCGGCCCAGCCGTCGACGCTGGCCGCTGCGGGCGGCTGCAAGCAGCCCCGCCTGGGCGACGACGCGCAGCGCGTGGTGGCCGTGCAGCGCCGCATGCAGGCGGTGTCCATGGCCTTTCTGCATCCGGTGCAGTTTGACGGCCAGCCCTTTGTGCTGCGCGGCCTGCAGCCCAATGAAGACCGCCTGGACCTGGCAGCCCTGGCGTCGGACCGGCAGGGTCTGGCCGACAGCCTCGCCACCATGGGCCGGCTGCTGGCCTGGGCCCAGCTGCGCTCGTCGGGCCGCAACGGCTCCGCGCTCGCGGACGAGCTGATCGACTTCGGCCAGCGCGGCCGTGGCGAAGGCAAATGGCGCGACCGGCTGATGGCCTTGTCGCGCGCGGCTGCCGGGCAGGCGCGCGAGGACTGGACGCTGTTCTGCCGCGCCAGCGACGGCGGCGCCTTCAACGCCGGTCACCACGATGGCTGAGGCAGCGGCCCCGCGCTCGCCCTGGCGCGCCGACCTGACGGCCGGCCTGTGCGTGGCCGGCCTGCTGCTGCCCGAGGGCGTGGCCTATGCGGGCCTGGCCGGCCTGCCGGTGGCCCACGCCTTTGCGGCGGCCCTGGTCGGTCTGGCCGTCTATGCGCTGCTCGGTCGCAGCCGTGATGCCGTCGTGGCCCCCACCTCATCCAGCGCCAGCCTCGCCGCCGCCGCCGCCGCAGGGTTGGCCGGCATCGCGCCCGGCGAGGCGCTGCTGGCGTTGACCTGCGCCGCCGGCATCGTGCTGCTGGTGCTGGCCGCGGCACGCCAGGGGCAGCTGTCGGCCTTCGTGTCGCGGCCGGTGCTGCGCGGCTTCGCCTTCGCGTTGGCCATCACCATCGTCATCAAGCAATTGCCGGACGTGCTGGGCCTGCATCCACCGCCGGGGCTGGATGCGCCGCGGCTGCTGGCCTGGGTGTTGGCCCACACCTCGGACTGGCATGGGCTGAGTCTGCTCGTCGCCGTGGCCAGCGGCGCCCTCATCGCGCTGCTGCGGCGTTGGCCGACCTGGCCGGCCTCGCTGATCGCGCTGCTGGCTGCCATCGCGGCCACCCGCGTGCTGGACCTGCAGGCCGACGGCGTCGAGGTTGTCGGCGCCGTCGCAGCGCCGGCCTTCGCGCCGCATCTGCCGTCACTGGGCCGCGATGCCTGGCTGCGCGTGGCCGAGCTGGCCGTGGGCCTGGTGGTGCTGCTGTTCGCCGAGTCCTGGGGCAGCATGCGCTCGCTGGCCCTGGTGCGCGGCGACACGCTGAATGCCAACCGCGAGCTGCTGGCTCTGGGGGCCGCCAATCTCGCCGCCGGCCTGTTGCAAGGCATGCCGGTGGGCGCGGGCTTTTCGGCCAGCATGGCCAACCACAGCGCCGGGGCGCAGAGCCGCCGTGCCGGCGTCGTCGCCCTCGTCGTGCTCGCCCTGGCCGTCGCCGTCGCCTTGCCGGCCCTGCAGTGGCTGCCGCGACCGGTGCTGGCGGTGGCCGTCATCGCGGCGCTGTGGCATGCCTTGTCACCGCGGCCGCTGCTGGCGACCTGGCATCTCGGCCGCGACCGCCTGCTCATCGCGGGCGCCGTCGTCGCCGTGCTGGCCCTGGGCCTGCTGCACGGCATGCTGGCCTCGATCGCGCTGTCCCTGGTCGAGGCCCTGCGCCGCTTCAGCCAGCCGGTGCTGCACGAGCTGGGCGCGCTGCCGGGCACGCGCAACTTCGTCAACCGGCCGGAGCATCCCGATGCCCTGCCGGTGGCGGGTGCGTTGATCCTGCGGCCCCAGGAGCCGCTGTTCTTCGCCAGCGCCGAGCGCGTGATGGCCGAGGCCGCCGCGCGCCTGGCCGCCCGGGGCGTGGACACGCTGGTGCTGAGCCTGGAGGAGAGCAGCGACCTCGACAGCACGGCCCTCGAATGCCTGCTGGAGCTGGATCTGCGTCTCGTTGCACGCCAGCAGCGCCTGCTGCTGGCGCGGGTCAAGGAGCCGGTGCGGGCGCTGCTGGCCGCCAGTGCGCCGGACGGGCTGGGCCGGGAAGAAAGGCAGTTCTGGAGCGTGGCCGACGCCGCGGCTTCGCTGACGCTTCAGCCCTGAGCCAGGACGTTGAGCTTCTGCACCGTCGCCCAGTTGCGCGTGGTGCCGCCCTCGCCGAGCTTTTTCAGCAGGGCGACGGCGGCCTTGCTTTCGAGGATGCCGTGGGCGCACCAGAGATAGGCCGCGTCCTCGGTGACGACGAAGTGCTCGTCGCCCACCGTCACGATGCCTTCGGCGGCTTTCAGCGCTGTGGCGTCGGCCGTGATGGCCACGAGCAGGCGGCTGTGGTCATCGGCCCCGTCAATGCCATGCCCGGCCGCGATGGCTGCCCAATCGGCGGCTGTTTTCAGGATGACGGCGGCGTCGACGCCGAGTTTGTCCAGCACGGCGGCGCGGATCTTGTCGGCGCTGATCTTCTTCTTGCTGTCGAAGACGGCGTTGCCGCTGTTCAGCAGCGTCGTCGCATTCGTTGCGCCCAGCTCGGTCAGCAGGGCCTTGAGGTCGGCCATGGCCAGGCGCTTGGCCTTGCCGACGTTGATGCCGCGCCAGAGAGCGATGTAGCGCATGGTCATTCCTCCGCCTTGTGCACCAGCTTGCCGCCTATCCAGGTTTGCAGCACACGCGTCTTGAGCAGGGCTGCGGGCGAGGAGGTCAGCGGGTCGCGGTCGACGAGGATGAAGTCGGCGCGATGTCCGGGCGTCAGCGAGCCGAGGTCCTTCTCGGCGTGGCCCGCAAAGGCGGCGCCGCGCGTGAAGCAGTCCAGGGCCTGGACGGGGTTGAGAGCCTGCTGGCGGTACCAGCCGCCGATGGGCTTGGCCGTAGCGTCCTCGCGCGTGATGGCGGCGTAGAGCCCGGCCCAGGGGCTGGGCTCCTCGACCGGGAAGTCCGAGCCGCAGGCCAGCCGGGCGCCGCTCTTGAGCAGGCGCTGCCAGGCATAGGCGCCCTGGATGCGCTGGGGGCCGACGCGGTCCTCGGCCATGTTCATGTCGGACGTTGCATGCGTGGGCTGGATGGAGGCGATGACCTGGTCCTTGGCGAAGCGCGGGATGTCGGCCAGGGCCACGACCTGGGCGTGCTCGATGCGGTGGCGCAGCTGGGTGCTGCGCGCGCCCATCTCCTTGGCCAGGGCCTCGTAGCCGGCCAGCACCTGGTGGTTGGCCGCGTCGCCGATGGCATGGACATTGACCTGGAAGCCGGCCTTGGCCGCCGCGCGCATCAGTGCTTGCAGGTCGGTGTCACTGCGGAACAGCAGGCCGCGGGTCTGTGGCGCGTCCGAATAGGGCGCCAGCAGGGCAGCGCCACGGCTGCCCAGGGCGCCGTCGGCAAACAGCTTGATGGCGCGCAGTGTGTAGTGGCCGTCGCCGGCGTCCAGCAGCGGCCCGGCGGCGCGCAGCCTGGCCATGAAGGCTTCGTCGCTGCCGCGGGCCATGCCGTAGATGCGCATCTTGAGCAGGCCGGCGGCGGCGCGCTGACGCAGCAATTGATCGGCGGCGGCCGAGATGCCAGCGTCATGGGCCGTGGTGATGCCAAGGGACAGCAGCTCGCGCTCGGCGGTGTCGAGGTTGGCGGCGAGCTCGGTTGCATCCTCGGCCGGCACCTGGCGTTCGACCAGACCCATGGCGGCGTCGACGAGCACGCCGGTGGCCTCGCCGTTGGCATCGCGCTCGATGCGACCGCCGCTCGGGTCGGGCGTGTCACGCGTGATGCCGGCCAGTTGCAGGGCCCGGCTGTTGGCCCAGCCGGCATGGCCGTCGACGCGGGTCAGCCAGACCGGGCGTCGGCTTTCGGCGGTATCCAGCTCGGTCGCGGTCGGGAAGCGGCCCAGCTTCCACACGGCCTGGTTCCAGCCGCCGCCGGTGATCCACGCCGCTTCGGGCCGGGCCTCGGCATGGGCCTGGATGGCGGCGAGTGCGGCGGCGATGTCGACCGTGTCGCGCAGCTGCAGGCTGCGTCGCGCGGCGCCGAGGGACAGCACATGGCCGTGGGCGTCGATGAGACCGGGCATCAGCACGCGGCCACCGGCATCGACGCGCTGCATGTCGCCGCCCGGCAGGTCGCCGAGCTTGCCCAGAGCCAGCACGCGGCCGTCGGCGCCGACCTGCATGGCGTCGAAGCGGACGACGCGGCCGCGCTCGTCCAGCGTCAGGCCGCGGGCGTTGTGGACGAGCAGGGCCTGGGCGGAAACGGCACCGCCGCCAAGAAGCATCAAGGCGGCGGAGAGCAGTGTCTTTAGTCGCATTTACGCAGTCTCGGCCATTGCGGCCGGCCTGCGAGTGGGCTATTTCCCGAGGCAGTTGCCGTTGTAGGCCTCTTCGGCCGCCTTCTTGTTGAGGCGCTCGGTCTCGTTCTCGACGCGGTGGTTGCGCAGCGCGTCGCGCAAGGCCACGCACTTGTCACGCAGGCGCTCGGCGTCCTGGCGCGAGCGCTCGGCCTCGGTGCGCTGGGCCAGCTGGCTCTCACGCTGCTTGCGCTTGGCATCGCTGGCCAGGCGGCGGGCGTAGCTGTCGTCCTCGCTGCAGTCGCGCGAGTATTCGCGGCGCAGGTCGTTGACGGTGGCTGAGCCGACGCCGCGAGCGGGTCCGGTGCGGATGGCTTCGCTGATTTCCGCGCAACGTTGGCTTAGATAGCGGTGATGCTCGGGCGCCTGATCCATGCCCGGCGTGGGCGTCTGGTAGGACGTCGTCGTGCGGGCCGGACCGATGGAGCCCATGGGCGGCGGGCTGCTTCCCGCGCAGGGCTTGTCGGTGATCACGACGGAGCCGCTGACTTCGCAGCGGTAGGTGGCCGCAAAGGCGGCCGGCGTGAGGCAGAGCAGCGCGAGCAGCGCCGGCAGGATTCGGAAGCTCATGGTTCGGTGGTCGTCCCTGAACCTCGAATTGTCCGGGCCGCCCTCCGGTCGCATCACCCTCAGCCGGGTGGGATTCCCTTCGCCACCACGCCGGCGTGAGACTTTTTTCGCGCTGTTTTCAGCTCATGCCCTGGTGGCGCAGCAGCGCATCGATGCGCGGCTCGCGGCCGCGGAAGGCCTTGAAGTTGTCGATGGCATCGCGCGCCCCGCCTTGCTCCAGCACCTCATTGAGGAAGCGCTTGCCGGTGGCGGCGTTGAACACGCCTTCTTCCTCGAAGGCGCTCCAGGCATCGGCGCTGAGCAGTTCGGCCCATTTGTAGCTGTAGTAGCCCGCCGCATAGCCGCCCGCGAAGATGTGGGAGAAGCTGTGCTGGAAGCGGTTGAAGGCCGGCGGGATCAGCACGGCGACTTCGGCGCGCACTTCGTCCAGCACCTTCTGCACATCGGCTTCCGCTCCCGGCTCGCCGTGCAGGCGCATGTCGAACAGCGCGAACTCGATCTGGCGCAGCGTCATCAGGCCGCTCTGGAAGTTCTTGGCCGCGGTCATCTTGTCGAAGAGCTCGCGCGGCAGCGGCTCGCCGCTGTCGACATGGCCGCTGAGCTGCTGCAGCACATCCCATTCCCAGCAGAAGTTCTCCATGAACTGGCTGGGCAGCTCGACCGCGTCCCATTCGACGCCGGAGATGCCGGACACGCCGAGGTCGTTGACCTGGGTCAGCATGTGATGCAGGCCGTGGCCGAACTCGTGGAAGAGGGTGATGACGTCGTCGTGGGTCAGCAGCGCCGGTTTGTCGCCGACAGGCGAGGCGAAGTTGCAGACGAGCTGGGCGACCGGCGTCTGCTGTTCACCCGTGGGCTTGAGCCAGCGGCCGCGCACCTCGTCCATCCAGGCGCCGGGGCGCTTGCCGGTGCGGGCGTAGAGGTCGAGGTAGAACTGGGCGATGAGCTTGCCGCCGCGCTTTAGCTCGTAGAACTTGACGGTCTCGTGCCAGACCGAGGCCTTGGCCTCCGTGATCGACACGTCGAAGAGGCGCTCGATGATGGAGAACAGGCCCGGGACGACCTTGGTCGCCGTGAAGTACTGCTTCACCGTCTGGTCGCTGAAGGCGTAGCGGGCTTCCTTGAGCTTTTCGCTCCAGTAGGACACGTCCCAGCTCTCCAGGGGCTGGCCCTTGGAGAACTCAAGCAGCTCGGCGAGGTCCTTCTCGGCGAAGGGGCGGGCGCGCTTGGCGAGGTCACGCAGGAAGCTCGTGACCTCCGCGGTCGACGAGGCCATCTTGGGCGCGAGGGACACCTCAGCAAAGCTGGCATAGCCCAGCAACTGGGCCTCTTCCTGGCGCAGGGCGACGATCTCGCGCATGGCGGCCGTGTTGTCCCACTCGGCCTTGCCAGCCTCGCTCGCACGGGTCACGTAGGCGCGGTAGAGCTTCTCGCGCAGTTCGCGGTTCTCCGCGTACTGCATGACGGGCAGGTAGACCGGGAAATGCAGGGTCAGCTTGTGGCCGCCGTCGTCGAGTCGGGTGGCATCCAGCAGGTCCTGCGGCACGCCGGCCAGTTCCTCGGCCGTCGCGACGTAGCTCCAGCCGTCGGTCGCGTCCAGCACATGCTCGCTGAACTGCTGCTGCAGCTCGGCGCTACGCTCCTGGATGGCGGCATAGCGCTCGCGGGCCGCGCCCTGCAGCTCGGCGCCTGACAGCACGAAGTTGCGGATGGCATGCTTGAGGACCTGCTGGCGCGCGGCACTCAGGCTGGAACCCTGCGCGGCGACGACAGCCTTGTACTTGGCGAACAGGGCCTCGTTGGCACCCATGGCCGTGCTGAACTCGGTCACGGCGGGCAGCATGGCGTTGAAGGCCTCGCGCAGCGCCGGCGTGTCGGCCACGGCATTCAGGTGGCCGACGGCACCCCAGGCCGCGCCCAGGCGTTCCGTGGCGGTGTCGAGGATGCTCGACAGCGCGTCGTAGTCGGCCGGCGTCTCGGGTTTCGTGGCCTCGTCGAGAGCGGCTTGGGCCTCGGCCAGCAGCTCAGTGATGGCCGGCTGGACATGCTCGGGCGTGATGGCCGCGAACTCGGGCAGGGCGGCGGTGGACAGCAGGGGATTCGTCATATCAGGCGGACTTGAGGCTTCGCTCCGCGGATTCAAGCGTGTTCACCAGCAACATGGCAATGGTCATAGGACCCACGCCACCGGGAACCGGCGTGATAAAGCCGGCCACGTCCTTGACGCCGTCGAAATCGACGTCGCCGCAGAGCTTGCCTTCGTCGTTGCGGTTCATGCCCACGTCGATGACGACGGCGCCGGGCTTGACCATGTCGGCGGTCAGCACATTGCGCTTGCCGACGGCGGCGACGATGACGTCGGCCTGGCGGGTCATGGCGCCCAGGTCGGCCGTGCCGCTGTGGCAGACCGTGACGGTGGCGTTGGCGGCCAGCAGCATCAGGGCCATGGGCTTGCCGACGATATTGCTGCGGCCGATGACGACGGCGTGCTTGCCGCGCAAGTCCTTCATGCCGATGCTTTCCAGCATCTTCATGCAGCCATAGGGCGTGCAGGCCTTGAAACCAGGCTCGCCCACCATCAACGCACCGGCGCTGGCGACGTGGAAGCCGTCGACGTCCTTGGCGGGCGAGATGGATTCGATGACCTTGTGGTCGTCGATGTGCTTGGGCAGGGGCAGCTGCACCAGGATGCCGTGGATGCTGGGGTCGTTGTTCAGGGCTTCGACGCGGGCCAGCAACTCGGCTTCGGTCATGGTGGCGTCGTACTTCTCCAGCACCGAATGGATGCCGGCCTCCTCGCAGGCCTTGACCTTGTTGCGCACATAGACCTGGCTGGCGGGGTTGTCGCCCACCAGCACGACGGCGAGGCCGGGCTGTTTGCCCTGGGCGGTCAGCGCAGCGGCGCGTTGGGCGACTTCGGCGCGGGTGGCCTTGGACAGGGCGAGGCCGTCGATGAGTTGGGCGGTCATGGCAGTGATGCTTTCTGGAATGCAAAAGGCCGCTGGGGTGCAGCGGCCTTTGAAAGGGAGTCGGGGATCAGGCCTTGGCGGTCGCGCCCAAGGCAATCTTGAGCAGGTCCGCCACCGTGTTGGCGTTGAGCTTTTCCATGATGTTGGCGCGATGCGCCTCGACCGTCTTGATGCTGATGCCGAGGTCGTCGGCGATCTGCTTGTTCAGGCGGCCAGCGACGATGCGCTCCAGCACCTGCGCCTCGCGGGTCGTCAGGCGGGCCAGCAGGGCATCGCGGCTGGCGGCTTCCTGGTGGCTGGAGAAGGCGTCGCGGGCCTGGTCGAGCATGCGCTCCACCAGGGCCAGCAGCTCTTCTTCCTTGAAGGGCTTCTCGATGAAGTCCATCGCGCCCTTCTTCATGGTCTGCACCGCCATGGGCACGTCGCCGTGGCCGGTGATGAAGACGATGGGCAGGGGGCTCTTGCGCTCGATGAGGCGGTCCTGGAGTTCCAGGCCGGTCATGCCATCCATGCGGATGTCGGCGATGAGGCAGGCGACCTCACGGGGGTCGTAGCGGGCCAGGAAGGATTCCGCGGAGTCAAAACACTTGACCCGGTAGTCCTTGCCTTCGAGAAGCCACTGCAGGGAGTCGCGGACCGCTTCGTCGTCATCGACAACGTAGACGTTGCCCTTCTTGGGGATCAAGCTCATGGTGCTGTGGGTTCTGTTCTCTGAGCGCTGCCGAGGAGGCTTTGCGGAGCCTCCTGCCGGAGCTGTTCTGAGGTGATGGTGACGGGTATCGTGAAGGCGAATCGGCAGCCAACAACCAGGGAGCCATTGTAGAGGTTCTCGGCTTTTATCCGGCCCTGGTGGGACTCGACGATAGACCGGCATAACCCTAATCCGATGCCCAATCCGTCGGCTTTTGTCGAGAAAAATGCCTCATACATGCGGGCCAGCACCTCATCGGGCAAACCCGGCCCCATGTCGGTGACCGAGAACTCGATCTGCCCGCCCAGCTCGGCGCTGTGCTTGGGGACGACCCGCAATTCGATGTGCCGGCGCGAGGTCGGGAGCGACGCGTTGTCGATGGCTTCGGCGGCGTTCTTCAGCAGGTTCATCAGCACCTGCTCGATCAGGATGGGGTCCACCATCAGTTGCGGCAGGCGCTGGGCCACATAGGTGTGGATGGCGACGGTGCGCCGGCGCAGCTCGATGCCAGCCAGCTCCACGGCGTCCTCGACGATGTCGGCTGCATGGGCCGGCTGGCGCTGCGGCTCGCTGCGCTTCACGAAGTTGCGGATGCGGTGAATGATCTGGCCCGCCCGCTCTGCCTGCTTGGCGGTCTTGGACAGGGCCGCCATCAACGCGTCCTTGTCGATGCTGTCGTTGCGCACCCGGCTGACCATGCCGTTGCAGTAGTTGGTGATGGCCGTCAGCGGCTGGTTCAGCTCATGGGCCACGCTGGAGGCCATCTCGCCCATGGTCATCAGCCGGCTGGTGACCTGGGCCTTCTCGGCCTGCAGGGCGGCTTGCGCCTCGGCGTGGCGGCGCATGGTGATGTCGGTCGCGATCAGCATCTGGGCCAGGCGGCCGTCGGTCCACTGCAGATAGCGGGCGCGGACGTCGAACCACATGGCCAGCGACTCGACATAGACCTCGCGCGGGTCGGAGCCGGTCTCGGTCAGGGCCTCCGCGGGCAGGCCGGAATAGTCGTCGACCTCGTCCTCGCCGTCGCCCAGGCCGCCGCGGCGGCTGGTGGTGCCCATCAAATGGCCGCCCGCCAGCAGGGCGTGGCCGGCCGGATCGGCGCCGAACCACAGGCGGTAGCTGCGGTTGGCGAACAGCAGCTCGGGTGGCTGCACGGACAGCACCGACACGGCTGCATCCAGGCCTTCCAGCACGGTGGTGAAGCGCTCGTGCGAGGCCGAGAGCTGGTCGCGCACGCGCTTGGCCTCGGTGATGTTGGTCATCGAGGTCATCCAGCCGGTCTGCTTGCCCTTGGTGTCGACCAGCGGCGACACATAGACGCGGGCGTCGAACTGGCTGCCGTCCTTGCGCTGGATCTTCACCTCGACGCCACCCGAGGGGCTGCGGCCCTGCAGTTCCTGTTGCAGCAGGCGTGCGTTCTCTTCGCGGCGGTCGGCGGGCCAGAAGGGGTAGGGCGGCGTGCGGCCCACCAGGTCAGCCTCCGAGAAGCCCGTCATCGCGCAGAAGGCCGGGTTCACGTAGGTGATGCGCGTGTCCATGTCCATGGCGCGCATGCCGGTCAGCATGGAGTTCTCCATGGCGCGGCGGAAATTGGTCTCCAGCGTCAGCGCGTTCTGGATCTGGGTGCGACGGCGCATATGGCGCCAGGTGCCCAGCAGCATCCAGACCGTCATGCCCGCCAGGGCCAGCACCAGCCAGAACAAGGCGTTGTTGATGAGGCCGATGGAGGTGCGCCAGCCCTGGCCGCGCAGCACGAGGCCGTTCAGCGCGGGCGCCAGCGGCACGTCGTGCAGCAGGGAGGCGCGGCGCAGCACCTGGCCGGGCATGGGCGTGACGGTGCTGCTGACGATCTGGTCGCGCGCATCCAGCACGGCGATGCTGTGGCGGGTGGCCACCTCGCTGGGCACGTAATAGCGCAGCAGCGACTCGACGGTGTATTCGGCGATCAGCACGCCGGCGAAGCCGCCGCGGTCGATCAGCGGGATGTGCAGCTGGAAGACGGTGGTGCCGTTGGCGTCGGTGAAGGGCGGTGAATAGACCGGCTGGCGCCTTTCCTTGGCGGCCTCGAAGGCGATGGCCGCCGCATTGGACTGGTTGGCCATGGGCATCGACGGGTCGTCGCTGTCCGCCGTCATCAGCCCGTCGGCCTGGAAGCCCGCCGCGCCCACGCTGCTGCGGCGCTCGCGCTTGGCGCTCAGCCAGGTCACATGCGTCAGCTCGGGGCGCTCGCGGGCGAAGGCCTGGGCCTGGGCGGAGAACTCGTGGGCGTCGATTTGGCGCGTGACGACCTCGCGGGCGATGCGCACCAGCTGCTCCTGGTTCTCGATCAGGCGCAGGCGGATCTGCTGCTGGGCGATCTCGGTGTCGCGCTTGACCGACTCGGTCTCGCGCTCGATTTCCTCGTTACGCAAGTACCAGAAGGCCGAAATGATGGCCGCCAGGAAAAGCAGCACCGAGATCAGCGGGCCCAGGGTGGCCAGGCGGTCCTGGCGCGAGGGCGATTGCCGGAACCACCAGGTGGCGACGAAGCGGCGCAGCGGCGCCAGCATGCGTTGACCGCGTGAGGGGATCTCGGGGGCGGGGGAATCGAGGGACATCGGCAAATTATCCGGGCGGGTTTGGATGTGACAATTTCATATTAAGAAATCATCTCGCACCATTTGGGAAATGGCAGGGCTTGTGAGACACTCCGGCCGCTCGCGGGTCTCGGCCTGCGCTTCGCACCCTGTTAGAACAGCCACTTCCGCCCGCCGTAGGCGGATTTACCAGGAGACACGGCCATGTCAGCCCAGCCGCAAGAGTTTCTCGGCGCCGCCGCGAACGACCAAGATCCGACGGAAACCAAGGAGTGGCTGGACGCCCTCTCGGCCGTCATCGACCGTGAAGGCGCCGAGCGCGCCCACTTCCTGATCGAGGAGATGCTGGAGCATGCCCGCCACCACAGCATCGACCTGCCGTTCTCGGCCACCACCGGCTATGTGAACACCATCGAGGCCGACCAGGAAGCCCGCTGCCCCGGCAATATCCAGATCGAGAAGCGCCTGCGCGCCTATATGCGCTGGAACGCCATGGCCATGGTGGTGCGCGCCAACCGACTGCACCCCGCCGACGGCGGCGACCTGGGCGGCCACATCGGCTCCTTCGCCTCGGTGGCCAGCATGTTCGGCGCCGGCTTCAACCATTTCTGGCATGCCGCCAGCGAAGACCACGGCGGTGACTGCCTCTACATCCAGGGCCACAGCGCGCCCGGCATCTATGCCCGCGCCTTCCTGGAAGGCCGCCTGAGCGAAGAGCAGCTGGACAACTTCCGCCAGGAAGTCGACGGCAAGGGCCTGTCCAGCTACCCGCACCCGAAGCTGATGCCCAACTTCTGGCAGTTCCCGACCGTCTCCATGGGCCTGGGCCCCTTGATGGCGATCTACCAGGCGCGCTTCCTGAAGTATCTGCACGCCCGCGGCATCGCCAACACCGAGAACCGCAAGGTCTGGGCCTTCATGGGCGACGGCGAGATGGACGAGCCTGAAAGCCTGGGCGCCATCGGCCTGGCCGTGCGCGAGAACCTCGACAACCTCGTCTTCGTCGTCAACTGCAATCTGCAGCGCCTGGACGGCCCGGTGCGCGGCAACGGCAAGATCATCCAGGAGCTGGAAGGCGAGTTCCGCGGTGCCGGCTGGAACGTCATCAAGCTGATCTGGGGCAAGGGCTGGGACGAGCTGCTGGCGCGCGACAAGAGCGGCAAGCTCAAGCAGCTGATGATGGAGACGCTGGACGGCGACTACCAGGCCATGAAGGCCAACGACGGCGCCTTCGTCCGCAAGAACTTCTTCGGCAAATACCCCGAGACCGCCAAGCTCGTTGCCCACATGAGCGACGAAGAGATCTTCGAACTGCGCCGTGGCGGCCACGAGCCGGAGAAGGTCTACGCCGCCTTCGAGAAGGCCCACAACAACAAGACGGGCCAGCCCACCGTGCTGCTGGTCAAGACCGTCAAGGGCTATGGCATGGGCAAGGCCGGTGAAGGCAAGAACACCGTCCACCAGACCAAGAAGCTGACCGACGAGGACATCAAGTACATCCGTGACCGCTTCAACATCCCGGTGCCGGACAGCGAGCTGCCCAAGATCCCGTATTACAAGCCTGCCGACGACACGCCGGAGATGCGCTATCTGCACGAGCGCCGCCAGGCCCTGGGCGGCTATCTGCCCGCTCGCCGCGCCAAGGCCGACGAGCAGTTCAAGGTGCCCGAGCTGGCCACCTTCCAGGCCGTGCTGGACCCGACCGCCGAAGGCCGCGAGATCTCGACGACCCAGGCCTATGTGCGCTTCCTGACGCAACTGCTGCGCGACAAGGAGATCGGCCCGCGCGTCGTGCCCATCCTCGTCGACGAGGCCCGCACCTTCGGCATGGAAGGCCTGTTCCGCCAGATCGGCATCTACAACCCCAAGGGTCAGCTGTACACGCCGGTCGACAAGGACCAGGTCATGTACTACCGCGAGGACAAGGCCGGCCAGATCCTGCAGGAAGGCATCAACGAAGCCGGCGGCATGGCCAGCTGGATCGCTGCGGCGACGTCGTACTCGACGAACAACCGCGTGATGATCCCGTTCTACGTCTACTACTCGATGTTCGGCTTCCAGCGCATCGGTGACCTGGCCTGGGCGGCGGGCGACATGCAGGCGCGCGGCTTCCTGCTGGGCGGCACGTCGGGCCGCACGACGCTGAACGGCGAAGGCCTGCAGCACGAAGACGGCCACAGCCACATCCTGGCCGGCACGATTCCGAACTGCATCAGCTACGACCCGACCTTCGCCCACGAAGTGGCGGTCATCATGCAGCGCGGCTTGAAGCGCATGGTCGAAGACCAGGAAAACGTCTTTTACTACATCACCCTGCTGAACGAGAACTACCCCATGCCCGGGCTCAAGGCCGGCACCGAGGAGCAGATCCTCAAGGGCATGTATCTGCTGGAAGAGGCCGATGCTTCCAAGTCCCTCAGCGTCAACCTGCTGGGCTCGGGCACCATCCTGCGCGAAAGCCAGGTCGCCAAGATGCTGCTGGAAGAGGACTGGGGCGTCGGCGCCAACGTGTGGAGCTGCCCGAGCTTCAACGAGCTGGCCCGCGACGGCCAGAACGCCGAGCGCTGGAACCTGCTGCACCCGACCGAACTCGCCTGCGTGCCTTATGTGACGCAGCAGCTCGGCCACACCCAGGGCCCGGTCATCGCGTCGACCGACTACATGAAGAACTACGCCGAGCAGATCCGCGCCTACGTCCCCAAGGGCCGTTCCTACAAGGTGCTCGGCACCGACGGCTTCGGCCGCAGCGACTTCCGCTCCAAGCTGCGCGAGCACTTCGAGATCAACCGCCACTACATCGTCGTGGCCGCGCTCAAGGCCCTGGCCGACGATGGTGCGATCCCCGTCGAGAAGGTGGCTGAAGCCATCGCCAAGTACGGCATCGACATCAACAAGATCAACCCGCTCTACGCCTGAGCCCCGGGGGAGACACAAACATGGCATTGGTTGAAGTCAAGGTTCCCGACATCGGCGATTTCGACGAGGTCGGCGTCATCGAGGTGCTGGTCAAGGTCGGCGACACCGTCAAGGTCGAGCAAAGCCTGGTGACGGTGGAGAGCGACAAGGCATCGATGGAAATCCCGTCCTCGCAGGCCGGCGTCGTCAAAGAGATCAAGGTCGTCGTCGGCGACAAGGTCAAGGAAGGCAGCGTGTTGGTGGTCGTGGAAGGTGAGGGCGCTGTTGCCGCTGCGCCGGCCGCCCCGGCTTCCGCTGCGGCTGCACCGGCTCCTGCCGCTGAAGCGCCCGCTCCGGCCGCCGCTGCACCGGCCCCCGCGGCCGGCGGCACGATCACCGTCGAAGTGCCGGACATCGGCGACTTCGACGAAGTGGCCGTCATCGAGCTGCTCGTCAAGGTGGGCGACACCGTCAAGGTCGAGCAGAGCCTGGTTACCGTCGAAAGCGACAAGGCCTCGATGGAGATCCCGTCGTCGACGGCCGGCGTCGTCGAAGAACTGCTGGTCAAGGTCGGCGACAAGGTCAGCAAGGGTTCGGCCCTGGCCCGCGTGAAGTCCGCCGGTGGTGCTCCTGCCGCCGCTGCGTCCGCACCGGCTGCCGCCGCTCCGGCTCCCGCTGCGGGAGCACCCGTTGCTGCTGCTGCTGCGCCGGTCGCTGCCGCTGCGTTGCCGGCCCACCAGCCCACCGCGCCGACGGGTCAACTGCCCCATGCCTCGCCCAGCATCCGCAAGCTCGCCCGCGAGCTCGGTGTGCCGCTGGCCGAAGTGAAGGGCAGCGGCGCCAAGGGCCGCATCGTCGAGAGCGACATCCAGGGCTTCGTCAAGTCCGTCATGTCGGGCGCCGTGCAGACCGCCGCGCAAAAGGCTGCGGTCCCCGCGGCTGCTGCCGCCGGTGGTGGCACGGGCCTCAACCTGCTGGCCTGGCCCAAGGTCGATTTCGAGAAGTTCGGTGCCGTCGAGCGCAAGGAACTGTCGCGCATCAAGAAGATCTCGGGCGCCAACCTGCATCGCAACTGGGTCGTCATTCCGCACGTCACCAATCACGACGATGCCGACATCACCGAACTCGAGGCCTTCCGCGTCCAGCTGAACAAGGAGAACGAGAAGGCCGGCATCAAGGTCACGATGCTGGCGTTCATGATCAAGGCGGCCGTGGCGGCGCTGAAGAAGTTCCCCGAGTTCAACAGCTCGCTGGACGGCGACACGCTGGTGCTGAAGAACTACTTCCACATCGGCTTCGCGGCCGACACGCCCAACGGCCTGGTCGTGCCCGTCATCAAGGACGCCGACAAGAAGGGCATCTTCCAGATCAGCGCCGAGATGTCGGAGTTGGCCAAGAAGGCGCGCGACGGCAAGCTGGGCCCGGCCGACATGAGCGGCGGCTGCTTCTCGATCTCGTCCCTGGGCGGCATCGGCGGCAAGTACTTCACGCCCATCATCAATGCGCCCGAGGTGTCCATCATGGGCGTCTGCAAGAGCTCGATCGAGCCGGTCTGGGACGGCAAGGCCTTCCAGCCGCGCCTGATCCTGCCGCTGTCGCTGAGCTGGGACCACCGCGTCATCGACGGCGCCGCTGCCGCGCGCTTCAACGTCTACTTCGCGTCGCTGCTGGCGGACTTCCGCCGCATCGCCCTGTGATCGGGAGCTGAACTCATGGCACTCATTGAAGTTCAAGTTCCCGACATCGGCGATTTCGACGAAGTCGGCGTCATCGAGGTGCTGGTCAAGGCCGGCGACACCGTCAAGGTCGAGCAGAGCCTGATCACCGTCGAAAGCGACAAGGCATCGATGGAGATTCCGTCGTCTGCCGCTGGCGTGGTCAAGGAGCTGAAGGTCAAGATCGGCGACAAGGTCGCCAAGGGCTCGGTCGTGCTGACGCTGGAGTCGGCCGATGCCGCTGCTCCCGCGCCGGCTCCGGCCGCTGCGGCGCCTGCGCCGGCTGCTGCCACGGTCCAAGCCCCTGCTGCTGCGACCTACAGCGGTAGTGCCGATCAAGCCTTCGACCTGGTCGTCCTCGGCGGCGGCCCTGGCGGCTATTCGGCCGCCTTCCGCGCCGCCGACCTGGGCCTCAAGGTCGCCATCGTCGAGCGTTACGCGACGCTGGGCGGCGTGTGCCTGAACGTCGGCTGCATCCCGTCCAAGGCGCTGCTGCACGTCGCGGCCGTCATGGACGAGGCCAGCCACATGGCCGACCTGGGCGTCGTCTTCGGCGCGCCCACCGTCGACATCGACAAGCTGCGTGCGCACAAGAACAAGGTGACGGCCAAGCTGACCGGCGGCCTCGCGGCCATGGCCAAGATGCGCAAGGTCACCGTGCTGCGCGGCGTCGGCTCGCTGCTGGACGCCCAGCACCTGAAGGTCGAAGCCACCGAAGGCGCCGTGGGCCAGGCCAAGACCGGCGCGGCCCAGACCGTGGCCTTCAAGCGCCTCATCATCGCGGCCGGTTCCCAGGCCGTGCGCCTGCCCTTCCTGCCCAACGACCCGCGCATCGTCGACTCGACCGGCGCGCTGGAGATGGGTGTCAAGCCGCAGAAGATGCTCATCGTCGGCGGCGGCATCATCGGCCTGGAAATGGGCACGGTGTACTCGACGCTGGGCGCGCGCCTGGACGTGGTCGAAATGCTGCCCACGCTGATGACGGGCGCCGACCGCGACCTCGTCAAGGTCTGGCAGAAGTTCAACCAGGGCCGCTTCGACAACATCATGTTGAACACCAAGACGGTCGCGGCCGAAGCCAGGCCCGACGGCATCTACGTCACCTTCGAAGGCGAGGGCGCGCCCAAGGAGGCTCAGCGCTACGACCTGGTGCTGCAGGCCGTGGGCCGCACGCCCAATGGCAAGAAGATAGCCGCCGAGAACGCCGGCGTCGTCGTCGGCGACCGCGGCTTCATCCCGGTCGACGTGCAGATGCGCACCAACGTGGCCAACATCTTCGCCATCGGCGACATCGTCGGCCAGCCCATGCTGGCCCACAAGGCGGTGCACGAAGGCCATGTGGCGGCCGAGGTCTGCGCCGGCGAACTGCTGGGTGACGACAAGCTCAAGAAGAGCCAGTTCGACGCTCGCGTGATCCCGAGCGTCGCCTACACCGACCCCGAGGTCGCCTGGGTGGGCATGACCGAGGACGAGGCCAAGGCCAAGGGCATCAAGTTCACCAAGGGCCTGTTCCCCTGGACGGCTTCGGGCCGCGCCATCGCCAACGGCCGCGACGAGGGCTTCACCAAGCTGATCTTCGATGACGAGAGCCACCGCATCATCGGCGGCGGCATCGTCGGCACCCATGCCGGCGACATGATCGGCGAGATCGCCCTGGCCATCGAGATGGGCGCGGACGCGGTGGACATCGGCAAGACCATCCATCCGCACCCGACGCTGGGAGAATCGCTCGGCATGGCGGCTGAAGTGGCGCACGGTTCCTGCACCGACGTGCCGCCAGTCCGCAAAAAGTAAGCGCGCAGCGCTTCAAGAAAACAGGCCCGCTCCGGCAACGGACGGGCCTGTTGCTTTTGGCACCGTGGGTTTTGCCTGCGTGGGTTTTCCCGCCGTGACGAATCGCAGCGCCCGTCCACCGGTGCGCCAATTCGTCCCATGACGGCCCTGACGACACGACTGCAACGCCTGGTGCTGCTGCGCCCCGGCGAAGGCCGTGCGCTGCTGTACGCGGCGGCCTATTTCTTCTTCCTGCTGCTCGCCCTCTACCTGCTGCGACCGGTACGCGAGGCCATGGGCATTGCGCGTGGCGCCGACTGGTTGCCCTGGCTGATGACGACCACCCTGGTCGTCATGCTGGTCGTCAACCCGGTCTATGCGACCCTGGTGTCACGCCTGCCGCGCCGGCGCTTCATCCCGCTGGTGGCCCACTTCTTCGCCGCCAATCTGCTGGTGTTCGCCGCGCTCTTCTACGCCCTGCCCGGGCATGGCGGCAACCTGCTGGGCTATGCCTTCTACGTGTGGCTGAGCGTCTTCAACCTCTTCGTCGTGTCGGTGTTCTGGAGCCTGATGGCCGACGTCTTCACCGAGGACCAGGGCAAGCGGCTGTTCGGCATGATCTCCATGGGCGGCACGCTGGGGGCGGTTGTCGGCGCCGCGGTGACCCAGGGCGTCAGCAGTGGCGACTGGAGCTTCAAGGTCGAGCCGGCCGGCCTGATGCTGCTCGCGGTGCTGGGCCTGGAGGTGGCGGTGTTCTGCATGCTGCGCCTGGCGGTCCACTTCAAGCTGTCGTCGGGCGAAGGCCAGCGGGCCCGCGAACCCGGTCCCGACTTCAAGGCCGGCCTGAAGGCCATCGCGGCTTCGCGCTATCTGCAGCTGATCTGCGCCTACATGCTGCTGTTCACCATCACGTCGACCTTCCTCTACCTGATGCAGGGCGATATCGTCGCCAAAAGCTTCGCCAGCCCGGCCGAGCGCACGGCGGCCTTCGCCAAGCTGGACTTCTGGACCAATGTGCTGACGCTGACCGTGCAGTTGCTGCTGACCAGCCGCCTGCTGCGCGGCATCGGCGTGTCGGGCGTGCTGCTGGTGCTGCCGCTCCTGACGACGCTGGGCTTCGGCGCGCTGGCCCTGTGGCCCAGCTTCCTGGCGCTGGCCCTGGTGCAGGTGCTGCGCCGCGGCATCCACTATGCGGTGGACCGGCCGGCGCGCGAGATCCTCTACATCCCGCTGGGGCCGGAGGAGCGCTACAAGTCCAAGGCCTTCATCGACACCTTCGTCTTCCGCGGCGGCGACTTCCTCGGCGTCTGGGCGCCGACGCTGTTCGCCGCGTTGCTGGTCCCGGTCTCGCTGGCGGCGCTGGGTTGTGCCGGTGCCTGGGTTGCTTTCGCGGGATGGCTGGGTCGGCTCGTGAACCGTCGCCATCACGAGCACGCTGACACCGCGCCGCTGCCTTTCAATCACAAGGAGACTCCCACATGAAGATCCACCCCTCGCGTCGACAGGTCCTGCAGATGAGCGCCACCCTGCTGCCCGGAGCCGCCTTCGCGGCGGCCACCCCCGCGCCCAAGCGCATCCTCATCCTCGGTGGCACCGGCTTCCTCGGCCCGGCCATCGTCGAGGCGGCGCGGGCGCGCGGCCACACGCTGACCTTGTTCAACCGCGGCAAGACGCGCCCGGGCCTGTTTCCCGACATCGAGAAGCGCCAGGGCGACCGCGACCCGCTGAAGGGCGAGGGCATCAAGTCGCTGGAGACCGGCGAGTGGGATGCCGTCATCGACGACTCGGGCTACTACCCGCGCATGGTCGGCGCCTCGGCGCAACTGCTGGCGCCGCGGGTCAAGCACTACATCTTCATCTCCAGCATCAGCGCCTACAAGGAGCCCAGCCCGATCAATGGCGACGAGAACTCGCCGCTGGCCGTGCTGGCCGACCCCAAGGTCGAGGAGATGGGCAAGGGCTTCGAGAACTACGGCGGGCTCAAGGCCGCCTGCGAGGCGGCCGCCGAAGCGGCGCTGCCCGGCCGCACGACGGTGGTCCGCCCCGGCTTCATCGTCGGCCCCGACGACCCGACCGGCCGCTTCACTTACTGGCCGGCCCGCTTCGACAAGGGCGGCGAGATCGCCGTGCCCGGCGCGCCGACCGACCCGCTGCAACTCATCGACGTGCGCGACCTGGCCGAGTGGCTGGTGCTGATGGTCGAGAACCGCACCATCGGCGTCTTCAACGGTCTGGGGCCGGACAAGCCCATGACCTGGGGCCGCGTCATCGCCGCCTGCCAGAAGGCCACGCCCACGGCAAGCACGCTGACCTGGATCCCCGGCGAGTTCGTCGCCAAGCAGGAGGGCATCGACTTCCCGATCTGGGCACCCTATGCCGGCGAGACCCAGGGCTTCCACACCTGGCAGAACGGCCGCGCCGTCAAGGCCGGGCTGCGCTTTCGGCCCGTCGAGCAGACGGTGGCCGACACCCTGGCCTGGTACCAGGGCCAGCTGAAGGAGGAGAAGGGCCGCACCAAGATGGCCTTCACGCCCGAGCAGGAAGCCGAGATGCTGAAGCGCTGGAAGGCGGCCAAGGCCGGTTGAGTGGCCTGAGCGGCCTGAGGGCTAACGTCAAGCCTCAGGGGCCGGGCGCGTCGCCACAATGGGGCCATGACCTTCTTCTACTGGTTCATGGCCTGCGTGATGGCCGCCACCCTGCTGCCGTCGGCCCTCTACATGGGCATCTATGTCTTCACTGGCGCCGATGAGGCGCTGGAGAGGGCGCGCAAGTTCTGGACCTTCCTGCGCGTCTTCACGCTGCTGGGCTTCAACCTGATGCTCTGGGGGCATGTGGTCGTCGCGGCCTGGCAACTGGTCCACTGAGGACCGATCAGAGGCGCGACGGGTACATCGCCGGGCAGTTGGCCGTGCCGAAACGGTCCACCGGCATGCGAAAGCGCATGCCCACCCGCAGCTGCTTCCAGTGCTCGGGGTCGAGGCGGCAGACCCAGGCGTGGTCGTCGCGGTCGCGCAGTTCGATCTCGAAATAGGCCTCGCGCTTGCCCAGGCGCTCGCTGCCCGCCTGCCCGGGCGCGGCCATGCGCAGTGGCGGGCGCGGCCAGTCGGGATGGTCGTCGGGGCCGCCTTCGGTCTTGGCGATCCAGCTGCGGCGCCAGGCGAGCGTGCTGTAGCGGCAGTGCTCACTGGGCTCGGCCCGCTTGCCGGTGGGATCGGCGATGGTGCGGCGGCTGATGTCGAAGGCGCCCTCGGGCAACTCGTCGCACCAGTCGGAGCCGGACTCGGCGCGCAGGCGCTCGACGATGACCTCCATGCGCCAGCCGCGCCGGGTCAGCTCGACGGCGACGCCCGCCGGGCCGAACACTTTCCAGGCCAGCGCGATCGTGGTGCCCACCACCATGACGGCGAGGACGATGACGCGCAGGCGGGGCAGTTTCACGCGGCGTCGAACTGCGCGCTGATGGCCTCTTCCCACTGGGCCAGTTCGTCCCAGCCGATGTGCAGCCATTCCATGGCGGCCTGGTGGTGACCGGCCCAGTCAGCGTCTTCCGGCAGGCCCTCGTGGCGGCGCATCAGGTGCTCGGCGATCAGGCCGGCGGCGATCAGCGTGTGGATCTCGGGCTCGATGCCGTCATGGCCCAGCGAAGCGAAGTCGTGATGCAGCCGAATGGCCGCCATCAGCGGCGGCGGCAGGTTCCACACCCGCACCACCAGGGCGCCGACGACGGCATGGTCGGTCTTGTGGTTGGCGTTCTCGGTGGCGATATAGGGGCGGTCGATGCGGGCGCCGGCCTCCACCATGGTGGCCGCGTAGCCACGCACGCTCTGCAGCAGCACCGGCATGCCGACGTGCAGGAAGAGGCCGAAGCTGTGCGCCAGATCAGGGGACAGGCCCGGCAGCTGCTGGGCAATGATGGCCATGGCGATGGCGCGCTTGGTGCTGCGCTCCCAGAAGCGCGCCAGCTGCGGCGCGTTGACGGGGATGGCGTGCTGGGCCAGGAAGCCGGTCATGACGGCCACGCTCTCGCGCAGGCCGATGCGCGTCATGGCCTGGCCGACGGTGGTGCAGGGCAGGCCGACGGGCTTGAACAGCGGGCCGTTGGCGATGCGCAGCAGCGTGGCGGCCATGGCCACGTCGCTGGAGGCGATGCGCCCGACCAGGTTGAGGTCGGGCTCGGGCTGGCTCATGGCTTGCTGCAGCTGGGCCAGCAGTTCCGGGCAGGGCGGGATCTGGATCTGCTGCAGGGGACCGCGGCGGCGCGACTGGTCGAGGTCGTCGCGGATCTGCTGCGTCCGCGCGCCGTGAGGGCGAGAGACGTGGGAAGGTGCCGGGTTCTGCATAGCCAAAAATCTTAGAGCCGCTTCGGGCGGCCGCCGGCCGGGTACAGTGAATTCAACCGCTGCCTGCCGTCAATCTTGCCCACTTCCCCGTCCCGTGTCGCTTTCGCCTTGCGCCCGCGCCGGTGGTGGCTGGTCGCCTGGGTGACGGGGCCGGTGTTGGCGCTGGCGGCCTACGACGCCTCGCGCGTGCTCGAGGCCGCGGCCGCCCGCGGCCCGCGCGTCGTCGAGCAGGCCCAGGCCCTGGTGCAGCAGATCGAGCGCAGCGGCACGGTCGAGGAACTGCAGCGGTTGAAGGACATCAACGATTTCTTCAACCGCCGCCTGGCCTTCAAGGACGATTCGGTGGTCTGGGGCGTGCCGGACTACTGGGCCTCGCCGCTGGAAAGCCTGGAAAAGCGCGCCGGCGACTGCGAGGACTACGCCATCGCCAAGTACTTCGGCCTGGCCGCCACGGGCGTGCCGACGGCCAAGCTGCGCATGGTCTACGTCAGGGCGCGGCTTCAGGGGCAGTCGCTCGCCCATATGGTGCTGGCCTACTATGCCCAGCCGGGCGCCGAGCCGCTGATCCTGGACAACCTGCGGCCCGAGGTCTTGCCCGCGTCGCAGCGCGGCGACCTGACGCCGGTATTCAGCTTCAACACCGAGGGCCTGTGGCAGGGCGTGGGCCAGGTGACGGCGGGCGACCCGCTGGCGCGCCTGTCGCTGTGGCGCGAGCTGGTGGCCAAGGTCAGGGCAGAAGGGTTTCTATGACGGGGAGTGAGACATGTCCTTGATGCGGCAGATCGCCTGGCTGGTGCTCGGCGTGGTCCTGGCCGCGCTGGTGGGCGCGGTCGGCCTGTCCACGGTCTCGGCGCGCCAGCTGATGCGCACCCAGCTCGAGCTGAAGAACGCCGACAACGCCCAGGCACTGGCCCTGGCCCTGTCGCAACAGCAGGGCGACCGCGAGCTGATCAAGCTGCTGGTGTCGGCCCAGTTCGACACCGGCGCCTACGAATTCGTGCGTTGGCGCGGCCCCAAGGGCGAGACCCTGTTCGAGCGCGCCGAGGCGCCGCGCCCCGGCCAGGCGCCGGCCTGGTTCCGCGGCCTGCTGCCCATCGAGGCCGCGGCCGGCGTGGCGCAGCTGTCCAACGGCTGGAACGCCATCGGTTCCGTGGAGCTCAGGAGCCATTCCAGCTATGCCCACGACGCGCTGTGGCTGACCTCGCGCCGCCTGCTGGCCTGGCTGCTCCTCGTCGGCATCGTCGCGGCCGTGCTGGCCTGGGCCGGCCTGCGGCGCATCCGCCGCCCGCTGGACGCCGCCGTGGCCCAGGCCGAGGGCGTGCTGGCCGGCAGCTATGGCCAGGTCATCGAGCCGCGCGTGCCCGAGCTGCAGCGGCTGACGCGGGCCATGAATGCGATGGTGCAGCGCGTGCGCGATCTGTTCGAGGCCCAGGCGGGGCAGTTGCTGGTGCTGCGCGAGCAGGTGCATCACGATCCGCTGACGGGGGTCTCGACGCGCAAGCATTTCCTGGCCGAGCTGGACGCCGCGCTGCGCCGGGACGACGGCCCGGCCGTGGCCGGCCTCGTGCTCGTGCGCCTGCGCGACCTGTCCGACCTGAATGCGCGCCTGGGGCGCGGCGCCGTCGACGACGTGCTGCTGACCGTGGTGACGGCCTTGCAGGCCTATCCGGAATCGGTCGCCGGCTGCCGCGTGGGGCGCCTGAACGGTGGCGACTTTGCGCTGTGGTTGCCGGCCGAGGGCGTGGCCGCCGAGACGGCCCACGCGCTGGCCGACGCGCTGCGCGCCAGCCTGCCGGCCTTCGGCCCGGGCGTGCAAGTGGCCCTCGGCGCCATCGAACTGCCGCGTGAGCGGCCCAGCAATATCTGGCTGGGCGAGGCCGATGCCGCCCTGGCCCGTGCCGAACACCAGAGCGAGGCCCGCGGCGGCTTCGTCGTCGAGATCGTGGCTGACCCCGGCATCGGCCGTGAACAGGGCGAGGGCCTGTGGCGGGCCCAGTTGCAGGACGCGGTCAGCCAGCAGCGTGCCCGCCTGGTCGAGTTCCCGGTGCGCGACCGCAGCGGTCGCGTGCTGCACCTGGAATGCCCGCTGCAGCTCCAGCTCGATGAAGACTTCCAGTCCGCTTCGGCGTGGCTGCCCTTGGCGGTGCGGGCGCGCATGACCGCTCACGTCGACCTGCTTGCCGTCGACCTGGCGCTGAAGGCGATCGCGGCCGACGGCAAGGCGCGCTGCATCAATGTGGCGCCGGTGTCGCTGGCCGACGCCGCCTTCCTGCCGCAATTGCGCGAGCTGCTGGCGCAATGGCCGCAGGCCTCGCGTTCGTTGTTGCTGGATCTGGCGGAGGCGGCGGCGACCGAACACTTCGAGCGCCTGCTGGAGTTCGGCCGCCAGCTGCGACCGCTGGGCGTCAAGCTGGGCCTGGAACATGCGGGAGCCGGCCTGGCCCAGGTCGAGAAGCTCTACCAGGCCGGGCTGGACTATGTGAAGCTGGACGCCTCGGTGCTGCTGGGCGTGGCCGGCGAGGCGGGCCGCGCGGCCTTTGTGCGCGGCATGGTCATCATGCTGCGCAGCCTGGCGCTCACGGTCTATGGCGAAGGCGTCGTCGACGAGATGGACGCCCAGGCGCTGTGGGACTGCGAGCTGGACGGGCTGACGGGGCCGTGGGTGACGGGCTGGAAGGGCTAGGTTTTTGGGTTGGTTTTGCATAGAGCGTGTTTGCTCGATGCATTGCCGGGAGTCCGTCCCGGCGGCCGGGTAACTTTCTTCTGCGGGGCCAGAAGAAAGTCACCAAAGAAGAGGCCCTGAACCGCACACCAGCACCACGACGCCATGAATGGCGCGCGAAAACGTCTGCTGGCATTGCGGGAAGAAGCGACCCGCTGCGGTCTCGCAGCTGTCCCTGTCACCAGCACCATTCATCGCACCACCTGTCCGCTGAACGCGCGGCTGCACGCCGGGCTCACGAGAAATGCCAAACGCAGCGTCGCTCGGGCGACGCGACGGGCATCAGAGACGGTGGCGGGTTCGCTGCGAGCAACCCAATCCTTAGATCTTCATCTCCCACCTCAACAGCCACTGCGTATAGCTGGGGCCGCCGCTGCGCGACGTGATGAGCTGGTCGCCCGTGTTGATGATGGTGCCGTTGAAGTAGTCCAGCGCCGACAGATTCGTCGCCGACAGCCGCAGCGACTGCTCGGTGTTGATGGCCCACAGCGCGAAGGCGTCCACCACGGCCTTGCGGCTGGCGGTGGTCTCGGTGATCTGGGTCTGCTGGATGACGGTCGACGGCGTCCAGTTCAGCGACGCGCCGAGCGTCAGCGGAACCGATCTCAGCCTGTAGTCCGCACCCAGATTCGCCGTGCCCTTGGGCTGACCATCGATGTGGTTGTTAGGCCCCGGGATGCCTTCGACGCGTGACGTGAAGACACTGAAGTTGCTGCGCACATTGATGGGCAGGGCATCCTCGACATACTCGTCGAGGCGAAAGCGCGCCTCCAGCTCGACGCCGGCCGTCGAGGCCTTGCCGATGTTCTGCGGCCGGGCCACCCAGCGCTGGGTGGCCGCCCAGGGCACCGTCTCCAGCGAAGTCACGTTGCGCATCAGGTTGGTGATGCGGCGGGCGAAGAAGTTGGCGCTGAGCAGGCCGCCCTTGGTCAGGTAGTGCTCATAGCCGACCTCGAAGCCAGTGGCGAGTTCGGGCTTGAGGTCGGGGTTGCCGGCGCGGTCGGGCGTGTTGGCCTGGTGGGGCACCTGGCTGTTGATGGTCGGCCGGGCGATCAGGTCCTGCAGCTGCGGGCTGCGGTAGCTGCGCGTCAGGCTGGCGCGGATCATGTCGCGGCCCTTGTCGTCGAGCTTGTAGCGGGCGTGGGCCAGCGGCGTGAAGACGCTGGACTTGTTGCGCGCGTCGTAGCTGGCCGCGCTGGATCGGGTGGTGATGCCCTCCCAGCGCAGGCCGGCGTAGAAGTCCCATTGCTTGCCGACGTTCCACTCGTCCTGCGCATAGGCGGCGATGCGGGTGGATGAGGCGTCGAGGTCGTCGCCGAAGTCGTCCAATCCCGGCTGCGGCGCGCCGTTGACGAGGGTGACGCGGTTGGTGTGGCGGCTCGTGCCTTCACCCTCGATGCCGCTGACCAGACTGTGGTCGCCGCCGAGGTTGTGCGAGATCTTGGCCAGTGCGCTCCAGCTGCTGTCCCGACTGGTGTTGCTGTCGTCCTGCAGGCGCGAGGGCGTGCCGGCCAGACTTTCCTGGCGCACGCTATGGCCTTCGGCGCGCGCGCGGCCCAGGCCGCCGCGCGCTTCCACCCGCGTGTCGGCGCTGAGCTTGCTTTGCCATTGCGCGTTCAGCCGCGCCATCGTGAAGCGGCTGTCGCCGTCACTGTCGGCCTGGTCGAAGAAGCCGGGCGGCCTGGGGTTGGGCTGGGGCGTCGTCGTCTGCAGCAGCTGGGTGTTGCTGCTGGACTTGGTGGACACGATGAAGGGCTGGATGGCCAGGCTGTCCGTCGCGTTGAGCTTGAGCTGCAAGCGGCCGGTGATGTTGATGGCGCTGCGCTCGTCCTGGCTGCGGCCGCGCGACACCAGCAGGCTGTCGCTGTTGGTCGCCACCGTGTGGGTCAGCGTGTCGTTGATGATGTTGTCGATGCGCTCGCCATGCATGGCGTTGACGGTCAGGTTGTAGGCATGACCCTCGCCGAAGTTGTCGTTGCGCGTCCAGCTGATGCCGGGGCTGAGCTTGCCGCGCTCGGTGGCAAAGCCGGCGCGGAACTCGTTGAGTCGCTTCTTCAGCGCCTCGCGCAGCACGATGTTGATGGTGCCGGCCACGGCGCGGGTGCCGTACTCGGCCGTGGGCGCACGCAGCACCTCGATGCGCTCGACCTGCTCGGGCGGCAGCTGGTCCAGCGAGAAGCCCGGCGGCATGCGCTCGCCGTTGACGAGGATCTGGGTGTAGCCGCCGCCCATGCCGCGCATGCGGATGTCGCCGCCACGGCCCGGGCGGCCACCGGTCGTCACGCCAGGCAGGCGCTTGATCATCTCGCCCAGCGTCGAGTCGCCGAACTTCTCGATCTCCTCGCGGGTGATGACGATCTTGCTGGCCGTCGAGGCCTTGCGGATGGACTCATCGCTGGCCGTGCCGCTGATCTCGACGCGTTTGAGCTGTTCGGACTTGCCGTCGGCTGGCTTGGCCGCCGGGCGCTGGGCAGGCCGCGCCGGCGCGGACGCGGGAGCATCGGGCGGCGGGGTTTGGGCAGCAGCGGAAAAGCTGCCGCAGGCCGCCAACAGGGCGGCCGCGGAAACACGGGTGAGTCGCATGGCCGGCAGTGTGCCGTCGGGCCCGCGCCGCCTTGTGGCGGGGCGGTGAACGAAAAATTTCTTTACCGAGCCTGCCAGGGCCTGTTGGCGCTACGGCAACGGGCCGCGTTGTGACCAGAAAGGCCGCGAGCAAGGCGCAAAGCGCAGCCGGGTTGGGTACCCGGCGAGCATTTGCAACGCTGCGCGCGGCCTTTCTGGTCACAACCCTTCGGGAAGGCCCGCCGCCAGGGGCCACTCGGCGTTGCACCGCTTGCCCGCACGCGAGTGCGGGCGGCGCGATGCGCCTTGATTGGTCCCTGGCGGCGGGCCTTCGCGACCCATTGCCGTAGCACCAACCGGCCCTAATCGCTCACCGCCGTGACGATTTCGCGATGCATCGGCGCCAGCCGCGCCAGCATGCCGTTCTGGGCGGCGAAGGGAATGCCCCTGGCGTCCATGGCCTGCTGCAGGATCTCCACCAGCGCATTGAAGTCGCGCCGCTGGATCTCCAGGTCCTGGTGCACCAGCTTCATCGGCGCGCCCTGGTAGCTGCAGGGGCCGCCGGCTTCCTGGCAGAGCTGTTCGGTCAGCTGGGCCGTCAGGTTCTCGCGGTTGACGGTCTTGAAGAAGGGGGCCGTGCGCGGGTCGGCGATCAGGCGCGGCACGAAGTCGTCCATCACCGCGCGGATGCCGGCCTTGCCGCCCCAGGCCTGGTAGACGCTGTCGTTGGCCGGCGGCGTCTGGGCAAACGCAGCGGAACAGACCAGCAGGCTGGCGAGGAGAGCAAGGCGCATGGGGTGACTCCTAGAGCGCGAACTGGGCGGACAGATAGCTGCCCGTCTGGCGCTTGGGTTGCACGGCCGGCGCGATGCGGCCGAGATCCACCCAGGCGGCGGTCAACGAGAAATGCTTGCTCGGCGCCCAGGCGACGAAGACATCCTTCCAGTCGTCCTCCTTCAGCGCGCCGGCGCCGAGGACGGACTGGTTCAGGTTGTCGGGCTTGGCGCGGAACTCGAAGCCGATGGCCAGGTCCTTGCGCAACAGCTTGGCGACCGAGAACTCGGGCTGCAGGCGATAGCCCTTGCCCTGGGCGCCGCCAAAGCCCAGCAGGCCGTTCTGATTGGCCTTGGTGGCGCGCAGCGTCAGGTTGACGAGCACACCGTCGGCCAGGAACAGCTTGGTGGCGCTGGCATAGAAGTCGGTGCCCGAGTCCTTGGCGCCCAGCGGCCCGAACAGGGTGGGGCCGAGGTTGCCCGCATGGGTCTTCTTGTGCTCCAGGCCGACGGCGATCTGGGGCATCAGGGTGTCGCTGTCGAGCACGGCGTCGCCGGCGACGCGGACCTTGAGGCCCAGGATGTCCTGCTTCAGGTGCAGGCCATCCAGGCCGAGGGGGGCGAGATTGCTCTCGGTGTCGAAGTCCTGCTTGGCCAGCGACAGCTCGATGCGGTCGTGGAAGGCGACGGCGGCGCCATAGGTCAGCAGGCCGTAGTTGTCGGTCTTGGCGCGGGTGATGAAGGCGGTGCCGCCGATCTCGCCGGCCGTGGCGTAGCTGCCGGTCACCGCCCAGGGCGTCAGGCCACCGCCGGCCGCGCCGTCGATGCTGGACACGCCGCCGGTCAGCAGCAGCTTGCCGCTGGATTGGGCGAAGGCGGGGGCGCCGAGCAGGGCAGCGGTGAGCAGAAGGAGGGGACGGCGCATGGAATCTCCGGCGGCAATGCGAGGCCGCCTCACTCTACGCAGAAAGCCCCCTAACCGGATGCAAACCCCTCGCGGGCTAGACTGCTGGCCCCGTTTCCCGTGAACTGTTCCCTGCCATGACCGCGATCTCTGACGTCCAGCTGCAACCCCTGCTGCAAGCCGTGGTGGACCCTGGTAGCGGCCGCGTGCTGGGCGAGTCCAAGGCGGTCCGCTCCATCAATGTCGACGGCGCCGACGTGAGCGTCGACATCGAGCTGGGCTACCCGGCGGCCAGCCAGCATGCCGCCCTGCGCGCGGCGGTGATCGCCGCGGCCAAGAGCGTGGCCGGCGTCGGCAATGTCAGCGTCGCCATCTCGACCAAGGTCGTGGCCCATGCCGTGCAGCGCGGCGTGCAGTTGCTGCCGGGCGTCAAGAACATCATCGCCGTGGCCTCCGGCAAGGGCGGCGTGGGCAAGAGCACCACGGCCGCCAACCTGGCCCTGGCCCTGCATGCCGAGGGCGCTCGCGTGGGAGTGCTGGACGCCGACGTCTACGGCCCCAGCCAGCCGCTGATGCTGGGCGCCAGCGGCCGCCCCGAGACCCTGGACGGCCAGACCATGGAGCCCCATGTCGCCCATGGCCTGCAGGTCAACTCCATCGGCTTCCTGGTCGATGACGACCAGGCCATGATCTGGCGCGGCCCCATGGCCACCCAGGCCCTGGAGCAGCTGCTGCGCCAGACCCGCTGGCAGGAGCTGGACTACCTCATCGTCGACATGCCGCCCGGCACCGGCGACATCCAGCTGACCCTGTCCCAGCGCGTGCCCGTCACCGGTGCCGTCATCGTCACGACGCCCCAGGACATCGCGCTGATCGACGCCAAGAAGGGCCTGAAGATGTTCGAGAAGGTGGGCGTGCCCATCATCGGCATCGTCGAGAACATGGCCGTGCACATCTGCTCCCACTGCGGCCATGCCGAGCACATCTTCGGCGCCGAGGGCGGCGCGAAGATGGCAGCCCAGTACGGCACGGAGCTGCTGGCGGCCCTGCCGCTGGCCATGAGCATCCGTGCCCAGGCCGATTCCGGCACGCCCACGGTCGCCGCCGAGCCGGACGGCGAAGTGGCGGCGCTTTACAAAGCGCTGGCCCGCAAGGTGGCGTCCAAGATCGCCGCCCAGGGCAAGGACTACTCGGCCAAGTTCCCGAGCATCTCGATCTCCAAGGCCACTTGAGGCGTCACCTGACGCCGCGCTGACACGGCTGGATACCCGACCTGTCTTGTCCCCCTGGATTGCCACCCTGGACAAGCCCTCTCCTTTGTGAAGAAATCACCTTGCGGTGGCCGAAGCTGGCTGCTGGCGTGATTCGTTCCTGCACAAGAGCGGGCGCTGCCCGCAGGAGACAGCCGAATGGACATGGACCGGAGGCAATTCTTCCGGGTGAGCGGGGCAGGGCTGGCAGCGTCCAGTCTGGTGGCCCTGGGGTTCTCGCCGACGGCCGCCCTGGCCGAGGCGCGCAACTTCAAGCTTGCCCGGGCGACCGAGACCCGCAACACCTGCCCCTACTGCTCGGTGGGCTGCGGCATCATCATGTACAGCTTGGGCGACAAGGCGAAGAACGTCACCTCGTCCATCATCCACATCGAGGGCGACCCCGACCACCCTGTCAACCGCGGCACCCTCTGCCCCAAGGGCGCGGGCCTGCTGGACTTCGTGCACAGCCCCAACCGGCTGAAGCATCCGGAGATCCGCGAGCCGGGCGCGACGGAATGGAAGCGCGTCAGCTGGGACGAGGCCATGAACCGCCTCGTCAAGCTGATGAAGGCCGACCGCGACGCCAACTTCCAGGCCAGCAACGCCGCCGGCCAGACGGTCAACCGCTGGACGAGCACCGGCATCCTGGCCGCCTCGGCCTCGTCCAATGAAACGGGCTACATCACGCACAAGGTGATGCGCAGCCTGGGAATGCTCGTATTCGACAACCAGGCCCGTGTTTGACACGGCCCGACGGTGGCCAGTCTGGCCCCGACGTTCGGCCGCGGCGCGATGACCAACCACTGGGTGGACATCAAGAACGCAGACCTGGTACTCATCATGGGCGGCAATGCCGCCGAGGCCCACCCCTGCGGCTTCAAGTGGGTCGTCGAGGCCAAGCAGCACAACAAGGCCAGGCTGGTCGTCGTGGACCCGCGCTTCACGCGCTCGGCCGCCATGGCCGACTACTACGCGCCCATCCGCGCCGGCTCCGACATCGCCTTCCTCAGCGGCGTCATCAACTACCTGCTGAGCAACAACAAGATCCAGACCGAATACGTCCGCCACTACACCAACGCCACCTTCATCGTCGGCGAGGGCTACAAGTTCGAGGACGGCATCTTCAGCGGCTACGACGAGGCCAAGCGCAGCTACAACCCCGCCTCCTGGGGCTATGAGCTGGACGACAAGGGCTTCGCCAAGGTCGACATGAGCATGGAGCACCCGCGCTGCGTGCTCAATGTGATGAAGCAGCACTACTCGCGCTACACGCCCGAGCAGGTCAGCAAGATCACCGGCACGCCCAAGGAGAAGTTCCTCAAGGTCTGCGAGCACATCGCCAGCACCTCCACGCCCGACCGCACCATGACCATCATGTATGCCCTCGGCTGGACGCAGCACAGCATGGGCTCGCAGATGATCCGCACCGGGGCGCTGGTGCAGCTGCTGCTGGGCAATATCGGCCAGCCGGGCGGCGGCATGAACGCGCTGCGCGGCCACAGCAACATCCAGGGCCTGACCGACCTCGGACTGCTGTCCACCTCTTTGCCCGGCTACCTGAGCCTGCCGCGCGACAACGAGCAGGACCTCGACACCTACTACAAGACCCGCGCCCTCAAGCCCCTGCGCCCGGGGCAGATGAGCTACTGGCAGAACTACCCCAAGTTCTTCGTCAGCTACATGAAGTCGACCTTCGGCAAGGCGGCCACGGCCGAGAACAGCTGGGGCTACCACTGGCTGCCCAAGTGGGACGTCGGCTATGACGTGCTGCGCGCCTTCGAGATGATGAACCAGGGCAAGCTCAACGGCTATATCTGCCAGGGCTTCAACCCGGTGGGAAGCTTCCCGAACAAGAAGAAGATCGTCGCGGGCCTCAGCAAGCTGAAGTACCTCGTCATCATCGATCCGCTCAACACCGAGACGGCGGAGTTCTGGAAGAACTACGGCGAGCACAACGACGTCAAGAGCGCCGAGATCCAGACCACGGTGTTCCGCTTCCCGTCGACCTGCTTCGCCGAGGAGGACGGGGCCCTGACCAACTCCGGACGCTGGCTGCAATGGCACTGGAAGGGCGCCGAGCCCCCGGGCGAGGCCCGCGGCGACCCGGAGATCATTGCCGAGCTGTTCATGCGCCTGAAGGCCGCCTACGCCAAGGAAGGCGGCGCCTTCCCCGACCCCATCGTCAACCTGACCTGGCCCTATCTGCAGCCCACCAAGCCCTCGGCCGAGGAACTGGCCAAGGAGTACAACGGCAAGGCGCTTGCCGACGTGACCGACCCCAAGGACGCGACCAAGGTGCTGGCCAAGGCCGGCGAGCAGCTCAGCGGCTTCGGGCTGCTGCGCGACGACGGCACGACGGCGGCCGGCTGCTGGATCTATACCGGCGCCTGGACGCAGGCCGGCAACCAGATGGCCCAGCGCGACAACGCCGACCCCTGGGGCATAGGCCAGACGCTGAACTGGGCCTGGGCCTGGCCGGCCAACCGGCGCGTGCTCTACAACGCCGCGTCCTGCGACCCGACGGGCAAGCCCTGGAACCCCAAGCGTCGCCTCGTCAGCTGGAGCGGTGACAAATGGGGCGGCTCCGACGTGCCGGACATCCGGCCCGACGCCAACCCGGGCGACGCCGATGCGGTGCGGCCCTTCATCATGACGTCCGAGGGCGTGGCGCGCCTCTTTGCGCCCAGCGGCATGGTGGACGGGCCCCTGCCCGAGCACTACGAGCCCTTCGAGACGCCGCTGCTCAACAACCCCATGCACCCGGGCAACGCCAAGGCCAAGTCCAACCCGGCCGCGCGCGTCTTCAAGGGTGACATGGAGGCCTTCGGCCAGCCCAAGGACTTCCCGTATGTGGCGACCAGCTACCGGCTGACCGAGCACTTCCACTACTGGACCAAGAATGTGCGCACCTCGGCCATCATCCAGCCTCAGCAGTTCGTCGAGATCGGCGAGGAGCTGGCCAAGGAAAAGGGCGTGGCCAATGGCGACTGGGTCAAGGTGACGAGCAACCGCGGCTTCATCAAGGCCGTGGCCGTTGTCACCAAGCGCATCGCGTCCCTGGACGTGGACGGCAAGCGCGTGCACACCGTGGGCCTGCCCAATCACTGGGGCTTTGTCGGCGTGGCCAAGCCCGGCTATCTGGTCAACACGCTGACCCCCTTCGTGGGCGACGCGAACACCCAGACGCCGGAGTTCAAGAGCTTCACCGTGAACCTTGAGAAAGCCTGAGGGAGAGCGACCATGTCATCACTCCAATCCCTCGACATCGCCAAGCGCTCGGCCACCACGACGCCATCCACGCAGGCACGCACCCATGTCGCCGAGGTCGCCAAGCTCATCGACGTGAGTTCCTGCATCGGCTGCAAGGCCTGCCAGGTGGCCTGCATGCAGTGGAACGACCTGCGTGACGAGGTCGGCGAGAACCACGGCACTTACGACAACCCGCGCGACCTCACCGCCCAGAGCTGGACGGTCATGCGCTACTCCGAGGTGGAGGTCGAGAAGGACAAGCTCGAGTGGCTGATCCGCAAGGATGGCTGCATGCACTGCGAGGACCCGGGCTGCCTGAAGAGCTGCCCGGCCCCCGGTGCCATCGTGAAGTACACGAATGGCATCGTCGACTTCATCTCCGAGCACTGCATCGGCTGCGGCAACTGCGTGACCGGCTGCCCCTTCGACGTGCCGCGCATCAGCAAGGTCGACACCAAGGCCTACAAGTGCAGCCTCTGCTCGGACCGCGTCGGCGTGGGCCTGGAGCCGGCCTGCGTGAAGGCCTGCCCGACGGGCGCCATCCGCTTCGGCACCAAGGAAGACATGCTGCAGTTCGGCGCCGAGCGCATCGTTGACCTGAAGGAGCGCGGCTATGCCAACGCGGGCGTCTACGACCCGCCGGGCGTGGGCGGCACCCATGTCGTCTATGTGCTGCAGCATGCCGACAAGCCCGAGCTGTACCACGGCCTGCCCGCCGATCCCAAGATCAGCTCGTTGGTGTCGTTGTGGAAGGGCGCGGCCAAGCCGCTGGCCGTGGCGGCCATGATCGGCGCGGCAATTGCCGGCTTCTTCCACTACACGCGCGTCGGGCCCATCGAGGACCCTGACGACCCCGAAGCCGACCGCAACGTCGCCCGCGACGATGCGGACCAACCCAACGCCTGACAGGAGCGCACCATGGGGACCCGCTTCATTCAGCGCTACAACGCTGGCGAGCGCACCAACCACTGGTTGATCGTGCTGTTCTTCCTCGGCGCCGGCCTGTCGGGCCTGGCCTTCTTCCACCCGGGCTTCTACTTCCTGACGGCCCTGTTCGGCGGCGGCACCTGGGCGCGCATCCTGCATCCCTTCATGGGGCTGCTGATGGCGCTGTGCTTCCTCGCCCTGTTCCTCAAGCTGTGGCGACACAACGTGATGAACGAGGCGGACAAGGAATGGATGAAGCACAGCGGCGCGATGCTGCGCGGCGACAAGAGCCGCATGCCGCCCGCGGGCCGCTACAACGGCGGCCAGAAGCAGGTGTTCTGGGTCATGGTCGTCAGCCTGGCCGTGCTGGTGCTGACCGGCTTCATCTTCTGGCAGCCCTGGTTTGCCGACAGCTTCCCCATCGTTGCCCGCCGCATCGCCGTCGTGCTGCATGCCTTGTCGGCCACGGTGCTGATCCTGGCCGTCATCGTGCACGTCTACGCGGCCATCTGGGTCAAGGGCACCCTGCGCGCGATGACGCGAGGCACGGTCACCGAGGGCTGGGCGCGTCAGAATCATGCGCAGTGGCATCGTGAAATGACCAATGACCGTCGGTAGCACGCAAACCAAGATCCTCAGCCCGGAAGAGATCGCCGTCCGCGCCGGCGAGCAACTGACCTTCCTGCATCTGCCCGAGGCCGGCGTCTTCGCCGACCGGGCCCTGCGCCTGCGCGAGTTGGCCGCCGGCCATGCGATGCGCGATTTTTTACTCTTCCTCGCCGAACTGGCCGAGGCCCAGCATCGCGCGTTGTCGGCCGGCGCCGAGGTGCCGCTGCCCACGGCCGAGCAGGTCGATGCTGCTGCCCGCGCGGGTCAACCCCTGCTGCCGGCCGAAACCTGGCCGCGCGCCGCCGTCTGGCGCGAATCGCTGCGCACGCTGCTGGCCGACCTGGCGCGCCGACTGCCTGAGGGCCCGGCCAAGGCCACGACCCTGCAATTGGTGGCTGCCAGCGACGAGCACCTGGAGACGCAAGCCGGCCGCCTGCTGAGCGGCGTCATGCTGGGCCTGGATATGGCCAGCGCGCCGCTGATCGCCGCCGGCCTGCAATTGCATTGGGTGCGGCTGACGCAGCAGACGGCAGCGCGCACGGCGGGCCCGGTCGCCGCCTTCGGCCGCATCGACGACCCCACCGCCTGCCCCTGCTGCGGCTCGACGCCGGTGGCCTCCATCGAGCGCCTCGGCTCGGAAGGGGCCCGCTACCTGGCCTGCGGCCTGTGCGCCACGCAATGGCATTACGTGCGGGTCAAGTGCACGCATTGCCAGAGCACCAAGGGCATTTCGCTGCAAAGCCTGGTGGCCGCCGACGACGGCGCCGCGACGACGACGGACGCGGTCGTGCAGGCCGAGTGCTGCAGCGAATGCGGCCGCTACCTGAAGCTGATGCACCCGGCGCGGGACCCCGGCGCCGAGCCCGTCGCGGACGACCTTGCCAGCCTGACGCTGGACCTCTTGATCAGCGAGACTGGCCTGCAGCGCCACGGCGTCAACCTGCTGCTGCTCTTCGGCGAGTCCGACGAAGCGCCACCACCAGGACGGGAACACTGATGAACGCGCCCGACGAATCCGTGGTCCACGGTTCCAAGGCGAGGCCCCCCGCAAGACCTAGCGATCTGCCGGCCCTCGACAGACTGCTGCGCGACTGCGCTGCTCTGGTCACCGAGCATGGACACACCTTGGTCGCCAAGGAGGCGAGGGCGCTGCTGGATGGTTTGCGCACCCGCGCCGTCGCCGGTGAACTGCTGCGCAGTGAGGTGGAGGCTCTGCCTCAAGCCCTCGCGACTCGCGTGCACGACCGCATGCAGCCGGCCATGCGCGCGGTGCTCAACCTGACCGGCACCGTCATCCACACCAATCTCGGCCGCTCCCTGCTGGCCGACGCGGCGCTGCAGCAGGTGATGGCCCTGATGGGCTCGCCCAACAACCTCGAGTTCGACTTGCAAGCCGGCGCGCGCGGCGACCGCGACGACCTCATCGAAGACCTGCTTTGCGAGCTGACGGGTGCCGAGGCCGCCACCGTCGTCAACAACAACGCCGCCGCCGTGCTGCTCGGCATCGCGGCTCTGGCCCGCGGCAAGGAAGCCATCGTGTCGCGCGGCGAACTCGTCGAGATCGGCGGCGCCTTCCGCATGCCCGATGTGATGAGCGCGGCCGGCGCGACGCTGGTGGAAGTGGGTACGACCAACCGCACCCATCCGCGCGACTATGAGCAGGCCCTCACGCCGCGCACCGGGCTGATCGTCAAGGTCCACACCAGCAACTATCAGGTGCAGGGCTTCACCTCGTCGGTCGATGAGGCGAGGCTGGCCCCCATCGCGCGTCAGGCCGGCGTGCCGCTGATGACCGACCTCGGCAGTGGTGCCCTGGTCGACCTGGCCAAATGGGGCCTGCCGGCCGAGCCTTTGCCGCAGGCCATGCTGGCCGCGGGTTGCGACGTCGTGACCTTCAGCGGCGACAAGCTGCTGGGCGGGCCGCAGGCGGGCCTCATCGTCGGCAGCAAGGCCGCCGTGGGGCGCATCCGCAGGTTCCCGATGAAGCGGGCGCTGCGCCTGTCCAAGCTGCCCTTCGCGGCGCTGGAGGCGACGCTGCGCCTGTATCTGCGGCCCGAGCGGCTGGTGCAGGACCTGCCAACGCTGCGGCTGCTGACACGGCCGCAGGACCAGATTGCCGAACTGGCGCGGTGCCTGCTGCCCGAGGTGGCCGCGGCTGTCACTCCTCGCTTCACCGCCGAGACCGTCGCCCTGCAAAGCCAGATCGGCTCCGGCTCCCTGCCCGTCGACCGCCTGCCTTCTGCGGGCCTGGCCCTCAGCGCCGCCGATGGCCGTGGCCGCACGCTGGAAGCGCTGGCGACGGCTCTGCGCGGCCTGCCGCGTCCCGTCATCGGCCGCATCAACGAAGACCGCCTGCTGCTGGACCTGCGCTGCCTCGAGGAGCCGGCGCTGCTGACCTCGCAGCTCGCATTGTTGAAGGAGGCGCTGGCGTGATCGTCGGTACCGCCGGCCATATCGACCATGGCAAGACCACGCTGGTACGCGCCCTGACCGGCGTCGACACCGACCGCCTGCCCGAGGAGAAGGCCCGCGGCATCAGCATCGAGCTGGGCTACGCCTACCTCGACGTTCCCAACCACGAGGAACGCATCGGCTTCATCGACGTGCCCGGCCACGAAAAGCTCGTCCACACCATGCTGGCCGGCGCCAGCGGCATCGACTTCGCGCTGTTGCTGGTCGCTGCAGACGACGGCGTCATGCCGCAGACGCGCGAGCATCTGGCCGTGCTGAGCCTGCTGGGCCTGACGCGCGGCGCCGTCGTCGTCACCAAGGCCGACCGTGCCGAGACTGGTCGCATCGAGGCGCTGCGGGGCGAGGTGAGGGCGCTGTTGGCTGGAACGGGGCTGGACGATGTGCCCATCCTCGGCGTGTCGGCCCAGACCGGGCAGGGCGTGGCCGAACTGCGCGAACTGCTGTTCGATGCCGCCCGCCGTACGCCGCCACGTGCAACTCAAGGCCTGGCCGCCCGCCTGGCCGTGGACCGCGCTTTCAGCCTCGACGGCGTCGGCACCGTCGTCACCGGCACCCTGCATGCGGGCGAGATCGCCGTCGGCGACGAGCTGTTCATCCAGAGCCGCAGAGCCCGCGTGAAGAGCCTGCATGCGCAGAACCGCGTCGTCGAGCGGGCTCAGGCTGGCCAACGCTGTGCCGTGGCCCTCGCGGGCTTGGCCAAGGAGGACGCGCCGCGCGGCCAGTGGCTGACGGCACCGGCCGCAGCGCTTGCGACCGACCGCTTCGATGCTCGTCTGATGCTGTGGCCCGGCGAAGCCAGGCCGTTGCGCTCCGGCGTCCGCGTGCACCTGCACCTGGGCGCGCAATCGGTGATGGCCAGCGTCGCGGTGCTGGAGGGCGATGCCGTCGAACCCGGCGCCTCCGCCCGTGTGCAGCTGGTCTGCCACGCACCCGTCGGCGCCTGGCGCGGCGACCGCCTGGTGCTGCGCGATGCCAGCGCATCCCGCACCATTGCCGGCGGTCTCGTGCTCGATCCCTTCGCGCCGACGCGCTACCGCCGCACGCCCGAGCGCCTGGCGGAGCTGAGTGCCTGCGAACTACCCACCGTGGCCGAGCGGCGCGAGCAGTTGCTGGCCTTGTCCTCGCTGGGCCTGGACCTCGCCCGCTTTGCCCAGGCCGAAGGTCTGGCCGAGGCGCTCGACGGCTGGGCCTTGGGTGACACGGCCCGCACGGCGCTGACCACCAGGCTGCTTGCTGCGCTGGCGGACTTCCACGCCAGGTCGCCTGATGAACTCGGCCCCGACGCCGCCCGGCTGCGCCGCCTCGTCGCGCCGCGCATCGCCGAGCCGCTGTGGCGCCAGTTGCTGAGCGAGCTGCGCGTCGTGGGCCGCGTCGCCGTGCGTGGCGCCTTCGTCCACCTGCCCGAGCACGGCGTGCAGCTGTCGGCCGCCGAGGAGCGCATCGCGCAGAAGATCGCACCGCATCTCGCCACCGCCGGCGCCGAAGGTGCCTGGGCGCGTGACCTCGCCAAGGACTGCGCCGAGCCCGAGGCACTGCTGCGTGCGACCTTGGCCCGGCTGGCCCAGCAGGGCGAACTGCACCAGGTGGTGAAGGATTTGTACTGCGACACCGCCACCATGGCCAGGCTCGCGGCCGTCGCTCGCACCATCGGCGCCGAGCAGGGCAAGGTCACCGCCGCGGCCTTCCGCGATGCGACCGGCCTGGGCCGCAAACGCGCCATCCAGCATCTCGAGCATTTCGACCGCGTCGGCCTGCTGCGCCGCGTGGGCGACGAACACAGGCTGCGGCCGGACAGCGCGCTGTTTGCGCAGGCGGCGCCGTGATGAAGCAGACCATGGAAAGAGAACGACACCGGTGTGTCGGCCGGGCTTCAAACCCGGTGGGTGGCGCCACGCGTCGCCGGGTGGGTTCGACTCCCTCCTCTTTCCGCCACTCCCTGCAAGGTGGGCCGCGATGAGCCTGCCGACCGGTTTCTGGCTGTGGGCCGAGGATCAGACCTGGGCCGAGCCGCTGCCCGATGGCCATGTCCGCATCGGCATCACGGCACTCGGCTTGCAGGCCTCGGGCGAGATCTATATGTGCCGCCCTAAACCTGCGGGCAGCGAGGTGGAGCAGGGCCGCTCCGTCGGCGTGGTCGAACTGTCCAAGTCCATCGTCGCCGTGAAGTCGCCGCTGTCGGGCGTGGTGGTCAAGGTCAACGAGGCACTGGAGGAGCAACCCGAGCTCGTCCATCAGTCGCCCTACGACGCCGGCTGGCTCGTCGAGCTCGCGCCATCGAATCTCGAAGCCGAGAAGGCCCGCCTCGCCATCGGCGACGCCGCGATCCACGAAGCGATGAGCCGTTGGGCCTGGCTCAACAAACTGGACACCCCCTCATGAAGCGCGCCGGCCTTGCCATCCTGCTCTGGGCTGCCGACCCCGACGACCCGGTGCGCCTGGCCACGCCCTTTGCCGAAGCCGCCGCCGCCGCGGCGCTGGACATGCAGGTCGAGATCTATTTCACCGCCCGCTCCGTGCTGCTGCTCAAGCCCGGCGTGGCCGAGCAACTGCGCGCCTCCGAGCGTTTCGACAAGACGATTGCCGACTGGATGAATGACGCCCAGGACCATGGCGCGCGCTTTTTCGTCTGCACCGATGCCCTCGCGGCCCAGGGTCTGACGCATGAAGATCTGATCCCCGCCGGCCGCCGCCACGGCGGTGCTGTCCAATACGCCTCCCGCGCCGCCCACTCGGCGTGGGCCACCCTCGTGTTCTAACCCTCAGGAGAAATCAAATGGCCCTGTCTCGTGTCGTCGCCGGTCTGGCGCGCGGTGTGGTGATGTCGCTGGCGCTGGCCGGCATCGGTGCGCAGGCCCAGCAGGTGCTGCGCGTGACCGCCATCCCCGACGAGTCGCCCACCGAGCTGGCGCGCAAGTTCGCGCCCCTGGGCCAGTACCTGGAGAGCAAGCTCGGCATGAAGGTCGAGTGGACGCCGGTGACCGACTACGCTGCGGCCGTCGAGACCGTCGTCAACAAGAAGATCGACCTGGCCTGGTTCGGCGGCTTCACCTTCGTGCAGGCCAACGTCCGCTCGGGCGGCAAGATCGTTCCGCTGGTGCAGCGCGAGGAGGACGAGAAGTTCCGCTCCGTCTTCATCACCGACGCCAAGAGCGGCATCAACAAGCTCGAGGACCTCAAGGGTCACACCCTGTCCTTCGGCTCGCAGAGCAGCACCTCGGGCCATCTGATGCCGCGCAGCTATCTGCTGGCCGCCAAGATCAACCCCGACGTGGACCTCAAGCGCGTGGCCTTCAGCGGCGCGCATGACGCCACCATCGCCGCCGTCGCCAGCGGCAAGGTCGATGCCGGCGCGCTGAACATCTCGGTCTGGGAGAAGTTCGTCGCCGAGAAAAAAGTGGATCCGACCCAGGTCAAGGTCTTCTACACGACGCCGCCTTACTACGACTACAACTGGTCGGTGCACGCCGACATGCCTCAGGCCCTGCAGGACAAGATCAAGGCCGCCTTCCTGGCCCTGGACCCCAACACGCCCCAGGGCAAGGAGATCCTCGGCCTGCAGCGCGCGACCAGGTTTGTTGCGACCAAGCCCGAGAACTACGCCGGCATCAAGGCCGCTGCCGAGAACGCTGGCCTGCTGAAATGATCGAACTGAAAGGTGTCGACGCCGCCGCACTCGGCGGCGCGACGCCCGTACTGCGCGCCGTCGACCTGAGCCTCGCCGCCGGCGAGCAGGTCGCCGTCATCGGTGCCTCGGGCGCCGGCAAGACGACGCTGCTGAATCTGCTGGCGCTGATGCAGTGCCCGCTGGGCGGCCGCTTCACGCTGGACGGCACCGACCCTTGGGCCCTGGCCCGCGTTGAGCGCCAGCGCCTGCGTGCCGGCATTGCGCTGGCGCCTCAGCAGCCGCCCTTGCCGCCGCGCCAGCGCGTGGCCGTGGCCGTGCTGGCGGCGCGCCTGCCGCGCATGAGCTGGGGCCGCGCGCTGCGCACCTTGTGGAGCCCGCCGGATGCGGCGCTGGCGCAGGCTGCGCTGGAGCAGCTGGACCTGCCCGACAAGCTCTGGCTGCGCGTGGACCGCCTCTCCGGCGGCGAGCGCCAGCGCGTGGGCCTGGCGCGCCTGCTGGTGTCCGAGGCCCGGCTGTGGCTGGCCGACGAGCCCCTGGCCGCGCTCGACCCCGCGCGTGCCGAGCGTTCCCTGGCGGCGCTGCAGGACGGCGCTCGGGCTGCCGGCGCCGCGCTGGTGTGCAGCCTGCATCAGGTGGACCTCGCGCTGGCCCGCTTCCCGCGGGTGGTGGCGCTGCGCGCCGGTCTGGTGGTCTACGACGGCGCGCCGGCCGGCCTGGGCGGCGACTTGCTGGACGAGCTTTACCGCAGCCAGCTGGAGCCGCCGCCCGAGCTGGCACCTTTGGCCCAGCCCGTGCCGCTGCCGCAGGCGATGTGCCGGTGATGAATCCTGCGCTGCGTGACCCGGTGCTCGGCCGCCGCTGGCTGGCGCTGCTGGCCGGCCTGGTGCTGCTGTGGCCCCTGCTGGTGCTGTCGGAGTTCAAGCCCTGGGAGCTGCTGGAGGAGCGCGGCCTGCGCGCCACCGGTCGCTATCTCGGGCAGTTCGTGCACATGCGTGTCGACGCCGAGTTCCTGGCCATGCTGGCCGCCGACACCTGGCGCACCGTCGCCATCGCCACCGCCGGCCTGAGCCTCGCCCTGCTGCTGGCCGTGCCGCTGTCGCTGCTGGCCACGGCGCGGCTGTCGTCCAGCACGCTGGAAGGGCGCCCCGGGCCGGCGCGCTGGCTGCGGCGCGCGGTGCGGGCGCTGCTGGTGGCGCTGCGCTCCATTCCCGAGCTGATCTGGGCCCTGGTCTTCGTGCGCGTCGTGGGCCTGGGCCCGACGGCCGGCGTGCTGGCCATCGCCATCGCCTACGGCGGCATGCTGGGCAAGGTCTACGCCGAAATCCTGGAGAGTGCCGACGCTGCGCCCACGCAGGCCCTGCTGCGATCCGGCGCAACGCGCTGGCAGGCCCTGCTGTTCGGCGCGCTGCCCAGTTGCGCGCCCGAGCTGCTGAGCTACACCGTCTACCGCTGGGAATGCGCGGTGCGCTCCTCCGTCGTGCTGGGCTTCGTCGGTGCCGGTGGGCTGGGCCAGCAACTGGACAACGCGTCCAAGATGTTCGCGGGCAACGAGGTCAGCGCCATCCTGCTGGTCTTCATCCTGCTGGTGATGGCAAGCGACGCTTTCAGCCGCTGGCTGCGCGGGAGGCTGGCATGAGCTTGCGGCGCGAACCGGTGCGCGCGTCCACCTGGGCCGTGCTGGCGGGCCTGGTCGCCCTGGTCGTCGCCAGCTTGTGGTCGCTGAAGCTGCAGTGGTCGGCCTTCCTCGGCCTGGACGCCATGGCCAGCATGGGGCGTTTCGTCGCAGGCTTCTTCCCGCCGCAGCTGGCGCCGGGCTTTCTCGCCAAGACCGGCTGGGCGCTGCTGGAGACGCTGGCCATGTCGGCCCTGGGCACGCTGCTGGCCGTCGTCGGCGGGTTGCTGTTGGCGCTGCCCGCTTCTGGGCAGGGTGCGGGCCGGGCGGCTGCGCGGCTGGTGCTGAACGTGCTGCGCAGCGTGCCCGAGCTGGTCTGGGCGACGCAGTTGCTCATCCTCGCGGGCCTGGGGCCGCTGCCCGGCACCTTGGCCCTGGCCCTGCACACCAGCGGCGTGCTGGGGCGGCTGTTTGCCGAGAGCTTCGAGAACGCGCCCATGGCCGGCGCGCTCGCGCTGCGCCAGCGCGGCCTGGGTGAGGCGCGCGTGTGGCTGTTCGCCACGCTTCCGCAGACCTTGCCCCAGCTCGTCAGCTACACCCTCTACCGCTGGGAGAACAACATCCGCGCGGCCAGCGTGATGGGCGTGGTCGGTGCCGGTGGCCTGGGCCAGATGCTGAGCTACCACCTCGGCCTGTTCCAGATGGCCGAGACCTGCACCGTCCTCGTCGGCATGATCGTGCTGGTGGGCCTGGTGGACGCGTTGTCGTGGGCGGCGCGCAGAATGCTGATGCGATGACTGCCCCCCAAGCCCTGAACATCCTGCTGACCCGCTACTCGGTCGGCCCCAAGCACCTGGTCGAACCCGGCCCCAGCGACGAGCAACTGGCGCTGATGGTGCAGGCTGCTTTGCGCGCACCCGACCACGCCGAAATGGTGCCTTACCGATTCAAGCTGGTGCGCGGCGCCGCAAAACAGGGCATGGCCGCCCTGTTTGCCGACGCGGCATTGGCGGCCGGCAAGGGCGAGGAGGGCGCGGCCCTGGATGCCGAGCGGGCGCTGAAGCCGCCCGTCACGGTGGCCGTCGTCGCCCGCGTCGACCTCGGCCACCCCCAGGTGCCCGCCCACGAGCAGTGGGCGGCCGTGGGTGGCGCCATCGCCAACTTCCTGACGGCGGCCCATGCGCTGGGCTTCGGCGGCAAGATGCTCAGCGGCGCCAAGGTGCGCAACCCGGCCATCGCCGCGGCCTTCTGCGAGGCGGGCGAGACCCTGCTGGGCTGGATCGCCCTGGGTACGCCCGCGCGGCGCCCGGCCGGGCCGGCGCGCAAGCCGGCCCCGGCGGAAGTCCTGATCGAGTGGGCTAGACCAGACCGGTGAACTTCAGGATGGCCCAGAAGCTGATGTCCTTGCCGATCATGGGCGTCCAGCCGGCCGGCGCGGCCTTGCGGAAGGCGCGTGGGTCGCTGTCGACGATGCCGTTGAAGACTTCCATCAGGATGCGGCCGCCCACCGGGCCGAGCTGTGACACCGAGCAGGGGCCGGTCGCGAAGTCGTCGTCCGTCAGGTCGCGCTTGCCCACCTCGCGCCAGTAGGCCAGCACCGGCTGCTGGGCCTCGGCCAGGATGTAGAACCACAGCGGCGTCTCGGTCAGGAAACGCTTGTCGGCGCTGTCAATGCTCTTGAAGGTGAAGCCGTTGGCGCCCTCGGCGCGCACCATCAGGTCGTCCGGCCCCAGCGGCTTCTCGTGCAGCTTGGCGGCGAAGGCCTGGCCGGTGGCGATGGCATAGCTGGGCAGGTTGCCGCGCTTGAGGTTGAGCGCCGCCAGCGACGCGCCGGCGCCGACCGAAGGCGGCAGCTTGGCCAGCGGGTCCACCAGCGACGGATCGATCTTGTAGGCCCATTGCAGGCGCACGGCCGGGTTGTTCTCGACCGGCTCGGGGCCGTTCTTGACCGGGATGCCGAAGCTCGGCGTGAAGAAGCGGCCCCAGTCGTCGATGACGTGAGCCGCCGGCAGCGGCTGGAAGCCGATCAGGCTCTCGTCGGGCGAATCGGTCGCGTCGAAGATCAGCTTCTTGGTCTCGGTGTTGAGGCGGTAGCCGCGGCGCACCATGGAGTGGCCATAGCGATAGGCCGCGCCGACGAACTCCTTGGGCAGCTCGGCGCGCATGTTCACGTTGTTCACGTAGAGGTCGTAGGCGCCGTCGCCCAGCGCCGCGCGGCGCTGGGTGAAGAAGTCGTAGGTGTGGGTGTTGACGATGCGGTGCAGATAGTCCTCCAGCACCACGCGCTGGTAGGTCCAGGTCACCTCGGCGCGGGCGCGCTCGAACAGGTTGCTGGTGTCGCCGCTGGCCTTGAGCCTGGTGACGACGGCGTTGTGGAACTTGATCATGGCCAGCTGGATCTGGCAGACGATGGAGTTTTCGTCGTTGCGCTTGTCGCCGATGATGGCGCGGCCATTGGCGTCCTGGCGCATCAGGTCCTTGCCGCCGGCGGCTATCAGCAGCGTGGCGCCGTCGCCCTCGTACATATAGGGCTGGTCCTGCGGGCCGGCGCCGTAGATGCAGTCCAGGTCCAGGGCCGGCGTGCGCAGGTTGGACGCCGCATCGGTGGGCCGGGAGAAGGACGAGGTCGTGTCCAGCGTCAGGTCGTGATCGATGAACTGGCCGAAATAGGTGTAGCCGGCCGGTACGGCCAGGTTCTCCTCGGCATCGGCGCCGTCGTTGAGTTCGTTGTCCTCCATGACCATCAGCGCGGCCAGGGCATCCAGGCTGGCGTCGCTGAAGGGCTTGGGGTTCTCCGGCAGCAGGCGGACGAACTTCTGTTCACGCGTGCCGACCAGGCCGTGGCCGTTGTTGGGGGCTGTCATGGCGGTCTCCTGAAAAAACGGGGCAGGCCGGCATCGTGAACCTGCGTTCTCTCGAGTGAATCCATAGGCTTGCGGACAAAGCGCCTCTGGCACGCTTCAAGCTAGGGGTTAGCTAGCCCCGATTGCTCTCAAGCTTTTGCAAAGCCAACATGGGGCTGACGAATCGATCGAACGAGGCCAGATGGAACTCACTCCCCGAGTTCGGCCGGCCTTTGCGGCCGCTCGGGCTGACTAACAAATATCGAGCGAAGCGAGATGGAACTCACTCCCCGAGAAAAGGACAAGTTGCTCCTTTTCACTGCCGCGCTGCTGGCCGAACGCCGCCGCGCGCGCGGACTCAAGCTCAACTACCCCGAGGCCGTGGCGCTGATCAGCGCCGCCATCCTGGAAGGCGCGCGTGACGGCAAGACCGTGGCCGAGCTGATGAGCGAAGGCCGCACCGTGCTGACCCGCGACGACGTCATGGACGGCATCGCCGAGATGATTCCCGAGATCCAGGTCGAAGCGACCTTTCCGGACGGCACCAAGCTCGTCACGGTCCATCAACCCATTGCCTGAGCCCACCCATGCGCAAGATGCTTTTGCTGCTGCCCCTGATTGGCGCCTCCGCCCTGGCTCACGATGGCCATGGCGCGCCCGCTGTCCACCTGCATGGCTGGGACGGCGCGGGCATGACGGCCCTGGCGGCCGCTGCCGGCGTGGCCCTGTGGTGGCTCGTCAAGGGCCGCAAGTGATGATCCCGGGCGAACTGATCCCTCTAGAGGGCGAACACGAACTCAACCCCGGCCGCCGCACGCTGACGCTGAAGGTCGCCAACACCGGCACCCGGCCCATCCAGGTCGGCTCCCACTACCATTTCGCCGAGACCAATGCGGCGCTGGGCTTCGACCGCGAGGCCGCGCGCGGCATGCGCCTGAACATCTGCAGCGGCACGGCCGTGCGCTTCGAGCCGGGGCAGACGCGCACCGTGGAACTTGTCGACCTGGCCGGCGACCGTGCCGTCTGGGGCTTCCGCGGCCTGGTGCAGGGCAAGCTATGAAAATTTCTCGCCGTGCCTATGCCGAGATGCTCGGCCCCACCGTCGGCGACAGGCTGCGCCTGGCCGACACCGCCCTGGTCATCGAGATCGAGCAGGACCTGACGCTGCGTTCGGGCGGCTACGGTGAAGAGGTCAAGTTCGGCGGCGGCAAGACCGTGCGCGACGGGATGGGCCAGTCGCAGCGGCCGAACGGTCCCGGCGCCGGTGATGCGGTCGACACCGTCATCACCAACGTCGTCATCCTCGACCACTGGGGCATCGTCAAGGCCGACATCGGCCTGCGCGGTTGCCGCATCGCGGCCATCGGCAAGGCCGGCAACCCCGACGTGCAGCCGGGCGTGGACATCGTCATCGGCCCCGGCACCGAGATCATCGCGGGCGAGGGCTTCATCGTCACACCCGGCGCCATCGACACCCACATCCACTTCATATGCCCGCAGCAGATCGAAGAGGCGCTGATGAGTGGCGTGACCACCATGATCGGCGGCGGCACCGGCCCGGCCACCGGCACGCTGGCCACCACCTGCACGCCCGGGCCCCACCACATCGCCACCATGCTGAAGGCCGCCGAGGCCTTCCCGATGAACCTGGGCTTCCTCGGCAAGGGCAATGCCTCGCGTCCCGAAGGCCTGATGCAGCAGATCGACGCCGGCGCCATCGGCCTCAAGCTGCACGAGGACTGGGGTACCACGCCGGCGGCCATCGACAACTGCCTCAGCGTCGCCGAGCTGACCGACACCCAGGTCGCCATCCACACCGACACGCTGAACGAGAGCGGCTTCGTCGAGGACACCATTGCCGCCTTCAAGGGCCGCACCATCCACAGCTTCCACACCGAAGGCGCGGGCGGCGGCCATGCGCCGGACATCATGAAGGTGGTGGGCGAGGCCAATGTGCTGCCCAGCTCCACCAATCCGACGCGGCCCTTCACGGTCAACACGCTGGACGAGCACCTCGACATGCTGATGGTCTGCCATCACCTGGACGCGGGCATCGCCGAGGACCTGGCCTTTGCGGAGAGCCGCATCCGCCGCGAGACCATCGCCGCCGAGGACATCCTGCACGACCTGGGCGCCATCAGCATGTTCTCGTCCGACTCCCAGGCCATGGGCCGCGTGGGCGAGGTCTCCTTGCGCTGCTGGCAGACCGCGCACAAGATGAAGGTGCAGCGGGGGGCCTTGCCCGGCGACGGTGCCGGCAACGACAACGCCCGTGTGAAGCGCTACCTCGCCAAGCTCGCCATCAACCCGGCGCTGGCTCATGGCATCAGTCATGAGGTGGGAAGCATCGAGGTCGGCAAATGGGCCGACCTGGTCTTGTGGAAGCCCGCCTTCTTCGGCGTGAAGCCCTCGCTGATCCTCAAGGGTGGCTTCATCGCCGCGGCCGCGATGGGCGACGCGAATGCGTCCATCCCGACACCGCAGCCGGTGCACTACCGGCCGATGTTCGGCAGCTTCGGCGCGGCCTTGTCCCAGGGCTCGCTGACCTTTGTGAGCCAGGCCGGGCAGGGCAACGTCGAGAAGCTGGGCCTGGCCAAGACCCTGGTGCCCGTGAAGGGCTGCCGCTCGGTCAAGAAGACCGACATGCTGCTCAACAACTATCTGCCGACGATGGAGATCGACGCCCAGACCTACGAGGTGAGGGCGGACGGCGTGCTGCTGACCTGCGAGCCGGCGAAGGAGTTGCCGATGGCGCAGCGGTATTTCCTGTTCTAGATCTCGGGGCCCGCGCCGGCGGGCTTGGCGTCACCGCGAGGGCAATGGCACGACAGCGCCACCCTTCATGACGAAAGCGGGCGTCTCCAGCAGTTTGACGTTGACCAGCGGGTCGCCTTGCACCGCCACGATGTCGCCGAAATGCCCCACGGCAAGGCTGCCCACGTCGGCACTGCGGCCGAGGGCTTCGGCGGCGTTCAGCGTGGCCGCCTGGATGGCCTGCAGCGGGGTCATGCCCCAGGTGACCATGGTGGTGAACTGGCGAGCGTTGTCGCCGTTGGGGTAGACACCGCCATCGGTGCCGAAGACCATCTTCACGCCGGCCTTGACGCCCGCCTGGAAGGTCTGGCGCTGCTTGAGGCCGATGGCCCGCTCCTTGTCCAGCGATTCCTTGAACAGGCCGTTCTTCTCGCCCTCGGCGAGGATGTAGTCGTCGTTGTAGATGTCCATCGAGAACCAGGTACCGCGTTGCTTGGCCAGGGCAAAGGCTTCGTCGTCGGCCAGGCTGGCGTGCTCGATCGTGTCGGCGCCCGCACGGATCGCGTCCTTGATGCCTGACGTGCCGTGGGCGTGCACCGCCACCCGCAGCCCGAGCATGTGGGCCTCTTCCACCAGGGCCTGCATTTCGGCCAGGCTGTACTGCTGGGCACCCGCCGCGTCGGTCTTGGACAACACGCCGCCGGTGGCGCAGAACTTGATCACTTCGGCGCCGTACTTTCGCAGCTTGCGCACCGTGGCCCGGATGGCTTCGGGGCCATTGGCGACGGCGGGTTCGTGAGTCTGGATGGAGGGTGGGAACTCGGTGCTGTCGCAATGGCCGCCAGTGGCGCCGATGGCGTAGGTCGCCGGCACGATGCGCGGGCCCGGCACATGCCCCTGCTCGATGGCCTGCTTCAGGGCCACATCGTCATAGTTGGCGGAGCCGACATTGCGCACGGTGGTGAAGCCGGCTTCCAGCGTCTTCTTGGCGTTCGCCACGCCCACCACGGTCCAGAAGTTGTCGGTGAACTCCAGGCCGCGATAGCCGCTGTAGCGCGGGTCGCCGGTGAGATGGACATGCATGTCGATCAGGCCGGGCAGCAGGGTCAGGCCCGGCAGGTCGATGCGGCGTGCGCCGGCGGGCATGGCATCCCCCTGCTTGCCGACGGCGGTGATGCGCCCGTCGGTGATGACGAGTTGCGGGCGAGGCAGATAGCGCCCGCTGGCGACGTCGAGCAGGCGCTCGGCGCTCACCACGACGACATCCGCCTGCACATGAGCGGCGAGGGTGGAGAGGAGAAGGGCGGCAATTTGGATGCGCATGGGAAACGTACCGGACAGTGGCTGCCCCGCGATTCTCTGCGCGTCTTGGATGCTGGTTTCACGTCGAGCGGTGGCGCAAGGGGGCAGCCAGGGCAGGTCAATCTCGAGAAGCCGGGCATGGCCAAGACGCTCCTGCCGGTGGCCCGAGGGGGCGAGTGCGGGGCAGTTCCAAATTTTCGAGCTTCGCCCGCTCCGGCCCAGCCCGCCGCGGGCTGACCGCCGGTCAGGACGGCCTCAAATCTCCACCCAGGCCGCCCCCGCGTCCGCAGAGCGATACAACACGCCGTCGCCCGACACGCCGATCAACACCTCGTTGGACATCCGGAAGACGCGGTTGAACGGCTCGGGAATCGGCCCGACGCGCTGCCAGTTCAGACCACCGTCCTCGGTCCGCCACAGCGAGTACACGGGCGACACGCTCACCTTGCGCGGGTCGGAGTCGAGGCGTGAGGCGAAGCCCTGGGTGCGGGACTGCATGTGGATCGTGCGGAAGAAATCAGGCCCCGGGGCTTCGGACCAGGACTTGCCGTGGTCGGTCGACACCTGCATCAGCTGCGGGTTGCTGCGGTGCCCCTTGGCATTGACGACCTGGGCCTCAGGGGTGAGCGTGGACAAGCCCGTCACCGCGCCGAAGGTGGGCACCTCGGCCTGGCTCCAGGCCTTGCTCTTGGCGTCCCAGAAGTGGAGCGTCGTGTTTGCGAACCAGCCCACCGCCTCTTCGAGCACGCTGATGCCCTCGGGCGTCACCTGCAACTCGAAGCGTGACCGGCCCACGGCGCTGATGCTGAAGGCGCGCAGCGGGGTCCAGGGCTCGCTCGCGTCCTGTGTGGCCTTGTAGAGCAACTGCACGTCCTTGCCACGGCGCACCAGCAGGTGGATGCCGGCGCTGCCCAGGCTGATCGCGATCGGCGTGCTCTGCACCTGGGGCAGGGGCAGGGTGCGCCAGGCGGTGTCGCCGGCAGGGCGGATCGCCAGCAGGCCGAGGCTGGTGCCGGCCGCCAGGCTGCCGTCATTGCCCACGCCCACGGCGGTCACCGCGCCGGTCAGGCCGGTGCCCGTCCAGCTCGACTCACCGTCCTTCGTCAGGCGCCGGATGTGGCCCAGGCCCTCGGCGGTGTAGATGACGCCTTCGCGAGACCACTGCGCGGTGGTGCTCAGGCCACGCAGGGTCGGCAGGCTGGCAGCCAGTTGCTCGGAAGAGACCAGTGGGCCCTTGAGCCAGGCTTCGCCGGGCTTCAGCACCTGCAGCTTGGGCAGACGCTCGCGCAGCAGGCTCGCCAGGCGATCGGACTCCGGCGGCGACTGCATCCACATCACCTGCACCGGCTGCCTGATCAGCTGCTGGTCGCGATCCCTGAACACCACGGACGCCACCTCGGTGGGCAGGGTCACCGCCGCGCCCAGGTCCGACAGCGCGCCGGCCTGGACCACGAAGCGGCGGTTGGCATCCAGCGGGAGCGAGTAGATCTGGCTCGAGATCTGGTTGCGAAGCGCGAGGTTGTGGGCGGCCTTGCTGCCGATGGTGCTGGAGGTTTGCTGCCGCAGAATGACGTCGAACCGGTTGAGCTGGTACTCCCCGGCCGGCAGCTTGCCCATGAACAGGGAGTGGTCGTCTTTCTCGTTCGCCAGGTTCTCGATCAACCGAGGCTTCTCCCCGTCGCGGTGCACCCACAGTCCCATCCAGTTGGGCGGCTGGCTGCCGATGCGACTCTTGGGGGCGTGCGACTGCACCACCACGATGCCCTCGCCCTCGGCCAGGCGCAGGTCTCGGAGTTCATCGTCCAGCGTCGGCACGGCTTGGCAGAGGGTCGCTGGCAGCGCCAACGCGGCCAGCATGAGGAGACGTCGGAGGGTGTGCACCAAGAGATCCTTTCCGAGTGGCCAACTGGGCAGTTTGGCAGGAGATGGTAGCCCGTCGGCTTCAGGTGAGCGCCTGCGAAGCGCAGCCGAGCAGCGTGCGCTGTCTTCGCCTCCAACCAAGCCTCCGCGCGCCAGATCCGGATGCTCCCGCGGCCTGGCCGCCGGACACTCCACCCCATGAGCGCCGCTGCTTCCACGCCCCCCATCGCCTCGGCCACCCCTGCCGCGCTCGCCGGCCTCAAGGTCATCGAACTCGGCCAGCTGATCGCCGGCCCCTTTGCCGCCAAGACCCTGGCCGACTTCGGCGCCGAGGTCATCAAGATCGAGCCGCCGGGTGCCGGCGACCCGCTGCGCCAATGGCGGCTGCTGCTGGACGGCACCTCGGTGTGGTGGCAGGTGCAGTCGCGCAACAAGCGCTCGCTGGCGCTGGACCTGCGCAAGCCCGAGGGACAGGACATCGTGAGGCGTCTCGCGGCCGAGGCCGACGTGCTGATCGAGAACTTCCGCCCCGGTGCGATGGAGGGCTGGGGCCTGGGGCCCGACGAGTTGCTGGCCGCCAATCCGCGCCTCATCGTGCTGCGCGTCAGCGGCTACGGGCAGACCGGGCCCTACCGCGACCGGCCCGGCTTCGGCGTCGTGGCCGAGGCCATGGGCGGCATGCGCCACCTGACGGCCGAGCCCGGCCGGGTGCCGGTGCGGGTGGGTGTGAGCATCGGCGACACGCTGGCCGCGCTGCACGGCGTCATCGGCATCCTGCTGGCGCTGCAGCACCGCCACGCCACCGGCCGGGGCCAGGTCATCGACGTGGCGCTGTACGAGGCCGTCTTCAACTGCATGGAAAGCCTGCTGCCCGAATACAGCGCCTTCGGCGTGGTGCGCGAACCGGCGGGCAGCGCCATGCCGGGCATTGCGCCCACCAACGCCTATCGCTGCGCCGACGGCGGCCATGCGCTGATCGCGGGCAATGGCGACAGCATCTTCCGCCGGCTGATGACGCTGATCGGCCGCGACGACCTCGGCCGCGACCCGGCGCTGGCCGACAACGCCGGCCGCGTGGCGCGGGTGGCCGAGATCGACGAGGCTATTGGCGACTGGGCCGCGCAGCGCACCGTGGACGAGGTGCTGCAGGCGTTGCAAGGCGCCGAGGTGCCGGCCGGGCGCATCTATACGGTGGCCGACATCGCGGCCGACCCGCACTACCGCGCGCGCGGCATGCTGCAGCAGGTGCAGTTGCCCGACGGCAAGGCCCTCGACGTCCCGGGCATCTGCCCCAAGCTGTCCGCCACGCCGGGCGGCCACCGCCGCAATGCGCCGGCGCTGGGCCAGGACTCGGACGCGGTGCTGAAGGAACTGGGGCTGAGCGGCGAGCAGATCGAGGCCTTGAGAAATCGCGGCATCGTCAGCTGAGGGGAGGGGTTGGCGAGACCCGGGCGCCGACTGCGACACCTGCGGTGCAAGGACGTATTCGGGGCACGCCGGGGATCAGCGGTTCTCATGGGCTGACGGGGTGCCGGGTGGGCGCCTAGCGTCGGGCCGACGCATGAGGAGACCGCCAGGCGCCATCGCCTCGCCCCGCCGCCCCGTTCATCCGACGGCGCCGTCGAAACCTTGCGCTGCCGTTCAGGCGCTGGCGGCCGTGCGCAGCAGCTTGACGCAGGGGCAGCGCTCATAGACCCGCGGGACCACCAGTGCCGATTCGGCGTGGTCGGGGTCGGTGTCGACATAGGCCAGCTCCTGCATCAGCTCGGCAAATGACCGAAACCGCTGGGCGTGGGTCCGGAAGGAGAGCATCCACGCCTCCATCTCGCCGTCGGCCGTGATGTCGCGCGGATTCAAGAGCAGCACCGCACCCTGGTCGAGATCGCCGATCTTGATCATGTGCTGCAGGGCCTCGACATCGAAGAGGGCGCTGTCTTGCACGCGACTCATGTCGGACTGGTAGCCGTAGCGGTAGTACTCATCGGGCCGAATGGCGCGACCACTGGACCCGTCTCGCTTCCAGATACCCCATGTGGCGGCGTCCACATCGGCAAACTTCCCGATCTTGGCGAGTGGCAGGACGCCCTCGCCAGTCCCTTTGGCCATGGCGGAAGCATTGGCAAAGGTTTCGATGACCCAGCCCTGTCCCCGGCGCGCCCGGGCGAAGTCGAGGTAGGACTGGGGCAACTGGACCTTGAGGCGATCCTGCAGGCGCGCGACCTCCTCGGCCACGTCGCCGGGCGCGTCTGCCACCAGGTTCGCTTCGGGTGGCAAGGCGCCAAGCCCGGAGTAGCCGGGACGCCTGGCCAGGCGCGCTTGAACCGTCTCGCGCCAGCAGCGCAGAAAGGCCAGCCAGTCCGCCGGGCCGCTCGCGTAGCCAGCATGGATGTCCTTCATCGTCAGCGGCGAACGCCTCAGGCCCTGATCCGGTTTGCAACCCGCGAGGGTCGCCGAGGCAGCGAGCAGCAACCAGCGTCGGCCGCAGCGTGGGGCGGTCAAGTGCGGGCGTGGGCCAGGTAGGTTGAGAGGCGGCGCAGGTTGTTGCCCAAGCCGGGCTCGGCCGAGCGGCCAGCCGGCGGATCAAGTTCCAGCTTGATCTGCGGGCTGGCGCCTGAGAACTTCGTCAGCTTCCTGACCGCCCGCCCAGCTGCCTCGAAGTGGGCGCGGATGACCTCATCGGCGTCGAACTGCTGGCCCGGTGCCAATTGCAGGCCGATCTCGCACAGGGCCGGATGGCTCGCGAGTGCGCGCCAATCGATGCTTCGTACGGGCACCCACAGGTTGAGGGTCTGCAGGCGCGGCATCATTGCAACGATGCCGAGGTCGGCCATCGATGCCGCCTTGGCTTCCACATGCAAGCAGCGCAGGCTGGGCAGCTGCTCAAGGGCGGCGACGTCCGGCAGCTTGACGGCCGCCGTGATGACCAGGATCTCCAATGCCTGCAGGGACGCCAATGCGGAGATGTCGACCAGGCTGCGGGCTTCCAGCAGGCGCAACTCGTGCAGTGAGCTGAAAGCTTCGATGCCAGCCAGCGATTGGGTCTTGCAGCTCTCCAACAGAAGGGCTCGCAAGGCGACGGCATGGGGCAGGGCGGAGAAATCCTTCAGGCTGCCGCCGGCGAGTTCCAGGATTTCGAGGCGGGGATGGTCCAGCAACTTGGGGCGGACCTTGGCGGCCGAACCGCATTCAAAGACCTTCAGATGGGGCAGTGACTTGTAGTCGAAGTCATACCCCAGCTGGCTGCCGACAAAGCTGATGCGCTCCAGCGATTCGAGCCGGGCCAGGCCATCCGCCGACGCCGCCTGCGGCGCGAACAGCCAACGGATGTTGTGCTGCCAGGGCGCCAGCTGCTCAAAGCTTCCGAAGTCCGCCGCGACTTCTACACCGTCGTAGTCGCCGCCCGCCAGCGCGTGCCGGGCGGCCTCATCAAGGGCCTCCAGCCGCAGCAGGCGCGACTGGTCCCGGTTCTGGAGGGTGCGGATTTCTGAGCTCAACGGACTGTTCCTAGAGTTTGGGGCAGATGATCTTCTTGAAGGCTTCGTAGTCGGCCCGGCTGGACGTCGTGATCTGGCGGCGGCCGTTGAGCAGGACCTTGCCTTCACGCTCAAGGATATCCATGACCAACTGCTCGGCCTTGTTGAGGGCCGCGCCTACTCCCGGGATGGGGAATTTGGCCACGATCTGCGAGGTCGCCTTCCAGGCCACTTCAGCGCTCTTCTTGGCTTCACGGACATGCTCTCGCCACCGTGTGTTGAAGCGACGGCTGGTCTGGCCGACATAGAACTCGCCCGCGGCATCGATCAGGATGTAGATGCCTTGCCTGGTCACTTCCATGCCCAGGCCGGCGCCCAGATCGCAGCCCGCCTTGGCGAAAGCCTGGCGGATGCTGGCCTGAGCGGCGCTGGCGAGCGTGCTCTCTCCCTCGGCGGCGACCCCCTGTTCCACGAGGTTCGTTTCACCGCTGGGATCGGTGTTGTGCACCGGATCATTGGCGGCGTACGTGTACTTGTGCTGCGACGTGGGCTGGGCGAGCGTGCCGTCGAGCGGGTCCAGCGACAGCAGGCGTCCGGTGTTGACGTCGAGCCAACGAGCCCGCAGGTAGGTCAGCCCGGCAGGAGCGTCCCAGTAAGCCTGCGCCAACTGGTGGTTGAGTCGGGGCGCTGTATTGAGCAACTCCCCGAAAGCGCTGGCCTCGGTGGTCTCGACGACCGCGCCGCTGCGATCGATCGCAGCGAGCGGCGTGCCGAGGTGGCCGGCCAGGGGGATGAGGTCCTCGGTCGGACTGCCGAACAGCGTGCCCTGGCCGCCACGGGTCTGCTGGCGCAGCGCATCACCCCAGACGTAGGCCACGCGTTGCGTGCCGGTGCTTTCCAGCACCACGTCCGACCATTCCGTCGTGGGGTCGATCAGGAACTTGGTCGTGCCGCCCGGCGTGGTCTTGCCCACGCGGGCGCCATCGGCGTCATAGGCATAGCTCGACACTACCGTCGCTGTCACGGCGCTGGTGCCTCGGCGCACCTCGATCATGCGGTTCTCGGCGTCGAAGCGGTAGCCCGTGAACTCCGTCGGGCTTTGCTTGCTGGCGAGGTTGCCGTTGGCGTCCCACGCATAGGTGGTGGTCGTCGTGCCGCCGCCGACGGCGGTGCGTGTCTCGCTGGTGAGGCGGTCGTTGCTGTCGTAGCTGTAGGCGATGGCCGTCGTTCCGCCGGGCGTGACGATGGTCTTGCCGGTGCGGTTGCCGACCGCGTCGTAGCTGTAGCCGGTGGCCTGGGTCGCCGGCTGGGTGTTGTTGGCCAGCCATGCGGCCAGTTGCGCACCCTTGTAGTTGTTCTCAGCCGTCAGGCGGGCATTCGCGTCGTAGGCAAAGGTCTGCACCCGCACCGGCGTGCCCGTGAAGGCACCGCTTGCGGCGTCGTAGCTGGATGCGGCGTCGAAGTTGTCGATGCGATTGACCGCGCCGCCTGCGCCGCGGCTGATGGACTGGCCTGCAATCAGCGTCGTGCCTGCACCCGTGCGCCTGCCGTGAGCAATGGCGACCTGGCGGTCCTGTGCGTCGTAGCGCCAGTCGGTGGTCAAGGTCACGCCGGCGGCCAGCAGTTGCTCGCTGTGGGTCAAACGCCCCGCGGTGTCATAGGCGTAGGTCGTCGTGCTGCCGTCCGGTGCGGTCAACGCGCTGCGGCGGCCCTCGGCGTCGTAGCTGTAGGTCGTGTTGCCCTCGGCGGTCCCGCGTCGGGTGATGCGGCCAGCTGCGTCGTACGCCCAGGTCAGCGTGCCCTGCGGGCCCGCGAGCTGGCTCAGGCGGCCGACGCTGTCGTAGCTGTAGGTCGTGGTGCCCTGGCTGCTGCTGGACCCGGTCTCCGTCAGGGTCGCCCGCTGGCCGTCGGCGTTGTAGGTGAAGCTGATGCTGCGAGCCGGCGTGCCGGCCGTGGCGGGGATGCTGCGCGTGAGCTCACGGCCCTGCGTGTCATAGGTCCGCGCGATGACCTGGCCACCAAAGGTCGTGTGGCCCGTGAGCTGGCCCTCGGCGTCATAGCTGAACGTTTCCGTCGCGCCGTCGGGCAGGATGCGGCTGACCGGCCGGCCCACGGTGTCGTAGCGCCATTGGACCTGGCGGGCGAGTGCATCGCCTTGGACCGTGCGGGCGCTGGTCTCGTCGTAGGCGTAGGTCGTCGGAGCCGCCACGCCGCTCTGTTGCACGCTGGTCAGGCGTGCCAGTGCGTCATAGTTGAAGGTCGACACCACGCCACGGGCGCCGGTCAGCGTCGCCACGCGGCCATCGGGGCGGTAGGTGGCCGACGTCGCGCTGCCGTCAGGGTAGTCGGTACGGGTCAGCCGGTTCAGGGCGTCGTAGGTATAGGCCACCACGCGACCATCCGGCAGCACGGTCTGAGTGCGGTTGCCGGCCAGGTCGTAGCTGTGCTGGGTGCGGCGGCCGCTGCCGTCGGTGCTGGCGGTCAGTTGGTCGCCGGCGTCGTACTCGTTGGCACGTCGTGCGCCGAGTTGATTGACCTCGGCGACAAGGCGGCTCGCGGCGTCGTACTCGAGGCTGCTGGTGCTGCCGTCGGAGAAGCGCGTCTGAACAAGGCGGTTGAGTTCGTCGTAGGCCTTGGTCGTCACGCGGCCTTGGCGATCAGTCATCGACACTTCGTTGCCGTTGGCGTCGTAGGCCCATTGCTCGGCGCTGCCGTCCGCGTAGTCCGTGCGGACCAGACGGGCATTGGCGTCGTAGCTGTTGCGGGTGATTCGGCCCAGCGCGTCGGTGACCGTCGTCACCTTGCCGGCACCGTCATAGGCATAGCGGCGCACCGACCCGGCGGCATCGGTCTCCTGGGTCAGCCGATTGCCGGCATCGTAGACACGCGTGACAGTCTCGGTGCGAGTGACGCCCGCAACGGTGCGGGTCAGGCTGCTGGTGAGCTCGTTGCCGTTGTCGTCGAAGGTGTAGCTCTTGATGTTGCCCAGGCCATCGGTCTCGCGATTGCGGCGGCCCTTGGCGTCGTAGCCGTAGCTCGTGCTGACCCCGCCGACATTGATGGCCGTCAGTTGTCCTTTGAGGCTGACCCCGGCGGAAATGGTCCGTCCCAAGGGCAGGGTGACGCTGCTGGGCTCGGAGCCGGGAATGCTCTCGCCACCGCCGTAGCCCAGTGTCGTGACCCGCCCCAGGGGGTCGGTGACCGTGATCGGGTTCATCCGCTGGTAGCCGCTCGCACCCGAGGCATAGGTGACGGTCGTCGTGCGTCCCAGTGCGTCCTTCTCTGTCAGCGGCTGACCGGTGACCGGATCGAAGGTCTTGGTCGTCACATACCCCAGCGGGTTGCTGCGCGTCAGCTCGTTGCCGTTGGCGTCGTAGGTGATGTCGGTCACGCCGCCCTTGGCGTCGACGATGCGCGTGACGTTGCCGGCCGCGTCGAAGCTGTAGACCGTCGCGTTGCCGCGTCGGTCCACCACGCGCTGCTGGTTGGCGACTTCGTCGAAGGTCTGGGTGGCGGCGGCACCGTTGCCGTCGGCCAGTCCGATCAGGCGGCCCTTGTCGTCGAACTGCTGTCGGGTCACGACCACGCCGCGCGGGTCGGTGATGCTGGCGAGCAGATGGCCGCTGTTGACGCTGCCGCTGTCGCCGGCGCCGGCGGGGCGGGTGACGGTGTCGTATTGGAAGTAGCTGACCTGGCCGAGGCGGTCGGTCATGCTGGCGAGGTCGCCCGCCGCGTTGTAGCTGTAGGTGATGGCGCGGCCGGCCGGGTCGGTGGCACGCGTGATGCGGCCCTGCGCGTCGCGCGTGAGCGAGACGGCGAGCGAGCTGCTGTGCGAAATGCCGCCAGCGCCGTAGGTCACGGTGTTGCCGTAGAGGTCGGTCATGCTGAGCACGCCGGTGCCTTCACGCAGGTTGTACTTGACGCCCTGGGCGTCGGTGAAGATGAAGTCGGTCGGATTCCAGACGTCGCCCGTGTCCACGTTGACGAGCTGGCCGCCGGCGGCCATCACGGTGTCATTGAGGACGATGGACAGCTGGCCCACGCCGGCGCCGGCGCCGGCGCTGCCGCCCACGGGCAGGGGCAGGGGGTCGAGCACCACGTTGAGATCCGGCACCGTGCCGAAGGCGCACTCCGGCTCGTTGCGGGCCTGGAAGCGATAGATGCCGCCATCAGGCAAGGACACCGTGACGCGGCGTGAGCCGGCAGGGCGCAGGCACAGGTTGAAGGGGCCGCTGCGGATCACGTTCCACTGCAGGCCGAACACCATGTTCTTGCGGATGCTCACGTCCTGCGCGGCCATGCTCCAGCCGTAGCCGAAGTCGCTGCTGACGTCCTTCTTGAGGCTGTCGTAGGTGCGGGTCAGCATCAGCGGCATGCCACTGGCATCGGCCCGGATGTCGGCAAAGCTCAGCCGGAAGGCGCCGAACTTGCGGTCGCGCGTGATCTCGAAGGGAACCGAGGCGAGGGTCGCCTGGCCGTTCACGTCCACGACCTTGAGGGCGAGTTCGTAGCTGCCGTTGGCGCGCGTGCTGGGGTCGATGGAACCCAGCGTGCCGTTGCTGACCGGGGTGAGGCCGCGGTAGATCTCGACCCAGGCGCTGCTCGGCGCGCCCGCCGGGCGCAGCAGCAGCTGGTAGTAGGCGAAGCTGGCGTCCGTGGCGGTGCCGGTGACGGGCACGGCGGACAGGATTTCGCTGTCGGCCGCGGGGCTGGTGATGGCCGCGGTGGGCGGCGTCACGTCGCCGGGGTCGCGCACCGTCAGCAGCAATTGCTGGGTCTGGGGGGCCGGCGTGACGCCGTTGACGGCCACGCCTTCCGCGCGCACGTCGATGCGGTGCGTGCCCGTGGCAGGCGCGCTGAAGGTCGCGCTGCCGGCGCCGTCGAGCGTCAGCGCCACGCCGTCAAGCATCGCGGTGCGGGTGACGGCGCCGCCGTTGCCGCCGCTCACCAGGACCGTGAGCGTGACGGCCTGCCCGGGGTTGGCCACCGCAGTGGACAGGCTGGCGGCGAGCTGCAGCGGCGTCGGCCCGCTGGAGGCGGTGATGCTGAAGGACTGGGTGGCGAACAGGCCGCCGGCGTCGGTGACGCGGACCGTCACGGCGGCGTTGCCCGCTTGAGCAGGCGTGGGCGTCCAGCGGATCACGCCGGTGGCGGCGTCGATGCTCATGCCGGTCGGCGCGGTGATCAGCGAGAAGCTCAGCGTGTCGCCGGCATCGGGGTCCGTGGCGCTGGCGGCATAGACATAGGGGGCGCCGATGGTGGCGACCGTGACCGGGACGCTGGCGAAGCTCGGCGCCCGGTTGCTCGCGGTGGCCGTGATGCTGGCGAGCGCGCTGCCGGTCAGCGAACCGTCCGAGACGACGAGCTGCACGCTGTAGCTGCCGGGCAGATCGGGGACGAAGCTGGCGTTTGCCGCGTTCGGATTGCTGACGGTGGCCAGGCTGCCACCCGGGCGCGTCGCCAGGCTCCACGCATAGGTCAGCGGCGTGCCATCAGGATCGAACGAGCCGGTGCTGCTCAGCGCGACGGTGGCGCCCACGGCGACGTTCGACGGCGTGGCCGCCGCAGCCGCGACGGGAGCGCGGTTGGCCGTGCTGGCCGTGATGGTGACCGTGGCGGGCACGCTGGCCAGCGAGGCGTCGCTGACGATCAGCTGAGCGACGTAGATGCCGTCCTTGTCGGCGACGAAGCTGGGCCGCGCGGCGTTGGCCGGCGAGATGGCCGCGGTGCTGCCGGCAGGCTTGGTGGTGAAGGACCAGGCGAAGCTCAGGGCATCCGCGTCGGCGTCGCGCGAGGCGCTGCCGTCCAGGCTCACCGAACTGCCGGTGGCCACCGATTGCGCTGCCCCGGCGTCGGCCACGGGGCGGGAGTTGATGGTGGAGACGACGACCGTGTCGGGCGTACTGCTCAGGCTGCCGTCATTGACGATCAGCTGGGCCACGTAGTTGCCCGGCTTGTCGGCCGTGAAGCTGGGGCTGGACAGCGCAGTGTTGTCGAGCGTGGCCGTGCTGCCCGCCGGGCGGCTGGTGAGCGACCAGGCATAGGCCAGCGGCGCGCCTTCAGGGTCGAGCGAGCTGCGACCGTCCAGCAGGACCTTGGCACCCAGCGCCACGGTCTGGTCGGGTCCGGCGTTCGCGACCGGTGCGGCGTTGTCGGTGCCGATGGTGACCGTCGCGGCGGGGCTGTTGACGAGGCCGTCGTTGACGATCAACTGCACCACGTAGTTGCCGGGCTTGTCGGCCACGAAGTTCGGATTGACCACCGTGGCGCTCGAAAGCGTGGCGCTGCTGCCCGCCGGGCGGCTCAGGATCGACCAGGCGAAGCTGAGCGGATCGCCATCGACGTCGGTACTGGCGCTGCCGTCGAGCACCACCTGCGCGCCGAGCGCCACCGAGCGGTTGGCACCGGGACGGGCCACCGGGGCGGAGTTGATCGTCGAGACATGGACCGTGGCCGCGCGGCTGGCGGCGCTGCCGTCGTTCACGACCAGCTCAAAGACGTAGCTGCCCGCCTTGTCCAGCGTCAGGCGGGGTTGGACCAGGGTTGCGTTGTCCAATGCCGCCGTGCTGCCCACGGGGGCGCTCACCAGGCGCCAGGCGTAGCTCAGCGCGTCGCCGTCGATGTCCGACGACGCACGACCGTCGAGCACCACCACGTCGCCCACGCGGGCGCTCTGGTCCGGGCCGGCGTTGGCCACCGGCGCGGAGTTGACGGTGCTGACCGTGATGCTGTCGACCGCGCTGTTCAGCGTGCCGTCGTTCACCACCAGTTCGGCCACATAGCTGCCCGGCCGGTCGATGGTGAAGCCCGGTGTCATCGCGCTCGCGCTGGACAGCGCCGCGGCGCTGCCGGCGGGCCGGCTGACGAGGGTCCAGCGGTAGGTCAGCGCGTTGCCGTCGGGATCGCTGGAGAGGGCGGCACTGAGCGTGACGCTGTCGCCGACCCGGGCGGTCTGGTCGGGGCCGGCGTTGGCCACGGGCACGCCGTTCGTGGCGCACTGGGCGTATTTGCAGCGCAGCGCACAGATGCGGCCGTCGCCGGAGTTGATGACGCCATTGTTGTCGGCGTCCCTCGGATCATCCGGTCCGCTCACCGGGCTGCCCGCCTGGATGGCAGCCTGGATCAGGGCCAGGTCGACCTTGTCAATGCGGCCGTTGTTGTCGACATCGCATTTGAGGGCGGCCTGCGCGGCCAGCGGCGACGTCAACAGGACGGCCAGCAAGACGCGGACAAAGGAGGTGCTGAGGGAGCGCATACGGAGTTCCTTCCCAGGCGCGGCCAAAGGGCCGCCTAGCCCCTCAGGAAGAGGGGCGGCAAAAACCAGACGGACGATCAGGATGAGGGGTGGGTCAGCGCCGTCGCTGTCGCCACGGCCGGGCGTAGCGCATGGCCAGCAGGGCCAGCATCACCAGGGCCAGGCTGGCGGGTTCCGGCAGCTGGATGCCACGCGGCGCCACGGTGACCGACGCGCCGACGGCGTTGTAGGCCACCGCATTGCCGTCGGCATCGAAGGTCGACAGGGCGTCGATGTCGAGGGCCGAGGTGCCGACACCGAGGGCATCGAAGTAGATCGTGAAGAGGTCGAAGGCCGGTGCCTGAAGGGCCAGCAGGTCGGACGTGAGCTCAAAGGAAAAGTCGGACAGCAGCACGCCGCCGCCGACATCGTTGGCCGCGAGACCGATGGCCACACCGAGGTGCTGGGCATCCTGCACCCTGGCGAAGCCGAGTACGGCCGGGTCAAAGCGCAGCGTGAAGTCGTAGCCGCCCAGCCCAGCGGGCAGCACGTCGGACACCTGCACGGTCAGCGCCACCTGAGCGCCGAGGCCCACCGTTTGCGTCGCCGGTGTCATCGAAATCACCGCAGCGCCCGCTGCGCCGGGCAGCCAGGCCTGAAGCGCGGTGGCGAGAGCCAGCGTGTTCAGCCAGCGCCACGGTCGGCAAGACCTGTCCCCTTTGGAACCCGACATACCTTCCCCCCCTTTTTGTTCGGGTGCGATTCTGCTGAAACGAGGAGCGCCGAAACGTGACAAACCGTCAACGCGCCAGGTTCAAACTAGGGGCGGTGGCGAGGGCCGGGTTGCACCCCGCACGGATTCCATTTTTTGAAGCCCCTGAACATGGGACAGGGCAACCCTTGTTGCAGATGGGGCGGTGCGCGGGACACCCGATCAGCGCGGGCCTGCATGCGCTACACCGCAGGCAGGAGCCGGGCGCCGCAGCGCAGAACGGTAAGGCTTTGTTCGGCCCGGTTAATGGCGCCGGCAATTGTTCACAGCTCGGTACGTTTGGCCCCGGGGACTGCCTAGAGTCGCACCTCTTTTCCACTCCCCGAGTCCATCGATGTCGAGACTTTCGCCCCTGATCGTCGCCAGCAGCGTCCTGTTGCTGAGCGCTTGCGCCACCAAGGAATTCGTCAAGGAGACCGTCGCTCCGGTGCAGACCAGCGTGGACGGCCTCGGCACCCGCGTGCAGGCGCATGACGACGGCCTCAAGGCCCTGGATGGCCGGCTGCAGGGCAGCGAGGCGCGCATCCAGGCCCTGCAAAAGGACGCTGCGGAGCGAGCCCAGATCCTCAACAACCTGCCCAAGCCGCCCGGCCTCTTGATGAGCACCGTGCTGACCGACGACAAGATCAGGTTCAGCTCGGGCCGCGCCCAGCTCACCGAGCAGGCCGGCCAGGAACTCGATCAGCTCGTCGCCAAGCTCAAGGCCGACAACCAGCCGGTGTACATCGAGATCCAGGGCCACACCGACTCGACCGGCAGCGACGCCGTCAACCAGCAGCTGGGCCTCCAACGGGCCGAAGCCGTGCGCCTGCACCTGTCCCGCGCCGGCCTGCCGCTGGCGCGCATGTCGACGATCAGCTATGGCGAATCGGCGCCCCTGGCCGACAACCGCACGCGTGAAGGCCGCAGCACGAACCGGCGAGTTCAGTTGATCGTCATGCGCTGAGCCGACATCGCCAACGACCGCTGCGGGCAGCGGTCGTTGGCCTTCCGCCGTCGGACTACTTCGAGAACCAGCCGGCCACGCGCTGGCGCAGGCGCTCGAAGAAGCCGGCGCGTTCCACGTCGGCGAGCGCAACGATGGGGGCCTCGCCGAGTTGCTTGCCGTTGGCCGTGGCGACGATCTTGCCGATCACGGTGCCCTTGGCGATGGGGGCCTCGAGGGCCGGGTTCAGCGAGACCGCGGTCTGGACGCCGCCCGCCTGGCCCTTGGGCACGACCAGGGTCCAGGCCTGCGCAATGCCGGCATTGACGCTGGGCGCCACGCCATAGGTGACCTTGGCGCTTGCCAGCGTCGCGCCGGCCTGCGCGGGCGTCGCTTCCTCGAAGTTGGCGTAGCCCCAGTTGAACAGCACGCGGGTCTGGTCGGCGCGGGCCTGCTTGCTGTCGGCGTTCATGATGACCGAGATCAGGCGCATGCCGTTGCGCTTGGCCGAGGCGGTCAGGCAGTAGCCCGCCTCTTCCGTGTGCCCGGTCTTGAGACCGTCGACCGTGGGGTCGGTGTAGAGCAGCGCATTGCGGTTGCCCTGCTTGATGCCGTTGTAGGTGAATTCGCGCTCGGCGTAGATGGGGTAGTACTCGGCGCTGTTGCGGATGATGGCGGCCGCCAGCACGGCCAGGTCGCGGGCCGAGGCCTTGTTGTTGGGGTCGGGCAGGCCGGCCGAATTCGCGAACTGGGTCTTGCCCATGCCCAGCTTCTTCGCCTCGGCGTTCATCATCGCCACGAAGCCGGACTCCGAGCCGCCGATGTGCTCGGCCAGGGCCTTGGAGGCGTCGTTGCCACTGGCGATGACCACGCCGCGCAGCATGTCCATCAGGGAGGCCTGCGTGTTGAGGGGCACGAACATGCAGCTGTCGCCGTCCTTGCCGCCGCGGCACCAGGCGCTCTCGCTCATGGTGACGGGATCGGTGGGCTTGAGCTTGCCGTTCTTGAGGCCCTGCTCCACCAGGTAGCTGGTCATCATCTTTGTCAGCGACGCCGGCGGCAGCGGCTCGTCGGGGTTGGACGAGGCCAGGACCTGCCCGGTGTTGAAATTCATCAGCACCCATGCCTTGTTGGTGAGGACCGGCACCGACTGGCCGTTGGCGTCGGTGGTCATGGCCTGTTCGGCGGCTGCGGCAGGCTTGTGCTGCTTGTGCGCCGCAGCGCGCGGCTTGGCGTGCTGGGCGCTGAGGGCTGTGAGGGGCGCTGCGACGAGGAGGGCGCTGGCAAGGACGACGGGGAGCAGAGGAGCGGAGGGGAAGCGGGAATTCATTGAGAGATGCATTTTCAAGAAGGCGACGGCCCGAGGCATGTTAGGGCCCGACAACCGACAAGGGCGTAACGACGCCCGATCGCGCATTGCGCCAGGTAACCCGGCCGATTGTCGCGGCCCGGCACGGCCCGGGGTTTACCCGCCGTCACTTCGGTCAGCCCGTCCATCCAGGGCGACACTGCCCGCTTCTCCTCCAATGCGCCCCTTCCTCCCATGAAGCGTCTGCCTCTTCCCCTCGTCCTCTGCCTCGGCCTGGCCCTGGGCGGCCGGGCCCTGCACGCCGAGCCGCTGCCCGCCGTCTGGAACCTGACCCCCCTCTATGCCAGCGACGCCGACTGGGAGGCCGCTCGCAAGGCCCTGCTGGCCGACCTGCCCAAGCTGGCGGCGCTCAAGGGCACGCTGGGCAAGAGCGCGCAGAGCCTGCGGGCCGGGCTGGACACCCTCAGCGCGGCCAATCTGCGCTACGACCGGCTGCGCGTCTACGCCAGCATGAAGCAGAGCACCGACAACCGCGACAACAAGAACCAGGAGCACAGCGGCCTGGCAGCGCAGCTGGGTGGTGAGTACAACAGCACCATCGCCTGGCTGGAGCCGGAGATCCAGGCGCTCAGCGAAGCCAAGGTGGCCGCCTTCCTGAAGGCCGAGCCGGGCTTGAACAAGCACGCCGAACACCTGCGCAACAGCCTGCGCCAGGCCAGGCACACGTTGAGCGCCCAGAGCGAAGCCGTGATTGCCGCGCTGGCCCCGGTGCGCAGCGCCACGGGCGATGTGCGCACGTTGCTGTTCAACGCCAACACCCAGTGGCCCGAACTGACGGTCGACGGCAAGACCGAGAAGGTGGACGGCACCAGGTACGGCCTGCTGCGCCAGCACCCGGACCGCGCGGTGCGCAAGCAGGTATTCGACGCCTTCTTCGGTGCCATCGGCCAGTACGAGGACACCTACGGCGTGACGCTGGGCAATGTGGTGCAGGACGACACCACCATGGCCAAGCTGCGCCACTACCCCAGCGCCGTGGCCATGAGCCTGGGCGCCGAGGAAATTCCGGAAGCCGTCTACCGCACCCTGGTGGCCGAGGTGCACAAGGGCCTGCCCACGCTGCACCGCTATTTCAAGCTGCGCCAGCAGATGCTGGGCCTGCCGGACCTGCACTACTACGACATCTACCCGGCCCTGGTCACGCAGAAGAAGGAATACAGCCTGGACGATGCCGCGGCGCTGACGCTGGCCGCCACCCAGCCGCTGGGCGAGGACTACCAGAACCTGCTGAAGGCCACCTTCAAGCTCAACACCATGCATGCCCTGCCGGCACCGGGCAAGAGCGGCGGCGCCTACCAGGACGGCGTCTATGGCGCGCCGCCCTTCGTGTTTCTGAACCACCAGGGCGAGTTCGAGTCGGTCAGCACCTTCGCGCACGAGTGGGGCCACGCCATGCACACGGCCATCGCCAACCGCGCCCAGCCCTACGAGACGGCGGGCTACTCGCTGTTCGTGGCCGAGATCGCCTCCACCGCCAACGAGGTCCTGCTCAGCCACTACATGCGCGGCCAGGCCGGCAGCAAGGAAGAGAAGCTCTACCAGCTCGGCTATGCGCTGGAACGCCTGCGCGGCACCTTCTTCCGCCAGGCCATGTTCGGCGAGTTCGAGCTCAACACCCATGACGCCGCCGCCAAGGGCGAGGCCCTCAACGGCAAGCGCATGACGGAGATCTACTGCAAGCTCTTGAAGGAATACCACGGCGACGCGGCCGGGGTCATGAAGATCGACCCGCTGTACTGCCAGGAATGGGCCTTCATCCCGCACTTCTACCGGCCCTTCTATGTCTACCAGTACGCCACTTCCATCACCGCGGCCCTGCACTTCGCCGAGGACATCCTGGATGGCAAGCCCGGCGCGCGCGACAACTACCTGAAGCTGCTGGCCAGCGGCGGCTCGGTGCCGCCCTACCAGGCGCTGAAGAAGGCCGGCCTGGACATGGCGACCCCGGCGCCCTACCAGGCCGTCATCAAGCGCATGGACAGCATCATGGACGAGATGGAGGCGCTGCTGAAGGCCCGCTGAGCTCAGCTGAAGGCGGCCGCCAGGGCCTGCAGCCCCACCTCGGGGTCGTGCAGGCCCTGGTAGATCGGTGGCACGGGCTTGTCCACGCCGAACAGCCCGTACACCGCGTGCATCGCGCAGTGCACCGAGTACTCCACCGTGTAGACGGTGTCGTCCGGCAGCTCGACGTGCTGGCCCAGGAAGGCGAAGTTGGCGGCGCCGCTGGGCAGCACGCGCGGCCGGTCGGCCGGCTTGCGGGGCGCGAACATCGCGGAGCCGTAGGGCAGCATCACGGGCGTCACGTCGGTGCCGGCCAGGGCGGCGGCACGGATGTCGCCAAAGCCCAGGTGGTGCAGCAACTCGTCCAGGATCTCGCGACCGCTGCACTCGGCCATGGGCTTGGCCACGAAGTTGCCCGGCGCGTCGATGAAGAGGCCGTAGCCCCAGGCCGTGAAGGTGTCCGGCGGCATGCCGGGAAAGTGGGGCTGGTGCGGCACGACGAGGGACATCAGCCAGTTGGAGTCCACCAGCGTCATCAGCGCGCCCGTGCCGGGCGAGTTGCCGCTGAAGTCGGCGATGCGGTCCAGCAGCGTGCGGCCGTGCATCGTCAGGGTGAAGGACTCCCACTTGTTGTCGTCGACATTGAAGAAGGTGTGCGGGCGACCGAAGTCGTCGGCCTTCTGGGCCAAGGTCTCCCACAGCGACCAGGCGCCGTCGCGGCGATCGCGGATGAGAGGGGGCGCCTCGCTGTTGCTGCCGTAGGTGGCGTCGGCGGTGATGGAGCCGAGCGTCACGAAGCAGGCGTCGCCAGGCGCCAGGTCGAGGGTGTGGCTGGCCTGGGCCGTCTGCACGTGCAGGCGCGTGGCGCGGCGCTGGGCGGGGTCGCGCTGGTCGAAGTCGATGTCGGTCACGCGGTGGCCGAAGCGCACGTCCACGCCCTGGGCCAGCAGCCAGCGCTGCAGCGGCACGGCGATGGAGTCGTACTGGTTGTAGGGCGTGCGGCGCACCCCGGCCAGGGTATGCATGCGCGGGAACTCCTGCAGGAAGCGCAGGAAGTAGCGCCGCAGTTCGATGGCGCTGTGCCAGTCCTGGAAGGCGAAGGTGGTGCGCCACATCTGCCAGAAGTTGCTCTGGAAGAAATGCGGCGAGAACATCTCGTCGATGCGTCGCGCGCCCAGCAGGGCTTCGGGCATGGCCAGCAGCCGCGTCAGCTCGGCGCGGTCGCGGCCGTCGAGCCCGTAGTGGCGTGCGTCGATGATGCGCGGCCCCTGGCCGATGAGGCGGGCGTGCGCCTCGGTGCGGACGCTGGCGTTGAAGGCGTCGATCTCCTGCCGCACGCTCATGCCCGGCTGCTCCAGTGACGGGATGCCGTCCAGCAGGTTCCACAGGCATTGATAGACCTCGTCGCACAGCATGCGCCCGCCACGGGTCACGTAGCCGGGCTGGGTGGGCGAGGCACTGCCATCCAGGCAGCCGCCGGCGATGCCGAGTTCTTCGAGGATGTGGATGCGCTGGCCGGGCATGCCGGCGTCGCGGATGAGAAAGCTGGCCGCGGCCATCGAGGCGATGCCGCCGCCGACGAGCCAGACGTCGGCATTCTTGGGGTCGAGCATGGGTGACACGCGGCGCGGGCCGCGCAAAGCAGAATGTGCGTCGACTCTAGGCAGCCCGTGGCGGGCCGGCACTGATCCGCGTCAAGGCGGCGACGGATGCGGGAGGGCTCTCCAAAGAACCTGCCGCGCCGAGCGTCAGCGCGCGACGATCATGCGCACGCCCAGGCCGATGAACACGGTGCCCGCCAGTCGGTCCAGCCACTGACCCACGCTCGGCCGGCGGTTCAGCCAGGCGCCCACGGCGCCCGAGAAATAGCCGAGCAGGCCGAACAGCACGACGGCCTGCACCGTGAACACCAGGCCCAGCAGGCCGAGCTGCCACTCCACATCGCCCTGCGAGGCGACGACGAATTGCGGCAGGAAGGACAGGAAGAACAGCACCACCTTGGGGTTGATGGCGTTGGCGACCAGGCCCTTCACGAAGAGTTGGCGCAGCGGCGTGCCGTCGCCGTCGTCGACCCCCACCCGCACCGCGCCGGCATGCCGCCAGGCCTGCACGCCCATCCACACCAGATAGACGCCGCCGGCCACTTTCAGCACCGTGAAGGCGACGGGCGATGCGGCCACCAGGGCGCTGACGCCGATGACGGCCAGCAGGGTGTGGCTCAGGCAGCCCAGCGCACAGCCCAGCCCGAAGGTCATGCCCGCCCGCCGGCCGCGGGACATGCCCATGCTCAGCACCATCAGGTTGTCGGGGCCGGGCGTGGCGGTCAGCACCAGGGCGGTGGCGAGGAAGGCGAGGGTCTGGGGCGTGCTCAGCATGAGGCGATGCTAAGCGCTTGGCTCATCCATATTGACTACGCGCCCGGGCCGGCAGTCGGGCTATGGATGGACGCTCGCGGAAGCCGCGGCGTAGCATCGCCGCTCACCCGTGGCAGGTCGCGCTGCACTCCGCAAACGCGGCCCTGCGTCCGGTATTGGAGGTCCCCATGAGCTATCACCTGGAAGGTCGGCTGCTCGAGGTCTGCAATTGCCGAGTCCTCTGCCCCTGCTGGATCGGCGAGGACCCCGACAACGGAACCTGCGACACCATCATCGCCTGGCGCATCGACAAGGGCACGGTCGACGGCGTCGACGTCGGCGGCAACACGATTGCGGCGGTGGCCCATGTGCCGGGCAACATCCTGCAGGGCAACTGGACGGCAGCGATCTTTGTCGACGACAAGGCCTCCAAGGCGCAGGAGGATGCCCTGCTCAAGGTCTACACCGGCCAGGCCGGCGGGCCGGTTGCCGACCTTGCCAAGCTGATCGGCACCGTGGTGTCGGTGGAGCGCGCGCCCATCCAGTTCGACGTGACCGGCGGCAAGGGCACGCTGGCCATCGGCAAGGACTACTACGCCGAGCTCGAGCCCTATCTCGGCGCCACCGGCGGCCAGACGACGCTGTCGGACACGGCGTTCTCCACCGTGCCGGGCGCGCCGGTGTTCGTCGGCAAGGCGCCGACCTACCGCTCCAAGAACGCCAAGATCGGCATCGACGTGGATATCAAGGGCCACAACGCGCTGCAGAGCACCTTCGTCTTCGATGCCTGAGCCACGCCGTCGGGCCGGCCCATGGTCGACGCCGCGCGCCACCGCCGCGTGTTCCTGCCGGTGCTCGTCGCTCTCGTCGCGCTGGCCTGGCTGGCGCTGTGGGCCTGGGCGAGCTCGCCCTATGGCCGCTACATGGACCATGGCGACTGGACGGCCTCGGGGCCGGTCGCCGCCCTGTGCCGCGCGATCCCGGCGGGCAGCGTCGTCGTGCCCGCCGTGCTCTACGGCGCGGCCTGGATCCTGATGACGCTGGCCATGATGCTGCCGACCACGCTGCCGCTGTTCACGGCCTTCGACCGGCTGGCGTCGCAGCGGCCCGACCGCGGCCGCCTGCTGACCCTGCTCGGCCTGGGCTATCTGGCCGTCTGGGGCGGCTTCGGGCTGCTGGCCCACGCCGTGCACGCGGTGCTGCTGGCCTGGGTGGCCGGCGTTCCGCTGCTGTTCCTGAATGGCTGGATGATCGGCGCCGCCATCATTGCCGGCGCCGGCGCCTTCCAGTTCAGCTCGCTCAAGCACCGCTGCCTGGAGAAATGCCGCACGCCGCTGAGCTTCGTCATGGAGCATTGGAGGGGCCGGGCGCAGGCTTGGCAGGCCTTTCTGCTCGGGGCTCACCACGGGCTGTTCTGCGTCGGCTGCTGCTGGGCGCTGATGCTGCTGATGTTCGCCGTCGGCGCCGGCAGCCTGGGCTGGATGCTGGCGCTGGCCGCCGTCATGGCCATCGAGAAGAACCTGCCCTGGGGCCGGCGCCTGAGCGCGCCGCTGGGTATGGCGCTGCTGGCCTGGGCGGCGCTGCTGGTGGCCCGGCAGGTGTAGCGATGCAGGGCAGCGCGCGCACCCTGCTGCTCACCGCGCTGGCGATGCTGGCTTTCGCCGCCAATTCCCTGCTGTGCCGGCTGGCCCTGCAGCAGCCCATCATCGATCCGGCCAGCTTCGGCAGCATCAGGCTGATCTCGGGCGCGCTCACGCTGGGTCTCATCGTGCGCCTGCAGCCCAGCGATGGCACCGCGGGCCGGCCCGACTGGCTGGCCGCGGCCATGCTGTTCGCCTATGTCGGCTGCTTCTCGTTCGCCTATCTGACGCTGAGCGCCGGCACCGGCGCGCTGATCCTGTTCGGCGCGGTCCAGGTGACGATGATCGGCGCGGGCCTGCGCGCCGGTGAGTCCTTCCCACCGATGGCCTGGGCCGGCCTGATGCTGGCCGTGGGCGGGCTGGTCTATCTGGTGTCGCCGGGCTTGAGCGCGCCACCGCTGGGCGGCGCGTTGCTGATGGCGGCTGCCGGCGTGGCCTGGGGCGCCTACTCGCTGCGCGGGCGCGGCGTGCCCGATCCACTGCGGGCGACCGCGCGCAACTTCCTGCGCGCGACACCTTTCGCGCTGGGCCTGAGCCTGTTGACGCTCAGCGGTGCGCACGCCAGCGCGGCCGGCGTGGCGCTGGCCATCGTGTCGGGGGCGTTGACCTCGGGCCTCGGCTATGTCGTCTGGTACGCGGCGCTGAGGGGCCTGTCGGCGATGCGCGCGGCGACGGTGCAGCTGTCGGTGCCGCCCATTGCGGCCCTCGGCGGCGCGCTGCTGATGGCCGAGACCCTCACGCCGCGCCTGGCCTTCGCGTCCGCGGCCATCCTCGGCGGCATCGCCCTCGTGTTGAGCCGGCGCGGGCGCTAGCCCTGGTCCGGCCTGCCGCGCAAGCCGTGTTGCGTGATGTGGGCGATGGGCACGCCGACGTAGAAGATGTGCGACAGCAGGCCGCTGACGATGCTCCATCCTTCCGGCAGCTTCCAGCCGACAACGCCGGACAGCGGCACGACGATATAGACCATGGCGACCCAGGTCAGCACGCCGTAGACCGTTCCCCACAGCCAGGGGCGCAGCATGAGGGCGGGCAGCCTGAGCGCCGCCAGCAGGAAGGCCGCGGCCATGCCGATGGTCAGCGCGAAATGCAAGAGCAGGCCCAGGGCCGCCACGGCCGCGCCGCCCTGCAAGGCCGCCGTGCCGAGCACGCCGCTGGCGATGTATTTCAGGATGCCCTCGACCGTGGCGCCCTGGGAGGCATAGCTGGCGAAGGCGGCCACGATGTCCACCGCGCCGGAGACGAATCCGGCCAGCACGACGGTTTGAATCCTGCGCATGGGTCTGCTCGACGGTTGCGTTGGCAAGGCGCAGGATCTTAGGAAGCCGCCCCCGCGGCAGCACCCGGGGATGCCCTCGGGTCGAGTTGATCTCAGCCGGTCGGTGCGGCGCCCAGCTTCGCCAGGGCGTCGGCAATCTCACCGGTGCCGCCCGGCCTCACCACGCGCGCGACCTCGCGGCCGTCCTGCAGCACGACCAGGGTGGGCCACAGCTTGATGCCGAAGGAGCGTCCCAGCGGCCGTCCCCGGCCGTCCTCGACCTTCAGATGGCGCAGCGGCGATCCCGCTGCATGGGCCGACAGCGCGTCGCCTATGGTCCGCTGCGCGGCCTGGCAGATGCCGCACCAGTTGGCGCCGAACTCGAGCACGGTGCTGCCGGGCAGCGCGTCGATGGCGGCGCGGGTGGGTTCGTTGCTGGAATAGGGCGTCGGGGCGGTCATCGGGATCTCCTGCGCGCGGGGGGGCTGTCGGTCGGCTTGCGGCAAACCCTGTGCCTTGTGGCGTCCGGCTCAGGTCGGCAGGTGGTACCAGCCGGCCTTGTCGTCGACGAAATAATCCTTGTCGGGCGGCTCGATGGCCTGGCCTTCGAACAGCCCGGCCGGGAATCCGTAGACGCCAGGCAGGCGGGCGTCGGCCGTCATGACGTGCGACCCGCAGGTCTTGCAGAAGGAGCGCTGCAGATTGACTGTGGGACGGAAGGAGGACAGGCCTTCCGGATTGCCCACGACGACCTGCTCGCGCGGCGCGGTGATCCAGGTGGTGAACGCCGCGCCGCTGAGGCGACGGCACTCGCCGCAATGGCAGTTGGACGGGCGGCGCAGTGGCGATGGCGCCGTGACGGTCACGGTGCCGCAAAAGCAGGAGCCTCGGGCCATGGCGCTCAATCGCGGAAGCTCGGCGCCGCGCCCTTGCCGGCCATCATGGCCCGGGTCAGGTCTTCGCTCATCAGCATGCCGGCATTCCAGGTGGCGATGTAGTTCAGGCCGTCGGCCACCGAGTGGTCGCGGGCGTAGTTCAGCATCTCCTTGGTGCCGCGGATGGACAGCGGCGATTTGGCGGCGATGGCCGCGGCGATCTCGCGCACGCCGGCCTGCAGCGCCTCGCGGCTGTCGAAGACGCGGTTGACCAGGCCCATCTCGCGCGCCTCGGCCGCCTCCATGCGGCGGCCGGTGTAGGCCAGTTCGCGCACCAGCCCTTGCGAGCCGACGATCTTGGGCAGGCGCTGCAGGGTGCCGACGTCGGCCACCATGCCGATGTCGATCTCCTTGATGGAGAAATAGGCGTCGCTGCTGCAGTAGCGCATGTCGGCGCAGCAGACCAGGTCGATGCCGCCGCCCACGCAGGCGCCATGGATGGCCGCGAGCACCGGCTTGCGGCAGCGCTCCAGGCTGGTCAGGGTGTCCTGCATGTCCAGGATGACGCGGCGCAGGCTCTCGCGGGTGCGGCCGTCGCAGGGGTCCTGGATCTGCGGGGCGATGCCCATCATCATCTGCAGGTCGATGCCGGCGGTGAAGTGCTTGCCTTCGCCCTCCAGCACGGCGACGCGGGCTTCGGCCTGGGCGTCCACCCAGTCGAAGGCGCGGCGGATGTCCTGCCACATCACGGCATTCATCGCATTGGCCTTGTCGGGCCGGTTCAGTCGGACGGTGGCGATGTGGTCCTGGATGGCGACGGTGAGGGTTTCGAGTTGCATGGGCGGCCGGAGTTGCGCGACGAAACCCTCATCATGCCCCCCAAACCCCTGCCAGGCTGTCGCCATCGGGCCAGCACCGATACTTGCGCCCATGATCCACGCCACCAAACGCATTGCCGGCGGCGCCGGCCTGGCCGCCGTGCTCGTCAAGCGCGCGCCCGCGCTCGAGCTCGACTGGGACACCCGCAGCAAGAGCCGCTTCTCTGCCACCGACTCCAGCGGCCGCGAGATCGGCGTCGTGCTGCCGCGGGGCACGAATCTGCGCGGCGGCGACGTGCTGGTGGCCGAGGACGGCACGCTGTTGCGCGTCATCGCAGCGGCCCAGCCGGTCTTGCAGGTGCGCCACTGCGCCGAGCACGGCAGCCCCTTTGACCTGCTGCGCGCCGCCTACCACCTCGGCAACCGGCATGTGCCGCTGGAGCTGCAGGCCGAACTGCTGCAGTTCGAACCCGATCCCGTGCTGGCCGACATGCTGCGCCGCCAGCATCTCATCGTCACCGAGGCCCTGGCGGCCTTCGAGCCCGAGGGCGGTGCCTACGGCGAGGGTGCCGGGCATGGCCACCACCATGGGCATGACCACCACGAACACGGCCACGACCATGGCCATGCGGCCGCGCCGGCCCGCAAGCCCCTGCCCATCCCGGTCCATGTGCACGGCCCGGATTGCAAGCATGACCACGACCATGGGCACGACCACGGTCATGTGCATGGCCCCGGCTGTGGCCATGACCACGGGCACGAGCACAAGCACAAGCACGGACACTGAGGCCCGCGGGCCTCAGACGGCGCCGTCTTCCGGCGGCGCGATGCCGCGCAGCGCCTGGGTCATGTGGTGGACGCTGGCCTCGGGGCCGAGCAGGGCGCGGCCGCGTGCCACCACCTGTTCGGCTTCGGCATCGCGCCTGTCCCTGCTGAGCACCAGCACCACGCGGGCCAGCAGCACGTCGATGACGCGCTGCTGGCTGCGCATCAGGTCAGCCCGCTCGCTGGCCGACAACCTGGGCAGCGGCGCTTCCTGGAGTGCCTTGTAGGTGCTCTCCACGCGCCCCACGGCGGTGTCGATATGCAGATGCCGGCTCGCCAGCGCGAACTCGTTCAGGCGGATCAGGGCGGGCAGGGCGTCGGGCAGCTCACGCTCGGCCATCACCGGGTCACGGCCGACGAGGTGCACGAAGGCGTCGCGCGTCGATTCGTCCTGGCTGCCGAGGTAGTTGTTGATGTGGATGACCTCGCTGAGGGCCCGCTGGCCCGGCCTGCCGCCGGCGTCGATCTGGGCCAGGGCCTTGTCGCGCACGGCGAGCATCTGGGCCATGGCGGGGGGATAGCGGTGCGCCAGCGCTGCCCAGTCCGACAGGGCGAACGACATGCGCACGCCCGACATGGCCGGCTCCCGCTCCAGCACGTGCTCGTGGAACCAGAGATGCTTCTCGGCGGCCGCAGCGAGGCGGCCTTCCTGGGCGTCGTTTCGGGCGCCAAGCAGGACGTCGCGGGCGCTCGTCTGGGGCGGCGGCTCCCAGGCCAGCGTCGTGGAATGCGCTGCGGCCAGGCTCAAGGCCAGCACGCCGCCCAGGACGGATCGATTCGTCATCGGGGTCTCCCTGATTTCGACCCAGTGTAGGCAGGGCGTCGAGGTGAGTGGCAACGGTGCTGCCGGCAATTTTCCCCTGGGTTCCGGGATGGTCCCGGGGCGTTGATGCGTCATGTCTCGCAGTTAGCATGCCGCGCTGTCAAACCAGGGAGTCCTCTTGAAGACCATCCGTTTCGCTTTCGCCGCCCTGCTGGCGGGTGCTTCGTTCGCCGCGTCCGCTCAAGCCGGCGCGGACGCGTTTCTCGCCAACTACGTCGCCACCAGCTACGGCACGGGCAAGGTCGAGCTCAACTGCCCGCCCAGCACCCGCTGCAGCCCGGTGGACGCCGCCTTCGCGCTGCGCCTGGGCCATCGCTTTGACCCGAACTGGGCGATCGAAGCGGGCTACACCGACATCTCGTCGGACTTCTCCCTCTTCATCCAGCAGTACTCCGCCTCCGTGAAGGCCTACAGCCTGGGCGCGGCCTACACGCTGCCGCTGTCGAGCAGCGTCAGCGCCGTGCTGCGTGGCGGCCTGTCGTCCAACAAGCTCAGGTTCCAGCCGCCGTTTTCGCCCGGCGATGTCCAGCCCCATTCGGTGACGACGCGCTCGACCAAGCCCTATGTGGGCGTGGCGGCCTCGTGGCAGTTCGCGCGCCGCTGGAGTGCCCATCTCGATGCCGACTGGACGCGGGCCGACATGGATGTCGGCGGCAGCAACAACCCTCGCCAGACCCTCACCGTGCGCTTCTACGGCGCCGGCGTCGCCTTCCACTTCTGATCACGAAGGCGGGGCGGGGCGGCCGGGGCCAGAATCGGCCCATGCCGACCCCGCCCGCCACCGACTCGCTGCTGCATCTGCTCTGGCTGGCTTCGCCGGCCCTGCCGGTGGGGGGCTTCAGCTATTCCGAAGGACTCGAGGCCGCCGTCGACGCGGGCATCGTGCATGACGAGACCAGCGCGGGTGACTGGCTGCTGAACCAGCTCGAGCTGGTCCAGGCGCGGGCCGAGCTGCCGGTGGCCGCCGCCGCGCATGCGGCGACACAGGCCCTGGACGGCACGCGGCTGGCCGAACTCAACGCCTGGGTGCAGCAGACCCGCGAGACCAGCGAAAGCCAGCAGCAGGCCCGGCAGATGGGTCGCAGCCTGCTGGCCTGGATGCAGGGGCTGATGCCCGAGGCCGCCGTGCTGCCGCTGCTGCAGGGCCTGAAGCCTGCGCCCACCTGGCCCGTCGTCATGGGCGCCGCGGCGGCTTCGCGTGGGGCCGGGCTGGAGCCGGCCCTGCAGGCCATCGCCTTCGGCTGGGCCGAGAACCTGATGCAGGCGGCCGTGCGCTGCGTGCCCCTGGGCCAGACCTCGGGCCAGCGCCTGCTGGCACGCCTCGTGCAAGCCATTCCGCAAGCCGTGGCGACCGCCCTGGCCGCGCCCGAGCCCCTGGCCTTCGCGCCGCTGCTCGGCATCCTGGGCGCCCGCCACGAAACCCAATACTCACGACTGTTCCGCTCATGACCGCACCGCTGCACGCCATCCCCAACCGCACCAAGAAACTGCCACCGCTGCGCGTCGGCGTCGGTGGGCCGGTCGGCTCGGGCAAGACCACCCTGGTCGAGATGCTGTGCAAGACCATGCGCGACCAATGGGACCTGGTGGTCGTCACCAATGACATCTACACCAAGGAAGACCAGCGCCTGCTGACCGTGGCCGGCGCGCTGGAGCCCGAACGCATCATGGGCGTGGAGACGGGCGGCTGCCCGCACACCGCCATCCGCGAGGACTGCTCCATCAACCTCGAGGCTGTGGACCGCATGCTGGAGAAATTCCCCGATGCCGACATCGTCTTCGTCGAGAGCGGCGGCGACAACCTGGCGGCCACCTTCAGCCCCGAGCTGTCGGACCTGACCATCTACGTCATCGACGTGGCGGCCGGCGAGAAGATCCCGCGCAAGGGTGGTCCCGGCATCACCAAGAGCGATCTCTTCGTCATCAACAAGACCGACCTCGCGCCCCATGTGGGCGCCAACCTGGACGTGATGCGCGGCGACACGGCGCGCATGCGGCCGGTCAAGCCCTGGGTCATGACCAACCTCAAGACCCGCGAGGGCCTGGCCGAGGTCGTCGCCTTCATCGAGAAGAAGGGCTTGCTCGTTGTCTGAGGTGCGCTGGCCGGCGCGGCTGGCCCTGAGCGCGGCACGCGACGGCGCCGGCGCGACCCGCGTGCATGCCCGCCACGACGGCCCGCTGCGGCTGCTGAAGACCCTCTATCCCGAAGGCGCCAGCGCGGCCCAGGCGGTGCTGGTGCATCCACCGGGCGGCCTGGTCGGCGGTGACCGGCTGGACATCCACCTCGATGTGCAGGCCGGCGCCCATCTGCTGGTGACGACACCGGCGGCCACGCGCTTCTATCGCTCCAATGCCGGCGAGGCGGCCCAGGTCGTGCACGCCACGGTGGGCGAGGGCGGGCGGCTGGAATGGTTGCCCCAGGAGACCCTGGCCTACCCCGGCTGCATCGCCCGCAACGAGGTCAGGCTGAGCCTGGCACCCGGCGCCAGCTTGTTCGCCACCGAGGTGCTGGGCCTGGGCCTGCCGGCCGCCGGCCAGCCCTTCGACAGCGGCCGGTTGCTCCAGCATCTGGAGATCAGCGGGCAGTGGCTGGACCGTGGCTGGCTGGACGCGGCGGACAAGCCCCTGATGGACGGCCCCTGCGGCCTGGCGGGCCGGCGCGTGCTGGGCACGCTGGTGTATGCCCAGACCGGCGCCTTGGCCGACGCGCAGGCCCTGCTGGACGACAGCCGCGCCCTGCTGGGTGATGCGCCGCACTGCGGCATCACGCTGCTGGACGGTCCGCGCGGCGCCGTGCTGCTGGCCCGGGCTGTCGGCGACGAGGTCGAGGCCGTGACGCTCGCGCTGCGCGGTCTGCGTTCACTTTGGCGCGAGCGGCTGTGGGGCCTGCCGGCCAGCGACCCGCGCATCTGGGCCACCTGAGAATCCCGCACAGGGCAAGCCCCTGGGAGCGCGGCACGCGGCGGTCAGCACAATCGCCGGCATTCAAGAAGGCCTGGGAGGGCAGAGCATGAAGAACCGAACAGTGTTGGGCTGGAGCCTGGGCGCGTTGCTGGCCTGCAGCGCCCTGGTGGCATCGGCGGCACCGGGCCTGCTCATCATCCGCGTCGACGCCGTGCAGCTCGACAGCTCGTTGCGCGAGACCGGCAACGGCTTCGCGCTCAGCAGCTTCACGCTGGAGGAGATCAAGACCAAGAAGGGCACGTCCTTCCAGGAGCCGCGCCGCGTCGAGGCCATCGAGCTTGAAGAGGGCTTCTATTGCCTGGACCACATCGGCATCTCCCGGAACAACAGCTTCAACTTCTGCGAGACGCCCCATATCCGCGTCGTGGCCGACCGCATCACCAATGCCGGCCTGTGGCGCTATGGCGTGGAGCGCGACCTGTCCAGCGCCCGGCGCACGCGGGCCTTCCAGTTCAGCGGCGAAATGGCCAAGCTGGCCGCGACCGACTTCCCCGAGCTGATGAAGAAGTACCAGGACAAGGAAGACCACGCGCTGGACTTCATCGCCAGGCCCCAGGACCAGTGGACGGAACCCGAGCGCCAGGCGCTGCGCGACTTCTACGAACGCATGCCCAAGGAGAACAGCCCGCCGCTGCCGGTGCAGGGCGTGGCCAGCGTCGTGGCGGCCGTCAAGGGCTTCGCCAAGCCGGGCGAGGCCCTGGTCTCCAAGTTCCACGTCACCGTCGACAGCCAGGGCGATGTGGTCGATACCGAGGTGCTGGAGACCACGTCCAAGGAGGCCACCCAGGCCGGCATCGACGCGGCCAAGGCGCTGAAGTTCGTGCCGGCCGTCTGCGGCGGCAAGGCCTGCCGCATGGAGTTCCCGATCTACCTCGTGTTTCGCTGAAGGGTCAGCCAGAAGCCGTGGGCCAGCCGCCCAGGCAGGGCCGGCCACCAGCGCCTCACAGCGCCCGCCATGTCGGGATGCAATGCCGGGCCAGGGCGGTGACCCAGTCGGGCTCGCCCGGCACGAAGGCGATGCCGAAGGCCGGGCTGACGAGGAAGCCGGCGCGCTCGAAGGCTTCGGTGTCCTGGGCCAGCACGAAGCCGGCGAGGGCAGGGAAGGGGATGGCCACGGTGTCCAGTTGCAGCACCGGCGCGCGCTGCGTGATCTCTTCCAGCCGGCCGCCGTCCTGGAAGCGCAGCACGCTGTGGCCGTAGTCGTATTCGTTCAGGGCCGCTTCGTTGCGAGCGCAGCGGTTGGGCGGCCCGAGCCGGGCGATCAGGTCTTCCACGCTCAGGCTGAAGGGCAGGCCGCCGAAGGCGGTGAAGGGCTGCAGACGCAAGGCCATCACAGGCGCGAGCACATGTCGGTCCAGGCCGCCGCGATCAGCGCCCGCAGCGCGTTCTCATCGACCGGCTCGCCGGGCCTGAGCTTGACGTGGCGCATGGACTTGCCTGCACCCTGCAGCAGGCCGGCCGGGTCGGGCAGCTCCGACCCCTTGAAGAAGCCGACGTTGACGTGGGCCGTAAAGGCATTGACATAGCCGAAGGCGGCGTCGCCCGCGCAGGCCGTGGGGTGGCCGTCGTGCAGCAGCTCGCGCACATCGCCGTCGCAGCCGCGCATGACGTCGAACCAGCGGCGGGCGATGTCGCCCAGCTCGCCGCTGTGCGCCTCCATCCAGGCGGCGACGCCGGCGTCGTGCCGCGTCGCAGCGGGAAAGTGAAACAGCCCGTCTGTCTTCATCGTCGGTGGCCGTGTTGAAGCCACCGATTGTGCGGGCTTCGGGTTTCAGTCGTCGCTGCCGCCCGGAATCTGCTGGCGCAGCTTGATCTTGCTGGCCGACTGCTTGCGCATCTTGATGTTCATCATCTCGACGGCCAGCGAGAAGCCCATGGCGAAGTAGATATAGCCCTTGGGCACATGGTGGCCGAAGCCTTCGGCCACCAGCACGACGCCGACGACGACGAGGAAGCTCAGGGCCAGCATCTTGATGGTCGGGTGGTTGGACACGAAGCGGCCGATGGGGCCGGCGAACAGCATCATCAAGCCGACCGAGGCGATGACGGCGGCGATCATGATGCGCACGTCGTCCACCATGCCGACGGCCGTGATGATGGAGTCCAGCGAGAACACCAGGTCGATGATCATGATCTGCAGGATGACGGCGCTGAAGGCCGCCTTGGCCTTGCCGCCTGCGCCATGGCCTTCTTCCTCGCCTTCCAGCGAGCCGTGGATCTCGCCAGTGCTTTTCCAGATCAGGAAGAGGCCGCCGCCGATGAGGATGAGGTCGCGTCCCGAGATGCCGCGCTCGATGCCGGGGATGCTGAACAGCGGCTCCACCATGCCGACGATCCAGGCCAGCACCAGCAGCAGGCCGATGCGCATGAACATCGCGGCGAACAGGCCCAGGCGACGCGCCATTTCCTGGCGCTCCTTGGGCAGCTTGTCCACCAGGATGCTGATGAAGATGATGTTGTCGATGCCCAGCACCAGCTCCAGCGCGGTCAGCGTGGCGAGGGCGATCCAGGTCTGCGGGTCGGTGAGCAGTTCAAGCATGGCAAGGCGTCCGTGTTCAGCCGGGCATTGTCCCCAGCGCCCGGCAAATCACGGCCAGCCTCACGCTGAGCCAAGCTTCGGTTTTGCTTGATGTGTCACTTGAGGATGAGTTCCTGCAACTGCATATTGCCCACCAGCTTGCGCATGACGCCACGCTCACCGGCGGCGACATCCTGCTTGCGCGTGTCGGCCGCCAGCATGGCCTCGATCTTCTTCTGGAAGGCCAATTGCTGGGCATTGTTCTGGTAGTCCTTGATCTCGACGGCCAGCACCAGGTCGGGTTCGCCATGGCGCTGGGCGTTCACGGCCAGCACGTGATAGGACACGATGATCCCTTCCTTCTTGCCCAGCTCCTGCACCTTCTTCCAGTTGGTGCTCAGATAGTCCATGTACTTCTCGAAGTGGCCGGGTTCGATCTGGATGTTGGAGAAGAACCAGACCGAGCCGGGCGTGTAGCTCGAGTCCTGGGCCAGGGCGGGCAGGGAAAGGGTCAGGGCCGCAGCGGCGGCGCACAGGCCTGCTTTGAAGTTCATCATGGTTGTCTCCTTGTGTCGTTGATGTCCGCCGGCATTGGGCAGCGGGCGGCGGCAGTGTGTGGAGCGGGGCGGTGTGAGACGACTTCGATGCGACCGGCGCGGCAAATCGGGCACCGAGTTCGGCGCGTTCGCGACGGGATGCCCCGTCAGCTTGCCGACGGCATGAACTAGGGGATGTGCTTGGTCACCCCTGTCTCGGGTGTGACTGTCGCGTCCACGCATGTGCACGGATGGCGGTGCTGCGGGAATTGGCCTACAACCGCTGCATGCTGCCCGCCGCCACCGTCAGTGCCGAGCACCCTCTGCAGAGCGCCGAGGTCGAGGCCGCGCTGGGCAATTCGCGGCTGGTGTCGGTCTGCGAGACCACCAACCCGGACGAGGCCCAGGCCGTGCTCTGCGGCGTCTACGGCCCGCATGCGCTGCGCGTGCAGGACGAATCCACCCTGGCGCTGAGGCTGCGCGGCGCCGAGTTCGCCCGGCTGCACCTGGGCGAGGTGCGCTACGGCACCTCCACCCGCATGGCCATGCCCCAGGCCCACGGGCATTGGGTGTTCTCCTATCTGCGCCAGGGCGAGGTCTGGCGCAGCGGCGACCGCGAGCTCTATGGCGCGGGCGACGCCGGCGTCATCGCGCCGGACGAAGTCCATGGGCTGGAGATGTCGGGCGACATGGAGCTGCTGAACCTGCGCGTCGCCGACGCCGACATGGGCAGCGCCTGCCGTTCGCTGCTGGGCTCGGACATGGCCCAGCCGCTGCGCTTTGCCGACCACTGCGGTGCGGGCGGTGCGCCGGTGGCGGCCCTGCTGCGCGTGCTGGGCCATCTGGCGGCCACGCCGGCTTATCCGCATGCGGCGGCCCAGCGCATGGAGGCCAGCCTGCGCGACGCGGCCCTGTTCGAGCTGCTGCTGGCCTGGCCCAACAGCTACACCCGCGGCCTGGACGCGCCGGCGGCCCTGCCGCTGTCCACCCGGCGGGCGCGCGACTACATCCACGCCCATGCGGCCGACGTACCCTCGGTGGCAGACATCGCCGCGGCCGCTGGCGTCGGCGTGCGGGCGCTGGCACGGGGCTTCGAGCGCCACTTCGGCGTGTCGCCTCAGCGCTATCTGCAGCAATACCGGCTGGACCGCGTGCGCGATGAACTGCGCTCGGCCATGCCCGGTGTCACGGTGACCTCGGTCGCCGCGCAATGGGGCTTCTGGCAGCTGGGCAGCTTCGCGGCCCGCTACCGCGAGCGCTTTGGCGAATCACCCAGCCAGACGCTGAACGGTCGCTGAAGTTCCGATTCGGCACGTCCTGGCTGCCGATTTGCCATAGCCCGCCGGGCGCCGGCTCGCGACCATGCCTCCCACGCCGCCACCTAGACGCGGCGACCGGAGACAGAGCATGAGAACCAGACTCAGCCCCATCGCGCTGGCCGTGGCGTCCACGTTGGCCACCGCCCAGACCGCACCCGAGACCCAGCAGATCGAGCGCGTCGTCATCACCGCCGAGCGCCGCGTGACGGTGCTGGACACCACGCCTGTTGCCATCACGGCGCTGAACGGCGCCCGCCTGGCCGAGCGTGGCGACACCGGCCTGGCCGACCTCGTCATGCTCAGCCCCAACACCTCGTTCACCAACGGGCAGGGCGCCAGCCAGATCTTCGTGCGCGGCATCGGCAATGTCTTCATCCTGGCCGGTGGCGACCCCGGCGTGGCCCTCTACCAGGACGGCGCCTATGTGTCCGACCAGACCAGCTCCAACACGGCCCTCTTCGACACCCAGCGCGTCGAGATCCTGCGCGGGCCGCAGGGCGCCCTCTACGGCCGCAATGCCACCGGCGGTGCGGTCAATGTCATCTCGGCCCTGCCGACCTCCAGCTTCCAGGCGCGCCTGGGCTTGCTGCTGGGCAGCGACAACCGCCGTGAGAGCGAGGGCTTCGTCTCCGGCCCGCTGACCGAGGGGCTGGAGGGGCGGCTGTCCTACCAGGTTCGGCAAGCCGACGGCTACACCCGCAACCCGCTGGCCGAGGGGCCGCGTCGCCTGGACGACCAGTCCAGCCGAGCCTTGCGCGCCCAGCTGCAATCGGGGCTGGGCGGCAACGGCACGCTGCGCTTTGTTGCCGGCCACTACCGCGAGCGCGACGCCGGCATGAGCGTGCCGGTGCTGCCCGACCCGGTGTCCATCCCGGTGCTGCTCTACGGCGTCACGCAGAGCAGCGACCCGCGCGTCGTCAAGAGCCAGGGTTCGAGCAATCGCGTCGAGGTCAATACGGCGCAGGCGCTGCTCGAAATGCCGGTGGGGAGCAACACCTTGAGCGCCAGCCTGAACTGGCGCCGCAGCAAGGTCGACCGCCTGTGGGACAGCGACACCACGGAGGCCGCGGTCACCACCTCGGGCTTCGCAACCGCCAGCACCGACAAGAGCCTGGACGTCCACCTCGCTTCCGACGAGGCCAGCCCGCTGCAATGGCTGGTGGGCGTCACGGCCCTGCAGTTCGACCAGAGCCAGGACGTCAGCATCCTGACCCAGGTGCCGCTGGGCTTCATCGTGCCCGGCGCGCCCATGACCGTGCCCTTCCCGGGCGGTGTCGGCTTCCTGCTCGGCGGCACGGTGCGCACCCGCTCCAGCGCCGCCTATGCCGACCTGCGCTACACGCTGAGCCCACAGTGGTCGCTGCTGGCCGGCCTGCGCCTCAACCATGACAGCAAGCGCGTCGACGAATACCAGAACATCGCCGCCTTCGGCCTGACCGGCACCGGCCACCCAAGCGACGGCTGGACCAGCACACCGGGCAGCATCGGCATCGAATACAAGCCTTCCGTCGGCACCTTGGCCTATGCGCGCTGGGCCCATGGCTTCAAGTCGGGGGCGGTCAATCTCGGCGCGCTGCAGCCCCATCTGGTCAAGCCGGAGACGGTGTCCAGCCTCGAGCTGGGCTTCAAGACCGAGTTCATGGAGCGCCGCGGCGTGTTCAGCGCGGCCGTCTTCAGCAGCCGCTACAAGGACATGCAGGTCTCCCAGGTCGGCCAGGCCACGACGCTGCTGGCCAATGCCTCGGCCGCGCGCATCGACGGCCTGGAGATCGAGGCGGCGGTCAAGCCCGTCGCGGCGCTGACCCTGTCCGCCGGCCTCGGCCTGATGGATCCCAAGTACACGGACTTCACCAATGTCGACCTGCGCAATGCGCCGACGACGCCGGTCAATGTGCGCGGCCGCCAACTGGCGCAGGCCTCAAAGCAGCAAGTCACGCTCGGCGCCGAATGGGCCGGCAGCGTTGGCGACCTGCGCAGCACGCTGCGCGCCGACTACAGCTGGCGCGGCCGCTTCTATTTCACCGAGTTCAACACGCCGGACGCCATGCAGGGAGCCTACGGCCTGCTCAACCTGACGGCCACGCTGCGGCCGGCGGCCGGTCACTGGAAGCTCTGGGCCAATGTGCGCAACGCCGGCGACACCACGGCATTCACCAGCATGAGCATCGCCTCGCCCATCCTCGGCGCGGCGCGCCAGGTCACCTACACGCCGCCGCGCCAGTTCGCCCTCGGCGCCAGCGTCGACTTCTGAGGAGACCACCATGAAGCATCTGCTGGGACACCACCAAGCCCGCTGGGAACCGCTCGCCCATGCCTTTGACGAGCTTTTTGAGCGCGACGACGATCTGGGCGCCTCGCTGGCCCTGACTGTCGAGGGCGAACTGGTGCTCGACCACTGGGGCGGCTGGTGCGACGAAGCCCGCACCCGCCCTTGGGAGCGCAACACCCTGACCCATGTCTGGTCCACCACCAAGACCATGACGTCCCTCTGCGCCCTGCTGCTGGCTGACCGCGGCGAGCTGGACCTGGACTCGCCGGTGGCCGCCTACTGGCCCGAGTTCGCGGCCAACGGCAAGAGCGGCATCCTGGTGCGCGACCTGCTGGGCCACACCTCGGGCGTCAGCGGCTGGGAGCAGCCCATGACCCTGCCCGAGCTCTGCGACTGGGAGCGCAGCACGGCCCTGCTGGCCGCCCAGTCGCCGTGGTGGATGCCGGGCAGCGCCTCGGGCTATCACGCCCTGAACTATGGCCATCTGGTGGGCGAGCTGATTCGCCGGGTGACGGGGCAGAAGACGGGCGCCTTCCTCGCCCAGGAAATTGCCGGGCCGCTGGGTGCCGACTTCCACATCGGCCTGCCGCCCGAGCACGACAGCCGCGTCGCCCGCGTCGTGCCGCCGCCGCCGACATTGGTCGACCTGGCTGGTCTGGACCCGGCCGGCCCCATGGTGCGCACGCTGGCCAACCCGGCGCCCGACGCCACCTACAGCCATCGCGAGGACTGGTGCCGGGCCGACATCGGCGCTGCCAACGGCCATGGCAATGCACGCTCGGTGGCGCGGCTGCAGTCCATCGTCGCCTGCGAGGGCACGCTGGCCGGCCGGCGCTGGCTCAAGCCCGCGACCGTGGACCGCATCTTCGACGTGCAGGCCCGCGGCATCGATCTGGTGCTCGGCGTGCCGCTGTGCATGGGCATGGGCTACGGCCTGCCCGAGCCGGCAACGCTGCCCTTCATCCCCGAGCAGCGCATCTGCTTCTGGGGCGGCTGGGGCGGTTCGCTGGTGCTGGTGGACGTCGAGCGGCGGCTCTGCCTTGCCTACATGATGAACCGCATGGCGCCCGGCGTTGTCGGCGGGCCGAATGCGGCGGTGCTGGTGCAGGCCCTCTATGCCTGCTGCAGCTAGGGTTTCAGCACGGCCGTCGCGTCGACGATGTCCACGCCCTGCATCTGGCCCAGCCAGTGGTCGAACCAGGGCTTGTGCGAGGCGCCGACGATGGAGAGCACCCGCGCGCCGGGTCGCTCGCGGAAGGTCTCGCGGATATTGGCCACCATGCGCAGATTGCGGATCTCCCAGCCCGCCACCCACATCTGCGGATAGCCTTCCTTGGACCTGGCCTGCATCGTGGCCTTGACGTTCACGTCCGCCGTCGCCTTCTGGTAGGCCGGATCGTTCACGGCGCGGTAGAGCGGCAGCAGGTCGCTCGCCTGCTTGAGTGCGGTGATCTGCTTCTCTCTGGCATCCAGGGGCGCTCGGCCGGCCTTCCAGGCGGCCTGTACGTCGCGGCCGAAGCTCTCTTCGTCCTTGACCCTCACGTTGTCGCCGGTGTGGTTGTCGGTGGCGTAGACGCGTGGCAGGCCCAGGCGGGCGGCCAGGCGCGAGGCGATCATGTAGCTCTCGTTGCGGCGCGTGGCGATCTGCCCCAGCAGCTCCACCAGCGCGGCGTCCAGGCCGTCGCCGGCCTTGCGTTCGGCCTCAGGCAACTGCAGCCACTGGGCATAGGCCGAGGCGCGGTCGTTGGCCGCCAGCAGGCGCGACGCCAGATGGCGGCGTTGCGCGGCCGTCGGCGCCGCAGGCCAGTCCGCCAGCAGCATCTCGGCTTCGGCGATGGCGGCCGGCACCTCCAGCCCCGTGGCCTTGCGGGCCACTTCGGTACTGGAGCAATAGTCGCTGCCGTAGCGCGTGGGGTGACGGGCGGCAAGATCGCATTCCTCACCCGTCATCGACTCGATGGTGATGACATCGGGCTTGAAGGCGGCCAGCCTGTCCATCACGCCCTGCAGCCGGACGGGGTCGAAGCCCTCGGGCAGTTCGCTCAGGTGCACGCTGCCCAGCACCAGCACCTGGGCGCGCGATCCGGTCATGCCGCGGTCCAGCTTCAGGTCGACCTGGGCTTGCGAAGCCAGAGGCATCAGCACTGCCAGGCCGCACATCCATCTTCTTGATCGGCGCATCGGGCGCCCTCCCTGTGTTGAGGCAAAAGAAAACCCGCCAGCGGCGGGTGGGTGACTGACGGCAGCGCGAGGATCAGACGATCCAGACGGCCGATTGGGCCGCGGCAACCGTGGTCGTGTCACGACGGCCTTCGATGACGACGCGCGGCAGCTGGGCCACCGTAGTGGCTTCGGCGCGCTTGCCGACGATGACCACGCGCTCCAGCTTCACGACCTCGCCGGCCGGGGTGGCCGTGTGGTTGGCCAGGCCGACGCCGGCAGCGGCGGCTGCGACGACGGAAGCGATGGCGACGATGAAGGTCTTGGCGGCGGTGTTCATGGTGGGCTCCGGTGGGGTTGCTGTGTCAGTGATTGCAGTTTCGTCACTGACCCCGCCCGCTGCGAGCCCCAGGCGATGGATCGCCGGTGCAGGCGGATGAACTGCAATTGCGCGGGACGAACCGGGGCCCGCCGTGAAGCGGCGTTAGCGCCTGGCGCCCGACGGCGTGCCCGGCCAGCCCACAGCGGCCCAGGCGCGGCGCAGCTGCAGCTCGGAGTTGAAGCCCGCCGCCTCGCTGGCGGCTGAAACGCTGGCGCCGGCCTCCAGCGAGCGCTTGGCCACCGCCAGGCGCACGCCGCGCAGATAGGCCTGGGGGCTGGTGCCGGCGTGCTGGGCGAACAGGCGGCTCAGGGTGCGCGGCGTGGTGGCGGCCAGGTCGGCCATGCGCTCCAGTGGCCAGTCCTCGGTCGGTGCGACGCTGAGGGCGTCCTGCACCCGGTGCAGCTTGGCGTTCAAGTGCTGGCGGTGGGCCAGCAACGGCGACAGCTCGGGGTCGGCCGGGCCGCGTCTCAGGGCCACGGCCATTTGCTCGGCCACGCGGGCGGCCACCAGCTCGCCGGCGTGAGCGGCGATCAGATGCAGGGCCAGGTCGATGCCGGCCGTCACGCCGGCGCTGGTGAAGACCTCGCCGTCCTGCACGAAGACGCGGTCCTGCAGCACGGCGCAGCGTGGTTCCAGTCGGGCGAGGTCGTCCAGGTGCTGGTGGTGGGTGGTGGCGCGGCGGCCGGCCAGCAGGCCGGCGCGCGCGGCGAGCAGGGCGCCCGAGCAGACGGTGACCAGGCGCAGGCCGACCCGACCGGGGGCCAGGCGGGCCAGCCAGGCGACCAGCTCGCGCTGCTCGGCCTTGGAACGGGCTTCGGCCGCCGAGGTGCGGCCGACAAGGACCACCCAGCTGCCGGCGGGCAAGGCGTCCGGCAGCGGCTCCAGCGCCTGCAGCTGGATGCCGACCGAGCCGCTGCTCTCGGTGCGGGTGCCGAGGAAGCGCAGCGCGAAGGCCGGGACGTCCAGCTTCAGCGCGGCGATCTCCAGGCTGGCCAGGCGCAGGGCCTCGGCCGGCCCGGCCCAGTCGAGGACGAGGCTGTCGTCCTGCAGGACGAAGACGACCTGCTTGAGTTCAGGCAAAGGCGGCTTCCTTGTCGGTGACGGCCTGCAGCGCTGCTTCTGCGTCCATGACCCGCGCGAAGCGGCCATCCAGCACGGCGGCCGTGCGGGCGCGCAACTGGGCGGGTGTCAGGGGCGAGCCGTCGGGGTGTTGCATGGTGAAGGTGAGTGTCGCCTCGGGCACGTAGATGACATCCCAGCCGAGGTCGGAGGCATGGCGGGTCGTCGTCTCGCAGCACTGCTCGGTGCGGATGCCGCTGATGACGAGTTGGCGGATGCCGTGACGGGTCAGCCACACGTCCAGGCCGCTGCCGACCAGGGCGCTGTGGCGGGTCTTGTGCACGGTCAGGTCGGCCTGGAAGTCGCGCAGGCCTTCCAGCGGACGCACATGGCCGCTTTCCAGGCTGAAGGGGTCGGCGCCGGTGGCATCGGGCTGCACGTGGAAGACGCGAACTATGGGCAGGCCGGCGGCCTTAAATCCTTCGATGAGGCGGTTCTGGGCCGCGAGATAGGCAGGCAGGCCGTCGGTCTCGAAGCTGGGGCGCTGGGTGAAGGAGTGCTGGACGTCGATGACGATGAGGGCGGTGGTCATGGGGGGCCTCGTTGCGTTGTTGAGGCCTTCAGTGTCCCGCCATCGCTCAGCAGCCGCCACGCGCTGCCAGACGGAGATGGATCAATTCAGGACAAGCCGAGTGCGCGCAGCAGTTCGCCCGGCGAATAGGGCTGGCGGCGCTTGGGCCAGTCGTTCACCAGGCCCAGCATGCGCTGGTTCAGCGGCGCGCTGCGGCCCTGGGCGCGGGCCAGGCGCACGATCTCGCCGCAGAGGGCGTCGATCTCGGTGGTGCGGCCCTGGGCCAGGTCGTCGGCCATGCTGGAGCGGGCCTTGGCGTCGATGCGCAGCATGCGCGCTGCGGCGAGGCGGAAGACGAAGGTCGGCATGCGCAGCAGCGTCAGCAGCCGGCGTGGCGGCAGCGGCGTGATCTGGGCGACGGCGCGATGGCTGGCCTCAAGCAGGTCCAGGGCCTCTTCCTGCAGGGCCGCCAGCACGCGCCGGTAGCCGCGCTGCAGCAGCTCGTCGCGCAGCGGTTGGCCGGACAGGGCGTTGACCGGGTTGTTCAGGTTGAGCAGCAGCTTGGCCCATTGCACGGGCGCCAGGTCGGCGTGCAGCTCCAGCCCCATGCCGACGCGGGCCAGGGCGGTCTGCCAGGCGGCCAGGGCCAGATCTTCGGAAGACCCTTCCGCTGCGAGCGAGCCCCCGGTGCCGCGGTGGTAGCGGCCGGGGCCGATCTCGGCGATGTTGTAAGGCACCATGCCTGCATGCCAGTGCAATTGCGGGGCGGCCTGGCGGGCGGCGTCGGCATTGGCGATGCCGTTCTGCAGGCTGACGACGGGGGTGCCCAGCGGCAGGGTCAGGCCCAGGGCGGTGGCGGCCTCGACGGTGGCGCCGGACTTCACGCACAGCAGCACCAGGTCGGGCTTGAGGCCGTTTGGCGGCTCCTCATGCAGGCGCAGTTCCAGCGGCGGGATGTGGCGGTCCATGCCGTCCTGGTCGGTCAGGCGCAGGCCGTGCTTGCGCAGGGCGGCCAGCACGCGCGGGCGGCCGACGAAATGGACCGGCACGCCGGCCAGTTGAGTCAGGCCGCCGACAAAGCAGCCGACGGAGCCGGCGCCCATGACAAGAACGCCGGTCATCGTGTCAGCGGGTCAAACTGGGTGGGCGAGGTCGCGCAGATGCGTCGGACCGACGCGCTTCTCGATCTCGGCCAGCAGTGGGCGGCCCCAGCCCAGCATGAACAGGGCCTCGCCGACGACGAACATCGGGCCGACCAGCAGGCCGACCAGGTCGTCGACGAAGGCGGGCTTGCGGCCCTCGTAGTAGTGACCGACGAACTGGAAGACCCAGCCGATGACGAAGCTGCCGACACCGATGATCAACCAGCCCGCCGTCGTGGCGCCCTGGATCACCGTCATGGCCAGGGCCGTCAGCAGGCCGTTGACGAGGGTGGTGGCGACGCCCAGGGCCAGATTGCCGCGCGTCAGATACCAGAGGGCGGTAATGCCCCAGAGCACGATCGCGGCGTTCATCGGCGTGGCGCCGATGTCGAACTCGGCGCGTGCCAGCAGCACGCTGATGGCGAAGACGATGAGGGGAATGCCGATGAAGTGGGTCGCGATGTTGCGACGGTCACGGTGATAGGCGGCGTACTGCGCCATCAGGTCGAGGGCGGGGCGAAACAGGCTGGCCATGGTTGGTGCTCCGTGGAGGAGGATGGTGGCTATGCTAGTCCAGCATCGCGCCCGGGCGTTGTGCACAGGCTGACAAAACACACCAGAAAACCCCTGAAATGAGCGTGTCCACGATCCCGAACCGGCGCCTTCTGCTGGCCTTGGCGCTCGTCGCCCTGGGAGGCTGCGCCAGCGCGCCGTTGCCGGTCGCGCCGTCCGAGGCGGGGGCCGGCAGCGCGTTGCGCATCCTGGTCTTTCGTGGCGGCACGGCCGCGCGGCTGGGCCACAACCATGTGCTGAGTGCCGGCGACCTGCGTGTGGACTGGCCGGCGGCCGGCCCGGTGTTGAGCTTCCGGCTCGACGCGCTGGCCGTCGACCCGCCGGCCCTGCGCGCCGTCCTCGGCCCCGCGTTCGCCAGTGCCGTGGACGACGAGGCCCGGGCCGGCACGCGAGCCAATCTGCTGAAGGCGCTGGACGGGGCGGTTCACCCCGAGGTGGTCGTGCGGACGCTGCAGCAGTTGGGCGAGGGCGGGCGCCGCGCGGTGGAGGCCGAGATCACGCTTCATGGCGTCGCGCGCCGGCAGTGGTTCGTGGCCGAAGTGGACGGTCGGCGTGCACGGGGCGAGGTGGTCATCCGCCAGAGCGACTTCGGCATCCAGCCCTTCACGGTGCTGGGCGGGCTGCTGGCGGTGCAGGACGCGCTGGTCGTGCAGTTTGAATTAATCCAGCCCTAGCCGCATCAGGTCCTTGCTGAGCCGGCGGCTGTCTGGCAGGCGTATGGCGTCCGGCAGGCAGCCGTAGCGCACGAAGCCCTGGCTTTCGTAGAGGCCGATGGCCGCGCGGTTGGTGGACGTCACGCTGAGGGTGACCTGGGCCAGGCCGGGCGTGGCCCTGAGCTGGGCTATGGCGGCGATGAGCAAGGTGCGACCGACGCCGCGGCCGCGGTGGGTGTCGGCCACCATCATGCCGATCAGGTGGGCAATGTGCTGGACCTTGAGCCGCGGCTCGCGCTCGCAGGTGAGGGCGCCGACGAGGCGGGCCTCGTCCAGGGCCACCAGCGTGAACAGCGTGCTGCCGCCGCCGGCCAGGCGGTTGCGGTAGCTGGACAGGTCGCGCCGACCCTCGGTCTCGGCATCCGACGTGAAAGCCTCGGGGTGACCGGCCAGCATCGCGTCGCGCAGCGCCTTGTAGGCGAGCAGATCGGGCTCGTGCATGGGGCGGATGTGGACGGCGCCCGGCCGCCCGTAGCCGTCTACGCGCCCCCTCGGGGGGCCGCTCGCATCGCGAGCGTGGGGGTCAGTGTCATCGATCACAGGTCGGCGAGATGGTTCAGGTTGGCAAATTCGGCTTCGTCGTCGAAGTGTGCGACGCCATGCGGCCGGCTGCGCATCCACGCGAACACGGCCCGACCAGCGGCTTCCAGATGGGCCCTGAGCGGTTGGCGCAGGCGGGTGTGCAGCAGGGCGTGGGTGGGGTGCTCGCGCGCCGCCTGGGCGAAGGCCAGGCCATGGGGCTCGGCGACGGCGAGCAGGCGCCGGGCCAGGTCGGCCGGCAGGCGAGGGCAGTCGCAGGGCGCGGTCAGCAGCCAGGCGTCGTCGGGAATGGCTTCGAGCGCGGCCAGCATGCCGGCCAGCGGGCCGGCGAATTCCAGGCCCGGCGGGTCGGCCAGCACGCGGTGGCCGAGGGCGGCGTAGGCGTCGAGGTTGCGGTTGGCGCTGATGAGCAGGCTGGCGGCTTGCGGCGCCAGGCGCTCGATGACATGGGCGACGAGAGGCCGGCCTTCCAGCAATTGCAGGCCCTTGTCCACGCCACCCATGCGGCTGCCGCGGCCGCCGGCGAGGACGAGGGCGTGGATGGCGGTCATCCGCCGATGTAGTGCATCTCGACGCGGCGCTCGCCTTCGGGCGTGGCCTGGCCCTGGCCGCGCAGCTGGGAGTAGCGGTCGTTGCGGCCGGTCCACACGCCGGCGATGGCGCCGGCCAACTGGTCGTCGTCCACAGCCTGGTCGCCGCGCAGCAGGCCGCGCAGGTCATGCCCGCGATGGGCGAAGAGGCAGGTGTAGAGCCGGCCCTCGGTCGACAGCCGCGCGCGATTGCAGTCGCCACAGAAAGCCTGGGTGACCGAGGAGATGAAGCCGACCTCGCCGCCGCCGTCGGCATAGGCCCAGCGCTCGGCGGTCTCGCCCGGGGCGCTGTGCGACAGCGGCGTCAGCGGGAATTCGGCGGCAATGCGGCGTTGAACTTCGGCCGATGGCAGCACCTGGTCCATGCGCCAGCCATTGGTGGCGCCGACGTCCATGTATTCGATGAAGCGCAGCACGATGCCGCTGTGCCGGAAATGGCGCGCCATGGCCAGGATCTGGTCGTCGTTGACGCCGCGCTGCACCACCATATTGATCTTGATGGGACCGAGACCCACGGCTTGCGCCGCGCGGATGCCGTCCAGCACTTCGGCCACCGGGAAGCCGACGTCGTTCATGCGCTGGAAGACGGCGTCGTCCAGCCCGTCCAGACTGACGGTCAGGCGCTTGAGGCCGGCCGCCTTCAGCGTGGCCGCCTTCTTGACCAGCGTCGAGCCATTGGTCGTCAGCGTCAGGTCCAGCTCGCGGCCATCGGGCGTGCGCAGCGCAGCCAGCATTTCGATGAGGGTTTCAAGATGCCGGCGCAGCGTCGGTTCGCCGCCCGTGATGCGCAGTTTTTCGACACCCAGGCCGACGAAGACCCGGGCCAGGCGCGTGATCTCCTCAAAACTGAGGAGATCGGCGTGGGGCAGGAATTCATGGTGTTTGTCGAACACCTGCTTGGGCATGCAGTAGCCGCAGCGGAAATTGCAGCGGTCGGTGACCGAGATGCGCAGGTCGTGCAGCGGCCGGCCTAACGCGTCGGCAAGGGGCATGCCGGGCGGGACGGGCAGGGCGGTCAGCGGCGGCGACGCGACCCGGACCGGGCGGGCGTCGAGCAGGGGAATCACGCGGGCTGACATGGGGCAATTGTGTCAGCGACCGAAAGCCCGGGGCTTGCAGCGGGGCAGCGCACGCGCTTGAATCACCGGCAATGGCCGACATCCTCCATCCCGACCTGCCGCAGTTCGTTGCCTTTGGCGAAGCGCTGACCGACCTGATCCGTGTCGGCCCCGATCGCTGGCGCAGCGCCTGCGGCGGCTCGCCCTGGAATGTCGCCGTCGCGATGTCGGCCCTGGGCCAGCTGAGCGCCTTCGGCGGCGCCATCAGCCAGGACCCCTTCGGCGCCGAGATCTGGCAGTGCAGCCAGGAGGCCAACCTGGACATGCGCTTCATCCAGCAGCTGCCGCGGCCGCCGCTGCTGGCCGTCGTGCACGAGCTGGACCCGCCGCGCTACTTCTTCATCGGCGACAACAGCGCCGACCTGCATTTCCGCCCTGAGGGCCTGCCCATGGGCTGGACGCGCTCGCTGCGCTGGGCGCATTTCGGCAGCCTGGGCCTGGTGCGACAGCCGCTGGCCGGGCGGCTGCTGTCGCTGGCCCAGGCCTTGAAGTCCGAGGGCCGGCTGATCAGCTACGACCCCAACTTCCGCGCGCCGCCCATGGACGCCAGCTACGACGACACGCTGGAGCAGATGTGCCGGCTCGCCGACGTCATCAAGGTCTCCGACGAAGACCTGCGCGGCCTGTTCCGCCTGCCGGACTACCGCTCGGGCCTGGCCCAGATCGCGGCCTGGAACCCCGGCGCCTGGCTGCTGCTGACCCGTGGCGCCGAGGGCGCCACGCTGTATCACGGCGTGGAGGAGTGCACCGCGCTGCCGCCGCGCGTGGATGTGGTCGACACCGTGGGCGCCGGCGATTCCGCGCTGGCCGGCCTGCTGGACAGCCTGATGCGCGACGCCGGCGCGCCGGCCGAGGTCCATCTGCGCTGGGCCCTGGCCGCCGGTGCCGCCGCCTGCACCGCGCCGGGCTTCCAGCCGCCACGGCCCGGCTTGGTCGCCGCGCTGGCGGATGACGTCGAAGTCCTGCAAATCTAGGGTTTTCCCGCGCTTCACTTGATCCAGGTCAAGCTCGCTCTTACGATTAACCGACCGGTCGGTAGAGAAATTCCATGTCCGAACATCTGATCCAGATCGAACAGCTGGGCGCCGTGCGCCTGCTGCGCCTGAACCGCCCCGAGGCGCTGAACGCCTTCACCGCCGCCATGCTGACCCAGCTCCGCCAGGCGCTGGAAGCGGCGGCCGAGGACGGCTCGGTGCGCTGCGTGCTGATCACCGGTGCGGGCCGCGCCTTCAGCGCCGGGCAGGACCTGTCCGATCCGCATGTGGCACCCAGCCGCGAGGCCGGTGCGGCGCCCAAGGACATCGGCCATATGCTGGACCATTACTACATCCCGGTCGCCCTGCGCCTGCGCAGCATGCCGGTGCCGGTGGTGGCCGCCGTCAACGGCGTGGCGGCCGGGGCCGGTGCCAACATGGCCTTCGGCTGCGATGTGGTGCTGGCGGCCGAGAGCGCCGGCTTCCTGCAGGCCTTCTCCAAGATCGGCCTGATCCCGGACTGCGGCGGCACCTGGCTGCTGCCCCGCCTGGTGGGCCGCGCCAAGGCGCTGGAAATGGCCCTGCTGGGTGACAAGCTCAAGGCCGCAGACGCCGAACGCCTGGGCCTGATCTCACGCGTGGTGCCCGATGCCGAACTGCAGGACACCGCCATGGCTCTGGCCCAGAAGCTGGCCGGCATGCCCACCCGCGCGCTGGCCGAGACGCGACGCGCGCTGGATGAGGCGCTGAAGCTGGACTATGAATCGGCCCTCAAGCGCGAGTCGGCGTTGCAGAGCCAGATGGGTTTTGCCTACGACTACCAGGAGGGCACGGCTGCCTTCCTGGACAAGCGCAAGCCCGAGTTCAGGGACCGCTGATGGAACCGCAGGCCGTTGCTGAGAAGGTCAGGGACGTCATGTTCGCGGACGATGCCGCAAGCCGCATGCTGGGTTTGCAGATCGTGGACGTCAGTCCCGGCCGCGCCGTCGCGACGATGACGGTGCGAGCCGACATGCTGAACGGCTTTGCCATCTGCCATGGCGGCCTGATCGCCACGCTGGCGGATTCGGCCTTTGCCTTTGCCTGCAACAGCCGCAATGCGCTGACCGTGGCCTCGGGCTTTGGCATCGACATCCTGAAGAGCGCCAAATTGAATGACGTGTTGACGGCGACAGCGGAGGAGACGTCGCTGGCCGGCCGCACGGGGCTGTACGACATCACGGTCAGGAACCAGAACGGCGAGTTGATTGCCATGTTCCGTGGTCGTTCCTACCGCCTCGGTGAACGAAAGGTTTTTGAACAATGACCGTCAAAGCCCCTCGCCCCGGCGACCTGGAGCACATCGAAACGGCCAGCCGCGACGAACTGCAGGCCCTGCAGCTCGAGCGCCTGCGCTGGAGCCTGCAGCACGCCTACGACAACGTGCCGCACTACAAGGCCAAGTTCGCCGAGAAAGGCGTGCACCCGTCGGACCTGAAGACCCTGGCCGACCTGGCCAAGTTCCCCTTCACCACCAAGCACGATCTGCGCGCCCAATACCCATTCGGCCTGTTCGCCATGCCGCGCGAGAAGCTGGCTCGCATCCACGCGTCCTCGGGCACCACGGGCAAGCCCACGGTGGTCGGCTACACGCTGAAGGACATCGACAACTGGGCCAACCTCGTCGCGCGTTCCATCCGCGCCGCCGGCGGCCGTGCCGGTGACCTGGTGCATGTGGCCTATGGCTACGGCCTTTTCACGGGCGGCCTGGGCGCCCACTACGGCGCCGAGCGCCTGGGCTGCACCGTCATCCCGATGAGTGGCGGCCAGACCGAGAAACAGGTGCAGCTGATCACCGACTTCAAGCCCGACATCATCATGGTCACGCCCAGCTATATGCAGGTGCTGATCGAGGAGTTCGCCCGCCAGGGCCTGGACGCCAGGGCGTCATCGCTGAAGGTCGGCATCTTCGGCGCCGAGCCCTGGACCGAGGCAATGCGCAAGGAGATCGAGGCCGGCGCCGGCATCGACGCGGTCGACATCTACGGACTGTCGGAAGTGATGGGTCCGGGCGTGGCCAGCGAGTGCATCGAGAGCAAGGACGGCCCGGTCATCTGGGAAGACCATTTCTATCCCGAGATCATCGATCCCGACACCGGCGAGGTGCTGCCCGACGGCAGCGAGGGAGAGCTGGTCTTCACCTCGCTGTCCAAGGAAGCGATGCCCGTCATCCGCTACCGCACCCGCGACCTGACACGCCTGCTGCCGCCCACCTCGCGCAGCATGCGCCGCATGGGCAAGATCGTCGGCCGCAGCGACGACATGCTCATCATCCGCGGCGTCAACCTCTTCCCGACCCAGGTCGAGGAATTGGTGCTGCAGGAGAAGGGCCTGGGCGGCCAGTACCAGCTCGTCGTCACGCGCGACGGGCATCTGGACGAACTGCTGATCCGCTGCGAACTGGCCCTGGGCGCGGCCGACGACGGCATCGGGCGCAGGCTCGCGGAGCGCATCAAGAACCTGATCGGCGTCACGGCGACCATCCAGGTCGAGCCCAACAATTCCATCGAACGCACGCTGGTGGGCAAGGCCCGCCGTGTCGTCGACCAACGCAAGAAGTAAGGAGCCCGCCATGTATACCCAAGCCATGGATCTGATGGCGCGGGAAGCCAAGCCCAAGGTCGTCAAGAGCGCCGAGGAACTGGCCCGCGAGGAAGCCTTCGAAGCCCGCATCGATGCCGGTGACTTCATCGAGGCCAAGGACTGGATGCCCGACCACTACCGCAAGACCCTGGTGCGCCAGATCAGCCAGCACGCCCACAGCGAGATCGTCGGCATGCTGCCCGAGGGCAACTGGATCACGCGCGCCCCGACGCTCAAGCGCAAGGCCATCCTGCTCGCCAAGGTGCAGGACGAAGGCGGCCACGGCCTCTACCTTTACGCCGCCGCCGAGACTCTGGGCACCAGCCGCGACGAGATGACCGAGGCCCTGCTGTCCGGCAAGGCCAAGTACAGCTCCATCTTCAACTACCCCACGCTGACCTGGGCCGACATCGGCGTCATCGGCTGGCTGGTGGATGGCGCGGCCATCATGAACCAGGTGCCGCTGTGCCGCTGCTCCTACGCGCCTTATGCGCGGGCCATGATCCGCGTCTGCCGCGAGGAGAGCTTCCACCAGCGCCAGGGCTATGAAAGCCTGCTGACCATGATGCAGAAGGGCACGGCCCAGCAGAAGGCCATGGTGCAGGACGCCGTGAACCGCTGGTGGTGGCCGTCGCTGATGATGTTCGGCCCGGCCGACAAGGACTCGCCCAACTCCGAGCAGAGCATGCGCTGGGGCATCAAGCGTGTCACCAACGACCAGCTGCGCCAGAAGTTCGTCGACGCCACGATTCCCCAGGCCGACATCCTCGGCGTGACGGTGCCGGACCCGGCGCTGAAGTGGAATGCCGAGCGTGACAGTTATGACTTCGGCGACATCGACTGGGCCGAGTTCTGGCGCGTCGTCGGCGGCGAGGGCCCCTGCAACCGCGAGCGCCTGGCCGCGCGCAACAAGGCCTGGGACGACGGCGCCTGGGTGCGCGACGCCGCCCTGGCGCACGCGCGCAAGCAAGCAACGAAGGCAGAAGCAGCATGAGCAATCCGAAGAACGAATGGCCTTTGTGGGAAGTCTTCGTCCGCAACAAGGCAGGCCTGGACCACAAGCACTGCGGCAGCCTGCACGCCCCCGACTCGGCCATGGCCATCCAGATGGCGCGCGACGTCTATACCCGCCGCCAGGAAGGCACGAGCATCTGGGTCGTGCGCTCCGAGCAGATCGTCGCCAGCGACCCGACCGAGAAGGGCAGCCTGTTCGACCCGGCCGACGACAAGGTCTACCGTCATCCCACCTTCTATGAGCTTCCCGACGAGCTCAACCACATGTGATGGACGCCAAGACCAACTCCGTCCTGCCATACGTTTTGCGTTTGGCGGACACCTGCCTCATCCACAGCCAGCGCCTCTCCGAGTGGGCCGGCCACGCGCCGGTGCTGGAGGAAGACCTGGCCCTGTCCAATATCGCGCTGGACCTGCTGGGCCAGGCGCGCGCGCTGCTGACCCACGCGGGCCAGCTCGAAGGCGCCGGCCGCGATGAAGACCAGCTCGCCTTTCTGCGTGAGGAGCGCGACTACCGCAACATCATCCTGGTCGAGCTGCCCAATGCCGCAGCCAGCCCGAGTGATGGCGGTGGCGGGCGCGACTTCGCGCTGACGACGCTGCGCAACTCGGCAATAGCCATCTGGCTGGAGCTGCTGTACGAGCGCCTGCAGAACAGCACGGACACCGAGCTGGCCGGCATCGCCGCCAAGTCGCTGAAGGAAGTGCGCTACCACCGCCAGCACAGCAGCGACTGGGTCGTGCGCCTGGGTGACGGCACCGCGGATTCCAAGGCCCGCATGCAGGCAGCGCTGAATGTGCTCTGGCCTTACTTCAACGAGCTGTTTGCCGCCGATGGCGTCGACGGCGTTGGCCCGGCCTGGAAGGAGCTGGAGCCCGAGTGGCGCGCCCGCTGGGCCACGCTGATGCAGCAAGCCACGCTGACGCTGCCGCGTGAGAGCGCCATGCAGCCACGTGGCATCGACGGCATCCACAGCGAGCACATGGGCCATATGCTGGGGACGATGCAGTTCCTGCAGCGCACTTATCCCGGAGGCGTGTGGTGAACCTTGCCGCAGCGCGCGAGCGCCTCGCCGCCGTGCCCGATCCCGAGATCCCGGCGGTGACGCTGGTGGACCTGGGCATCGTGCGCGATCTGCGCGAGACGGCGTCGGGCGTCGAGGTGGTGCTGACGCCGACCTACAGCGGCTGCCCGGCCACCGAGCTGATCGCCGACGACGTGCGCGCGGCATTGGCCGAGTTCGGCGACGTGACGGTCACGATGCAGCGCGCGCCTGCCTGGAGCACCGACTGGATCACGCCCGAGGGCCGCGAGAAGCTGCAGCACTACGGCATCGTGCCGCCGCAGTGCAGCGCCGAGCAGGCGATTCGCGTCGTGCCGCGCCTGCGCTGCCCGCGTTGCGACAGCGGCAGCACCGAACAGCTCTCGCGCTTTGGCTCAACTGCCTGCAAATCAACGTGGCGCTGCATCGAATGCGGCGAACCCTTCGAATACTTCAAGCCGATCTGAGATGGCCCTCCACTTCCATCCCCTGCGCGTGACTTCGGTCGAGCGCGACACCGAAGACGCCATGGTGGTCGGCTTCGAGGCGCCGCCGGAAGGCTTCGGCTTCGAACCCGGCCAGTACCTGACCCTGCGCGCCAGCGTCGGCGGCCAGGAGCTGCGCCGCAGCTATTCCATCTGCTCGGACCGCCGCCTGCGGGTCGGCATCCGCCGCGTCGACGGTGGCGCCTTCTCCAGCTGGGTGCATGAGCAGCTCAAGGCCGGCGACGTCATCGAGTCCTATCCGCCGCAGGGTCGCTTCGTGCTGCCCGCGTCGAGCGAAGGCCGCCATGTGCTCTTCATCGCCGGCGGCTCGGGCATCACGCCCATCATTGCCCTGCTGACGGCCCTGCTGGAGCGTGAACCGAACGCCAGCGCCACGCTGATCTACGCCAACCGCCGCACCGCGTCGACGATGTTCAAGGAAGAACTCGAAGACCTGAAGAACCGCTTCATGACGCGTCTGTCCCTGCACCTGATCTTCAGCCGCGAGGTCGTCGACGCGCCGCTGTACGGCGGTCGCCTGGACGCCGGCAAGCTCAGCGCCTTCCTCGCCGGCCCGGTGCCCGCAGGGAGCGTGGACGAGGCCTTCGTCTGCGGTCCCTTCGAGATGAACGACCAGGCCGAGGCGGCCCTGCTGGGCGCCGGCATCCCGGCCGAGCGCATCCACATCGAGCGCTTCGGCACGCCCGAGACGCTGTCGGGCAAGCCCGTGCCCCACGAGGTCAAGCCCGGCGATGCGCCCCAGGCCCGCGTGACCGTCATCCGCGACGGCCTGTCGCGCGAGATCGAGTTCCATTCCAGCGACCCCAGCCTGCTCGACGCCGCCGCGCGTGAGGGCATGGACGTGCCTTTCTCCTGCAAGAGCGGCGTCTGCTCCACCTGCCGCTGCAAGCTGGTCGAAGGCGAGGTGCGCATGGACAAGAACTTCGCGCTGGACAAGGCCGAAGTCGCTGCCGGCTTCATCCTCAGCTGCCAGGCGCATCCGCTCACCGAGCGCGTCGTGATCAGCTTCGACGAGCGCTGATGGCCAGAAAACGCGCCCCCGGCTTCGAAGCCCAACGCGAGGACATCCTCGCTGCCGCTGCCCGCCTGTTTGCCGAGCAGGGCTTCAGCGCCACCTCCATGAACCAGGTCGCCGAGGCCTGTGGCGTGGCCAAGCCGACGCTGTATCACTACTTCCAGGACAAGCAGGAGCTGCTGGCCCAGATCTGCGACAGCCATGTGCATGCGCTGTTGGCCCTGGTGGAAGAAATCAAGGCCCAGCAGCTGGCACCCGACGCCCAGTTGCGCGCGCTGATCGAGCGCTTCACCCGTTCCTATGCCGACGCGCAGGCCCAGCACCGCGTGCTGACCAGCGAGATCAAGTTCCTGGCCGACGCCGAGCGCGAGCGCCTGCTGGACGTGGAGCGCCATGTGGTCAGCGAATTCGCTGCCGCCATCTGCCTGGTGCGACCCGAATTGCGCGAGGCCAAGCTGCACAAACCCTTGACCATGCTGCTTTTTGGCATGATCAACTGGACCTTCACCTGGCTGCGTCCCGACGGCGAGTTGTCGCACGAGGCGCTCGCGGCCCTGGTCAGCGATCTGTTCTTTGGCGGCCTCGGCGCGGTGCAGCTGCGCCAGCCGGCCTTGATTCAATGACGACAAACCCCTGAGGAGACCCGGATGAAACTCAAGCAACTCGCCGTCGCATTCGCCGCAACGCTCGCCGTGGCCGCCCACGCCGACATCAATGTCGGCGTCACGCTGTCGGCCACCGGCCCGGCCGCTTCCCTCGGGATTCCGGAGAAGAACACCTTCGCGCTGATGCCCCAGACCCTGGGCGGCCAGAAGGTCAACTACATCGTGCTGGACGACGCCTCCGATACGACCACGGCCGTCGCCAACACGCGCAAGCTCGTCACCGACAACAAGGTCGACATCATCATCGGCTCGACGGTGACGCCCAACTCCCTCGCCATGATCGACGCGGTGTCGGAATCCGGCACGCCGATGATCTCCATGGCCGCCTCGGCCCGCATCGTCGAGCCCATCGACGCGAAGAAGAAGTGGGTCTTCAAGACGCCGCAGAACGACATCATGATGGCCTTGGCCATCGTGACCCACATGGTCGACCACGGCATCAAGACGGCCGCCTTCATCGGCTTCGCCGACGCCTACGGTGAAGGCTGGTGGGGCGAGTTCAACAAGATCGCTGCGACCAAGAAGCTCAACATCGTCGCCAGCGAACGCTACAACCGCACGGACACCTCGGTCACCGGCCAGGTCCTCAAGCTCGTCGCCGCCAGGCCCGACGCCATCCTCATTGCCGGCTCGGGCACGCCCGCCGCGTTGCCGCAGAAGGCGCTGAAGGAGCGCGGCTACGCCGGCAAGATCTACCAGACCCATGGCATCGCCAACAACGACTTCCTGCGCGTTGGCGGCAAGGACGTCGAAGGCACGCTGCTGCCGGCCGGCCCGGTGCTGGTGGCCGCCCAGCTGCCGGCCGACCATCCGGTGAAGAAGAGCGCCCAGGACTACATCGCCAAGTACGAAGCCGCCAACGGCAAGGGTTCGGTCTCGACCTTCGGCGGCCACGCCTGGGACGCCGGCCTGCTGCTGGCCGCCGCCGCGCCCGAGGCCCTGAAGAAGGCCCAGCCCGGCACGCCCGCCTTCCGCGCCGCCCTGCGTGACGCACTGGAGAACGTGAAGAACGTGGCCGGCGCCCACGGCGTTTTCAATATGTCGGCCGGCGACCACCTGGGCCTGGACCAGCGCGCCCGCGTCATGGTGCAGATCGAAAACGGAACCTGGAAACTCCTCAAGTGAGTACCCTGCAGAGCTATATCGCCGGCCGCTGGGTCGGCGAGCGCGCGGCCAAGCCGCTGACGAGCGCCATCAACGGCCGCCTCATCGCCCACACGCATGAGGAGGGCCTGGACTTCGCCGAGGCCATGGCCTATGCGCGCGGCACGGCGCTGCCGAATCTGCTGCGCTCGCACTTCCAGGACCGCGCCCGCGTGCTGAAGGCGCTGGCCGCCTACCTGATGGAGCACAAGGAGGAGCTCTACGCGATCAGCGCCCACACGGGCGCGACGCGCAGCGACTCCTGGATCGACATCGAGGGTGGCATCGGCACGTTGTTCGCGTACGCCTCCATCGGCGGCAAGGACCTGCCGAGCAGCAATGTGCTGCACGAAGGCCCGCCCATGCGCCTGGGCGCCAACAACCACTTCATCGGCAGCCATGTGATGGTGCCCAAGCGGGGTGTGGCCCTGCACATCAATGCCTTCAACTTCCCGATGTGGGGCATGTTGGAGAAGTTCGCGCCCAGCTTCCTGGCGGGCATGCCCTGCCTGGTCAAGCCCGCCACGGCGACCAGCTATGTGGCCGAGGCCTGCGTGAAGCTGATCGTCAATTCCGGCCTGGTGCCGGCCGGCGCCCTGCAACTCATCATCGGCGGCACGGGCGACCTGTTCGAGCGGCTGGACGAGGCCGACGTCGTCACCTTCACCGGCAGCGCCGACACCGCGCTGATGCTGAAGGCCCACCCCAATCTGCTGAAGAAGAGCATCCCCTTCAACGCCGAGGCCGACAGCCTGAACTGCGCCATCCTGGCGCCCGACGTGACGCCGGACGATCCGGAGTTCGACCTCTTCATCAAGGAGGTGGCCCGCGAGATGACGGCCAAGGCCGGCCAGAAGTGCACGGCCATCCGCCGCACCATCGTGCCCGCCCAACTGGTCGATGCCGTCGCTACGGCACTCAAGGCCCGCCTGTCCAAGACGGTGGTGGGCGACCCCGCCGTCGAAGGCGTGCGCATGGGCGCCCTGGCCAGCAAGGCCCAGCAGGCCGACGTCACCGAGCGCGTCGCCCAACTGGCCCAGAACTGCGAACTGCTGCTGAGCGCCCGCGACGGCTTCGCGCCCAAGGGCGAGGGCGTCGGCGAGGGTGCCTTCTTTGCGCCGACGCTGCTGCTGGCGCGCGATTCGGCCGTCAGCGACGCCCATCATCTGGAAGCCTTCGGCCCGGTGACGACGCTGCTGCCCTATGGCGACTACGAAGAAGCCCTGCACCTGGCGACGCTGGGCCGCGGCAGCCTGGTCGGCACCGTCTGCACCAAGACGCCGGCCCTGGCCGCGCAAGCCGTGCCGACCTTTGCCGCCTGGCATGGCCGCATGCTGGTGCTGGATCGCGAGGCCGCGCTGGAGAACACCGGCCACGGCTCGCCCCTGCCCAAGCTCAAGCACGGCGGCCCCGGCCGCGCGGGCGGTGGCGAGGAACTGGGTGGCCTGCGCGCCGTCAAGCACTATCTGCAGCGCTGCGCCGTGCAAGGCTCGCCGACCATGATCTCGGCCGTCACCGGCGAATACCAGCGCGGCGGCGCCGTCACCGAGAGCGAGGTCCATCCCTTCCGCCGCTACTTCGAGGATGTCGAGGTGGGCATGAGTCTGCTGACGCATCGCCGCACGGTAGGTGAGGCCGACATCGTCGCCTTCGGCGGCCTGTCGGGCGACTATTTCTATATGCACTTCGACGAGGTGGCTGCGAAAGAGTCGCCTTTCGGCCAGCGCATCGCCCACGGCTATTTCGTGCTGTCGGCGGCGGCCGGCCTCTTCGTCAGCCCGGCCCCGGGTCCGGTGCTGGCCAACTACGGCCTGGAGAACCTGCGCTTCGTCACGCCGGTGGCCATCGGCGACACCATCCAGGCGCGCCTGACGGCCAAGCGCAAGATCGACCGCCCGCCGCGCGACGACCAGCCCGCCCAGGGCGTCATTGGCTGGGACGTGGCGGTGACCAACCAGCGTGGCGAGCTCTGCGCGAGCTACGAGATCCTGACGCTGGTCGCCAAGCGCGAACGGACTTGATGTGAACGCCCAGCAGGCCCGGGATATTGCCTTGGGCCTGCCTGGCGCGGTCGAGAAGCCGCATCACGAGCTGACGTCCTTTCGCCTGCCCGGCGCCAAGGGCAGGATCTTCGCGACCCTGACGCCGGACGGCGCCGAGCTGCGCGTCTTCATCAAGGACGAGGCGGCACGGGACGCCTGGATTGCGCGCGAGGCGGGCGTGGTCGAGTCGCTGTTCTGGGGCGCCAAACGCTGCGGCGTGAAGCTGCTGCTCGCGAAGGCCAGGCCGGCCTGGGTCAGGGAGTTGCTCGCGCAGTCCTGGCGCGAGAACGGTGGGGTCAGCGAGTGACCGGGCCTTCTGCGGCGGCCTTCAGGTCGGCGCGGCGTGCGCCGGTGAAGCGCTTGGCCCAGTAGGAGTCGCGCATGTCTTCCACGCGCACGGCGCTGCCGGTGCGGGGAGCATGGATGAATTTGCCTTCGCCGACATAGATGCCGACATGGCTGAAGGTGCGCTTCATGGTGTTGAAGAACACCAGGTCGCCGGGCTTGAGCTCGCTCTGGCCGATGGTCAACAGGCTGTTGTCCTTGGCCTGCTCGTCGGCACGGCGCGGCAGCACCAGGCCCACGCTCATCTCGAAGATGTGGCGGGTGAAGCCGCTGCAATCAAAACCGTTCTCGACCGAGTTGCCGCCCCGCGTGTAGCGCACGCCGAGGAAGTTCATGGCCGACAGCACGAGGTCGGAAGCCGTGTCCCGCACGCTGGCCAGCAGGCGAGATGACCCGCTGCCTTGCTCGGCGCTGTTCAGCAGGCCGCGCTCGCTGAGGAAGCGGCTGACGGCGTCCTGGGGCGTCGTGGCGGCGGCGGGCTTGGCGGGGGCAGCTTGTGCGGCCGTCTTTTCTGCGCTGGCCTGCTGTTGTTGCAGGCTCTGGCCATAGGCCCCCGTCATCGTGCCCGGCGGCGGCGTCAGCGTCGCGGCCTGGGCCACGCCTTGCGCATGCGCCGCAGCGCAACCGATGACCAGAAGGCCGGCGGCAGCAATGCGATTCAGCAGGGCGGTGGGGGAGACCAGGGACATTCGCGAAAGAGAGGAACCGGGGCGGACCGCAGGCGGTCGCGATAGCGGAGACGGGACAGCGGCGCGCAGGTTAGGGGGGCACCCCGGCACCGTCAATCAATGCAGACGTAAAGCGCTCGATTTTCAGGGCAAACCCCGGCTTGGTCGACGGCGAACTCGGTAAAAACCCTGAAATAGATCACGGCAAGCTGTTGCGAAAGGTCAGATTTGCGTCAGTGCCTCCGATCCACACTGAGAGCATGAGCAAGTCCTACGCCGAATTCCACCAACGCTCGCTGACCGAGCGCGACGCTTTCTGGGCCGAACAGGCCAGGCGCATCGATTGGCAGACGCCGCCGCAGCAGGTCTGCGACACCAGCAAGCCGCCTTTCGCGCGCTGGTTTGTCGGGGGCACCACCAATCTCTGCCACAACGCCGTGGACAGGCACGCGGCGACCCGGCCGGCTGACCGCGCGCTGATCTGGGTGTCGACCGAAGTGGGCCAGGAGAAGGTCTACGGCTTTGCCGAACTGCAGGCCGAAGTGGAGGTGATGGCCGCCATGCTGATGGCCCAGGGCGTGGGCCCCGGCGACCGCGTCCTGATCTATATGCCGATGATTCCCGAGGCCGCCTTCGCGATGCTGGCCTGCGCGCGCATCGGCGCCATCCACTCCGTGGTGTTCGGCGGATTCGCGTCGGTGAGTCTCGCCAGCCGCATCGAGGACGCGACGCCGAAGCTCATCGTCAGCGCCGATGCCGGCAGCCGGGCCGGCAAGCGCATTCCCTACAAGCCCTTGCTGGACGAGGCCATCACGCTGTCGGCCCACAAGCCGGCCGCCGTGCTGATGGTGGACCGCGGCCTGGCGCCCTTCGAGCGCATGGCGGGCCGCGACCTGGACTACGCCGAACTGCGCCGCCAGCACGACGGGGCCCGCGTGCCCTGCGCCTGGCTGGAGTCCAACACGCCGAGCTACACCCTCTACACCAGTGGCACGACCGGCAGGCCGAAGGGCGTGCAGCGCGACGTCGGCGGCTATGCGGTGGCGCTGGCCACCAGCATGGACTGGATCTTCGGCGGCAAGGCCGGCGAGACCTATTTCTCCACCAGCGACATCGGCTGGGTCGTGGGCCACAGCTATATCGTCTACGGCCCTCTGATTGCCGGCATGGCGACGCTGATGTTCGAGGGCACGCCGGTGCAGCCGGATGCCGCCGTGCTGTGGAGCCTGGTGGAGAAGTACCGGGTGACGGTGATGTTCAGCGCGCCCACCGCCGTGCGGGTGCTGAAGAAGCATGACGCGGCCCTGCTGAAGCGCCACGACCTGTCGTCCTTGCGCGCTCTCTTCCTGGCCGGCGAGCCGCTGGACGAGCCGACGGCGCGCTGGATCGCCGAGGGCCTGGGTGTGCCCATCATCGACAACTACTGGCAGACCGAGACCGGTTGGCCGCTGCTGACGGTGGCCCACCACATCCCCGGCGTCGAGGCCGTGCCGACACGCCTCGGTTCGCCCGGCGTGCCCATGTATGGCTATGACGTGAGGCTGCTGGACGAGAACACCGGCGCGACGCTGGAAGGGCCGGACCAGAAGGGCGTCCTCGTCATCGAGCACCCGCTGCCGCCCGGGGCGCTGCAGACGGTGTGGGGCGACGATGCCCGCTTCGTCAACACCTATTGGGGCAGCGTCCCCGGCCGACAGGTCTACTCGACCTTCGACTGGGCCACGCGCGATGCCGACGGCTACACCTTCATCCTCGGCCGCACCGACGACGTCATCAATGTCGCCGGCCACCGCCTGGGCACGCGTGAGATCGAGGAATGCATCTCCGGCCATGCGGCCGTGGCCGAGGTCGCCGTCGTCGGCGTGGCCGACCAGCTCAAGGGCCAGGTCGCCATCGCCTTCGCCGTGCTGCGCGATCCCGGCCAGGCCTCGCTGGCGCTGGAAGGCGAGGTCATGAAGCATGTCGACGCCCAGCTGGGCGCGGTGGCGCGGCCGGCGCGGGTGCATTTCGTGACCCTGCTGCCCAAGACCCGCTCCGGCAAGCTGCTGCGCCGCGCCCTGCAGGCCGTGGCCGAGGGCCGCGACCCAGGCGACCTGACGACGTTGGACGATCCCTCGGCGCTGGCCCAAGTGAAAACCCTGCTGCACAAATAGGGGTATGTCGAACGGCTGGGGGAAGCCCGGCCGACAGAATCGCGCCCTTCCCACAAGGAGACGCGATGAAACCCGTCCTGACCACCCTGGCCGTGCTGGCGCTGACCGCTGCGGGCGCCCAGGCGCAGCCCCAGTTGCCCGCCCCCAATTTCCCGAGCTTCGGCTCCGTGGCCGATGTGCAGACCCGCTGCGACAGCGGCCTCAAGGGCGCCCAGCAGCGTGTCACCGCCCTCGAGAAGCGCAAGGTGGATGCCGGCTGGCTGGCCGCCTACGACGATCTGACCGTCTACCTCGAAGACAACCAGAGCCCCAACGACTTTGTCCTCAACGTCCATCCCGACAAGGCCGTGCGCGACGCCGCCCAGGCCTGCTCGCTGCGCTGGGCGGACTTCGGCTCCAGCTTCGGCCAGAACGAGAAGGTCTATCGCGCGCTGAAGAAGGCGCCCAGAAAGGACGCCATCGACGCCGAGCTGGTGCGTCTGGCCGCGGGTCAGTTCGAGGACACCGGCGTGGCCCTGCCCAAGGCGAAGCGCGAGCGCGCCAAGCAGATCCTGGACAAGCTCTCCGAGCTGGACCAGCAGTTCAACAAGAACATCCGCGACGCCGGCACCCGCGTCGCCTTCACCGAGGCCGAGCTCAAGGGCGTGCCGGCCAGCGTGTGGGAGGGTGCCAAGCGCGACGAGCAGGGCCGCATGCTGCTCGGCGTGGACAACCCGAGCTATGTGCCCGTCATGCGCAGCGCCGAGAGCGGCGAGGCGCGCCAGCGCATGTGGCTGGCCAAGATCAACGAAGGCGGCCAGGCCAACCTCGACCTGCTGGCCCAGATCGTCACGCTGCGCGGCGAGTACGCCAAGCTGTTCGGCTTCGACAACTTCGTCGACTTCAACCTGCACCGCCAGATGGCCAAGAACGGCGCGACGGCCACGCGCTTCCTCGACTCGGTGACCGGTGCCGTCAACGAACGCGAGAAGACCGAGCTGCAGGAGCTGCGCGCCGCCAAGGCCCAGCACCTGGGCACGCCGCTCGACCAGACCAAGGTCGAACGCTGGGACGCCACCTTCTACAGCGAGCGCGTCAAGCGCGACAAGTACAGCGTCGACCAGAACGCCTTCCGCCCCTATTTTCCGCCCCAGGCCAGCCTGGACTTCGCCCTGCACGTCATCGAGAAGATGATGGGCGTGAAGTACACGCGCGTCGACAACAAGCTCTGGCATGAAGACACCCAGACCTATGTCGTCAGCGACGTGGCCACGGGCAAGCCCATCGCCCAGCTCTACGTCGACCTCTATCCGCGTGACGGCAAGTACAACCACGCGGCGGTCTGGCCGCTGCGCGGCAGCGCCACCCGCATCGCCCGCACGCCGGCCGCGGCCCTGGTCGTCAACTTCGACCGCAACGGCCTGACGCTGGACGAGGTCGAGACCCTGCTGCACGAGCTGGGCCATGCGGTGCACGTGGACCTGTCCAAGACCCGCTATGCCTCGACCGCCGGCACCAGCGTCATGCACGACTTCGTCGAGGCGCCTTCGCAGATGCTGGAGGACTGGGTCTACGACAAGAAGGTGCTGAAGCTGATGCAGGAGGTCTGCCCGAGCTGCAAGCCGCTGCCCGACGCGATGGTGGACCAGGCTACGGCCGCCAAACACTATGGCAAGGGCGGGCAGTTCGGCCGTCAGCACCTGTTCGCGAGCTATGACATCGCCCTGCACCAGCAGGCCAAGCCCGATCCCATGGCGCTGTGGGCCAAGATGGAAGGCGCGGTGCCGCTGGGGCATGTGCCGGGCACGATGTTCCCGGCCGGCTTCGCCCATATTGCCGGCGGCTACGGTGCCGGCTACTACGGTTATCTGTGGAGCCTGGTCGTCGCCATGGACCTGCGCACGGCCTTCGCGGCCGACAAGCTCAACCCCGAAGTCGGCAAGCGCTACCGCGACCTGGTGCTGGGCCAGGGCGCGCAGAAGCCCGCGCCCGAACTGGTCAAGGACTTCCTGGGCCGCGAGTCCAACTCGCAGGCCTTCTTCGACTACCTGAAGAAGTGATCAGGCGCAGCTGCTCGAGCCACAGCTGTGGCTCGGGGCGGCAGCGGCCGGCTCGCGGCATTCACCCGTTGCCGGGTCGAAACCGCGCTGCTCCATCGTGAACACCAGGGCCGCATCCATCATCTCGGCGTGCTGGGGGAACCATCCCGCCAGCTCGGTGCGCAGGATGTTCAGCGGCTCGCGGTCGTTGAGCTCGGTCGCGTAGCGCAGGGCCTCGCGCATCACGTTCAGCACCATGGCGTGCTGGCCGCTGTGGCAGTTCTGCGCCTCGAAGCCGCAGCGTGCCATCCAGTCCTCCTCCATCGCGAAATGGGCCTCGGTGTGAGCCAGCAGCGCGTGATAGGCGGGCAGGGCGTCGACGCCTTGGTCCAGCGCGGCGCCGAAGGCATTCAGGTGTTCGACGAACTCCTGGTGGGTGCTGTCCAGCGTCGGCTGGTTCAGCACGAGGGATTCGGTCCAGGCAAGGGTGCTCATCTGACGGATGCTAGGCGTTGGGTGTCGCGACGGTGTTGAGCCAGCTCAAGCCAGGCGCGCACGGTGGCGGGCCACCTGGGCGCGCACCTGGGCCGGCGCCGTGCCGCCCAGCACATTGCGGGCGTTCAGCGAGCCTTCCAGCGACAGCACGTCGAAGACATCGGCCTCGACGCGCGCATCGAAGGCCTTCAACTCGTCCAGCGACAGCGCCGCCAGGTCCACGCCCTTGGCCGTGGCCGTCTTCACGGCATGGGCGACGACTTCATGGGCGTCGCGGAAGGCCGCGCCCTTCTTGACGAGGTAGTCGGCCAGGTCGGTCGCCGTCGCGTGGCCCTTCAGCGCCGCGGCGCGCATGGCTTCGGGCTTGGGGCTGAGGCCGGCCAGCATGTCGGCAAAGATGCGCAGCGTGTCCTTCAAGGTGTCGACCGTGTCGAACAAGGGTTCCTTGTCCTCCTGGTTGTCCTTGTTGTAGGCCAGCGGCTGGCCCTTCATCAGCGTGACGAGGCCGACGAGATGGCCGACGACACGGCCCGTCTTGCCGCGCGCCAGCTCGGGCACGTCGGGGTTCTTCTTCTGCGGCATGATCGACGAGCCGGTGCAGAAGGCATCGGGCAGGGCGATGAAGCCGAAGTTCTGGCTCATCCACAGGATCAGTTCCTCGGACAGGCGCGAAATGTGCAGCATGACGAGGGACGCCGCCGCCGAGAACTCGATGGCGAAGTCGCGGTCGCTGACCGCGTCCAGGCTGTTCTGGCAGACGCCCTCCATGCCCAGCGTCTTCGCGACGCGCTCACGGTCCAGCGGGTAGCTGGTACCGGCCAGGGCGGCAGCGCCCAGCGGCAGGCGGTTGACGCGCTTGCGGGTGTCGAGCATGCGTTCGGCATCGCGGGCGAACATTTCCACATAGGCCAGCAGGTGGTGGCCGAAGCTGACCGGCTGGGCCACCTGCAGGTGGGTGAAGCCCGGCAGGATGACGTCGGCATGCTCGGCGGCCTTCTCGACCATGACGCGCTGCAGGGCCGTCAGCAGGCCACCGATCTCGTCGATCTCGCCGCGCAGCCACAGGCGCACGTCGGTGGCGACCTGGTCGTTGCGGCTGCGGCCGGTGTGCAGGCGCTTGCCGGCAATGCCGACGCGCTCGGTCAGGCGGGCCTCGATGTTGAGGTGCACGTCCTCCAGGTCCAGCTTCCACTCGAACTGGCCGGCCTCGATCTCGGCGGCGATCTCATGCAGGCCGCGCTGGATGGCGGCGTGGTCCTCGGCGCTCAGGATGCCCTGGGCCGCCAGCATCTCGGCATGGGCCAGGCTGCCGGCGATGTCGGCGCGCCACAGGCGCTGGTCGAAGCCGACGCTGGCCGTGTAGCGCTTGACCAGGTCGCTCATCGGTTCGGAGAACAGGGCGGACCAGGCTTGGGATTTGTTGGCGAGTTGGTTGTCTGACATGGGGCCGGCGGTGGAAATCAGCGCGCAAAATGCACGCGCAGCCCGGGATTATCGAACGCCAAGACCAACCCGCCCTTCGCGATCCAACCATGCCTTTCTTCAAGCGTCGCGCGCCAGCCCACCACAGCGTCTGGCACGAGTCCATGCAGCTCAGCCAATGGCTGGGCTTCGCGGCCACCGAGCTGCCCGAACTGCCCGAGCTCAGCAAGGCGCCGCTGCTGGATCCGACGCGGGCCTTCGACGTCTGCCATGTCGGCCTCGTGCTGCGGGCGGTGCTCGGCGTACAGCTGCTGCTGGGCCTGGCCTCCGCGGTCGTGGCGCGGGACGCCGTTCAATGGCTGATGCTGACGGCCAACGGCACCGTCGTCACCATGTTCGCCGTGCTGTCCTGGCTGCTCATCGTCTGCGCCGCCAAGCGCCTGTGGCCGCGCCTGCCGGAGTTCGCGCAATGGGGGGCGCTGATGGCGCTGGGCACCCTCGGCGCCCTCGCGGGCTTCGGCCTGCTGAGCCTGACCAGCGAGGATCCGGCCAGCGGCTGGCGCATTGCCAGCGTCGCCGCCTGCGGCGCCAGCGGCGCAGCCCTGCTGCTGGCCTGGCTCAAGATGCGCGAGCACACCCAGCGCCCGGCCGATGCGCTGGCCCAGCTGGTCGAGCTGCAGTCGCGCATCCGGCCCCATTTCCTGTTCAACACGCTGAACAGCGCCATCGCCCTGGTGCAGGTGGACCCGGCGCGCGCCGAGAGCGTGCTGGAGGACCTGGCCGAGCTCTTCCGCGTCGCCCTGGCCGACGCCAGCGCCTCGGTCACGCTGGCCGAGGAGGTCGAGCTGGCGCGCCGCTATCTCGCCATCGAGCAGATCCGCTTCGGCAAGCGACTGCGCATCGTCTGGCATCTGGACCCCGAGGCCAACGCCGCCAAGGTGCCGCCGCTGCTGCTGCAGCCCCTGGTGGAGAACGCCGTGCGCCATGGCGTCGAGCCCAACGACGAGGGCGGCGAGCTGGAGGTTCGCACGCTGCGGCGCGGCGCCGAGGTCGAGATCACCATCGTCAACACCGTCGGCGCGCCGGCGCGCACGGCCGGCCATGGCCTGGCCCTGCGCAATGTGCGCCAGCGACTGAAGCTGATGCACGACGTCGCGGCGCATTTTGAGATCGAATCCAGCGAGCAACGCTTTTGCTTGCGTATCCTGGTGCCGTTATGACCACTGCCCTGCGCGTCCTTGTCGTCGACGACGAACCCCTGGCCCGGTTGCGCCTGCGCGGCCTGGTGGACGCCATCCAGGAGCCGCGCTGCGAGGTCGCCGCCGAGGCGGCCACCGGCTCCCAGGCAGCGGCCTGGCTGCGCGAGCACAGCTGCGACATCGTGCTGCTGGACGTGCAGATGCCCGGCGCCGACGGCCTGCAGTTCGCCGACGGCCTGGCCCAGCGCCAATCCAGCCAGCCCGGCCTGCCGGCGCCGCTGATCATCTTCGTGACGGCCCATGCCGTGCATGCGCTGCGGGCCTTCGAGCTCGACGCGCTGGACTACCTGACCAAGCCGGTGCGCCGCGAACGCCTGCAGGCGGCGCTGGCCCGTGCGGCCCAGCGCCTGTCCGAGCGCGCTGCCGTCCACGCCCAGCAGCCGGCCGAGCAGCCCGCCGCCCCTGACGCCGGCGACTTCGTCACGCTGACCGACCGTGGCCGCCTGCTGCGCGTTCCGCTGGCCGAGGTGCTGTACTTCAAGGCCGAGTTGAAATACCTGACGCTGCGCACCGCCAGCGAGAGTCATGTGATGGACGGCGCGCTGTCCGAGCTGGAGCAGCGTTTTGGCGAGCGTTTCCTGCGCGTGCACCGCAACGCCCTGGTGGCCCGCTGGGCCGTGCGCGAGCTGGAGCGGCACACGCCGACCGCCTTTGGCGACCTGGACGGTGGCGATGCCGCCGAGAGCCCGGACAGCTGGGCCGTGCGCATCGTCCACGTCGACGAATGGCTGGCCGTGTCGCGCCGCCAGGTGGCCGCCGTGCGCGAGGCGCTGGCGGGGCAGAAGGGTTGATGAAACGCGGCGCGCTGCGGCTGGCGCGCGGGTGGCCGCTGGTCGCGCTGCTGGCGGTGGCAGGCAGTCAGGCCCAGCTGGCCGAACGGTGCGCGCGCCAGGCCGCGCAGCTCGCGCCTGAACCCAAGCCGGCGCCCGCCGCAGTCGCCTTGCTGCAAAACCGCCGCGACGAGCGTTCGCAGGCGATGGCCGACTACCTGCTGGCGGCCTCGGGTTCCTCGCAGGCCCTGGCCGCGCGCGCCCGCCTGCAGGACCGTGCGCGCTCCTCCACCGATCCGATGCTGACCGTGCTGGCCCTGCACATGCCCTGCGTGGAGCGGGGCTGCCGCAATATCGAAGCCTCGCAATGGTCGCGGCTGGAGCCGGCCAATCTGCTGGCCTGGCTGGCCCTGCCGACGCGGGTCCCGGTGGACGGTCGCTATCTGCTGGACGAGATCAGCACCCATGTGCGCTATTCGCGCGACTACCGGCAAGAAGCCGCGGCGCTGCTCAGCGAGCTGCCGCCGAGCGGGCTGGAGCTTCGCCAGCCCTGGGTCATCATCGACCTGCGCGCCCTGGCCGGCCGCTGCCGGGGCCAGATCGACGCGCCCACGGCCGAGCGTTGCGAGACCGTGGCGGGGCGGCTCTGGGACGACGGCGGCGCCACCGAGAGGCTGATGGCCCTGGTGCTGGTCCAGCAGGCCCAGGCCCAGTTGCCGCAGCGCCAAGCCGTCTGGGAGCCGCGGCTGCGCGAGCTGGAGGCGGTGCTGTTCAAGCCCACCAAGCTGGGCGGCGCTCCCATTCCGGTGCCCAGGGTGACGCGTGACAGGGTCTGCGAAGTCATCGCCTTGCCGCAGCCAGGCGAACTTGCGGCCATGAGCGAACGGGATCGAGCCCAGATGGTGATGCAGGCGGCGGGCGTGGGTTATTGGGACTGGCGCCCGCGACAGCGTGAGGCGATGAGGACGCCGCCTTGAGGAAGGGCTGGCGTTGGGCGATAGGGGGCCTGCTGCTGGTGGGAGCGACGGCGGGCTTGCTGGGGTGGTCGGCCAGGCGGCCGGAGCCTGTGGCCGTGGCGGCGCCTGCGTCCACGCCCGTGACTGTGGTGGCCGGCCAGTCGCCAGCACGGGCCGACGGGGCAGGTACGGCCGTGCTGGCGGCTCAGGCTGCGGCAGCCTCGGGGCCGGGCCAGGCCCAGGCCGGGGTCTCTAAGGAGTTCGTCGACGTCTGCGGCGTGGGGCGAGTCCGGCGCAGCGAGCTGGAGCCCGCCGAGGGTTCGGCGGCGCCGGCCTGGGCCCAGGAGCTGAACCGCCTCATGGAACAAGGGCTGCCCGACATGCTGAAGCGGCTCGACGCCGGCTCGCTGAGACAGCGCGTGGCCGCCGCCGCGCTGCGCGACGACGCCCAGGCGGCGGCCCAGTTGGCAGCGCGGACCCAGGACGTCGGCACCTACCGCATCGCGCTGCGGGCCTGTCGCAAGGATGCTGCCCTGCGGGACAGCTATCCCATGGCCAGGCAGCAGCAGGCCGGGCTCGCGGCCTCCGCGGCCAGCGACTTCGAAACGCCCGAGCTCAAGCCGCCGGGGCCGGTGCCGAGCGCCTGTGCCGCCATCAACCTGGAAAGGCTGGAGCTGCTGGATCCGGGCGACGCCTGGCCTGCGCTGCTGCGCCTGAACGATGCAATCACGCGGGGCGATGAGGCCGGCATCAGCCAGGCGCTTTACCAGGTCGCGCAGCGGCCGCGCCTGTCCGCCAATCTGCGCGCCCTCAGCGCCACCTTGGCCGAAGCCGTCGGCAGCGAGCCGACCCCGGGGGAATCCTGGGCCTTGGTCAGCGCCTTGAACATCGACATGTCGTCGCTGCTCGATGGGTCGCTGGCCAATGTGGGGCGTCCCTGCCGCGCCGACGCGCTGAAAGACGCCAACCGCCGCCAGCTCTGCGAGCAGGTGGTGAGACGCATGCCGGCCCTGGCCAGGGAAGCCGTCGATGCTCGCATGCTTCATGTGCTGGAGGCACGTCTGGGCCTGCCCCATAGCCCGCAGGCGCTGTCGCGCGAGGATCTGGATCGCGGGACCAAGGCCACGGGCGACAGCTTCATGGGCTGGATGTCGGAACCGACCTGCGCCAGCTTCAGCAAGATGGGGCAAGACGTGGTGGCCCTTGCCCGCGAGGGCGAGCTCGTCATGATGCGACCCCATCTGAAGGCCACGCCAGCCTCCGGCCCGCACTGAAAACCCGGCGATCCTGCGATGGCTATGCTGCCGGCATGACTGCACGGACCCGTCGGCTCGCTGTTTTGGCCTTGGTGGCGGCGCTGCTGCTGGCCGTTTGGCTGGGGAAGGGCAGACGAGGTGACGTCGCATCGGCCGCGGCTTCAGCCTCTCCCGCATCGGGCGCGGTGACCTTCGTGCTGGCGCGTGTCATGGCGACGCCGGCATCCGCGGGTGAAGCGCCGGCGCGGCCCGCCTCGTTGCCTGCCGCGATGGATGAGCGCAGCGCGCTGATGCAACGCATGAAGGCCGACTGGTGCGGCTTCGGGGCGGCCGAGCATGAGCGGCAGACAGAAGGCGTGCTGGAGCGCGCGCAAGCCAAGAATGGGATGGTGGGCACCGAGGCTATCGAAGAGGCCAAACAGACGCCAGGCGCTGAAGTGATGGAAGAAGCAACGGGGCAGGTGCGCCGGCGCTGGGTGAGGGCCCTGATGCAGCGCGGCGATCCACGCTCGCTGGCCGTCGCCGACTTCCTCGGTGGCCTGGACGAAGATGCCGGGGCGGCCCCTGTGCGCCTGCAGGCCCTGGCCCGCACGACCAGCGACCCCATGGTCACGGCACTGGCCCTGCAGCGGCCCTGCGAGGGCGGTGGTTGTCGCAACGTCGAGGCCTCGCAGTGGTCGCGGCTGGAGCCGGCCAATCTGCAGGCCTGGATGACGCTGCTGCGCGATGCCAAGGGCGGTGCACGCTCGAGCCAGGTCAGCTATGCCCTCGATCGCATGGCCGCCGAGGGGCGCTATTCGCGCAGCTACGAACGCGAGTTCAAGGCCGTGCTGCTGAGCCTGCCGCAGACGGAGACGCCCGGCCTGGTGAACGAGGCGGAGATGCAGCTCATCACTGGCAGTGCAGCCGCCTGGGCGATCGCGAGCTACAAGCCTTTGACGGAGGCCTGCCAGGCGGCATCGGCAAGCGGCCTGCTGCGCTGCGAGACCGTGCTCGATCGCTTGTGGGAGGGCGACAACCAGATGGACCGCGCCATCGCCCTGGGGATGGCGCGCCGGCTGGTCTTGCCCGTCCATCCTGAGCAGCGGGCGCGCTGGGAGCCCAGGGCGCGCGAGTACGAAGCCGTCTCCGCCTGGCGCGATCCGGCGCTGGAGAAGCTGCTGCAGAAGGCGGAATCACCCTGCAGCCCACAGACCGAGATGCGCCGATGGATCAGCAGGACGGCTCAACTGGGTGAATGGGGCCAGTGGCGCGCGGAGATGCGCGCGGCCAGGGTGGACGACGCGGCCCTGTCGGCGCAATGGCGTCGTGACGCTGGCCGCAGCGTCCTTGATCCCGACCCGGCCCGGCGCTGATCAGACCACCGGCACCCGCTGCATCGCGTCCAGGCTTTCGAGGATCAGCGCGTTCACGCGCGCCGCATCGACTATGGGCGCCATATGCCCGGCGCCTTCCAGCATCTTCAGCTTCACCAGCGGCAGCCGCACCGCCAGGCTCTGGGCCACACGGCGCGCGCTGGCGCGGGTGGCCGTGCCGCAGATCAGCTGCACCGGCATGCGCAGCAGGTCCAGCAGGCTGTCGCTCCACTGCGCGGCGAACAGGGCCTCGAAGTGGCGGCGCACCGTCGGCATGGCTTCGGCCAGGCGCATGTGCTGGGCGAAGTCCATGTCCGCCCAGACGTCGCGGCCCTGCCAATAGGCGCAGAAGCCGCGGGCGGCGCCGAAGTCGTTGCCGCGGTCCAGGGCGGTGCCCAGGGTCGCGGCGACTTCGCGGATCTCTTCCCACTCGGCTTCGTTCGGGCCCAGGGCCGGCAGCACGCCGAAGGCCACGGGCTCGTACAGCGTCAGCGACAGCACGCGCTGGGGCTGTTGCAGGGCCATCTGCAGGGCGACGGCGCCACCGTAGCTGTGACCCACCAGATGAAAGCCCTGGTCGGCCGCAATGCCGGCGGACGGCAGGCCGGCCAGCACGCCGTTGGCTTCGACGGCCAGATGGCTGGGCATCAGCTCGGGCCAGTCGGGCCGGCCGCCGTGGCCGTAGAGGTCCGGCATGTGCCACTGGAAGGCGTCACCGCCGTCGGCCGCGAGGCGGCGCCATTGACGGCCGCTGGAGGCGCTGGAGTGCAGGCAGACGACGGGGGCGGCGGTGTCGAGCATGGAAATCTCCGGGTGGGTGCCGGCCATCCTCGGCGGCCCGCGTTTCAAGCCGACTGCAGCGCCACTCTGGTTGGTATCAATCGTTTCAGGCTGCGCTGCCGTCGTCGGGCCGCGATCGTCGGCCGGCCGGGTTTTCCTGGGGTGGGAAGATTCACCGCCACCACCTGAACGGGTGGGCTGTAGGCCATCGCCTACCTGGAGCAGGGCCAGGAACCGACACCTGCCCGAGGGGTGGCGCGCCTAGATTGGGGCTCCCCAATCAACAGGAGCGCGCAATGAAGCACGCCAAGCATTTCTCGGCAACGGCCCTGGCCTGTGCGCTGGTGGCCGGCTCTCCCTTCCTGGCCGAGCCGGTCCAGGCGCAGCGCAGCAGCCAGATGGCGGCGTTGCGCGTGACCGGTTTCGACGTCGAGCAGGTGGACCGGCTGGAGCCGGGTGCAGAGTTGAACTTCACGGTCTGGGGCACGCCGGGGGCGGCCGTGCTGCTGCAGATCGACGGCAGCCGCCGCACCTTGCGCCTGGACGAGACCAGCGCGGGCCGCTACCAGGGCAGCTACATCATCGGCCGCTCCGACCGCATCGGGCCGGACTCGCGCGTGCATGCCAACCTGCGCCGCGACAACCGCGTCGCGACGGTCATGCTCGGCGAAGCCCTGCAGGTGGGTTGGCCGGTCCCGGGCGCCGCGGCGACGTTGCCGGAGATCCAGTCTGCCAACGTGGTTCGTGAGTCCGGCCGTGGCCGTGCCGACGCGCTGCGCTACACGGTGCGCGGCACGCCGGGCGGCCAGGCCTCGGTGCTGATGCAGGGCAGCGAGACGCGCAACGTCATCCTCGAGGAGATCCGTCCCGGCGAATACGCGGGCAGCTATGTGCTGCCGCGCGGTGCCTGGGTGGACACCGAGAGGCCGCTGGTGGCCCAGCTGCGTCTGGGTGAGCGCAGCGTGCGCAGCAGCGTGCCCAATGCCTATGCCGGCCTGAACCTGACGTCCCGCCGCGTCGATGCGGCCTGCTATGACTGCGCCACCGTGCAGGCGGTGAACGCCGTGCAGGTCGACGGCGAGGGCCGCGTGCTGGGTACTGTGGCCGGTGGCGTGCTCGGCGCCGTGGTGGGCAGCCAGTTCGGCAAGGGCGATGGCCGCACGGCCGCCGGCGTGGCCGGTGCCGTGGGCGGCGCGCTGCTGGGCCGCGAGATCCAGAAGCGCCACAACGAGCGCACCCAGTACGAAGTGGTGGCGCGCATGAACGATGGTCAGCAGCGCACCTTCGTCTATGCCGACGCGCCGAACTTCCGCGTCGGCGACACCGTGCGCGTGGTCGGCGACACGCTGGCCGCCTACCGGCCCTGAGCCGGGGCCATGGCTTCGGCGATGACGCGGTTGCGGCCTTCCGCCTTGGCGCGGTAGAGGGCCGCATCGGCGGCGGCGAAGAGCTGCTCCAGCGGGCGTTCGCCGGCCAGGGCGGCGACGCCGAAGCTGGCCGTCACGCGCAGGCCGTCGCCGAAGTCCTGGTCGGCCACGAGGGCGCGCAGCTTCTCGGCGATGGCCAGGGCCTGGTTCAGGCCGGTGTCGCGGCAGACCAGCAGGAATTCCTCGCCGCCCCAGCGGCCCAGCAGGTCCTGGCTCCGCACATGGCCGCGCACCAGTTCGGCCAGGCGGCTCAGCACGCGGTCGCCGGCCTGGTGGCCATAGGTGTCGTTGACGGTCTTGAAGTGGTCGATGTCGATCAGCACCATGCCGAGCGGGTGGCGGTGCTCGCGCCAGTCGGCGAGGGCCTGCTGCAGCACCTCCTCCAGGCCCTTGCGGTTGAAGGCGCCGGTCAGCGCATCGGTGGTCGCGATCTGCACCAGCTCCGCGCTGCGCGTCTGCAGCTTCACCAGGCGCATCAGCAGGTAGAGCAGGGCCAGGCCCAGCCAGATGCTCATGATGAGGAGGTACCAGCGCTCGGTGGACAGGTATTGCACGTCGTACTCGACGCGCTTGAGCACGAAGCGGTAGTCGCCCAGCGGCGCCTCGGTGCCGGTGACGACCTCGAGGGTGACGATGTTGTCGAACTCGGGCCGGCCCAGGTGGGGCGCGATGTGGAACTGCTGCATCCACCAGTTGGCGACGACGAAGTTGCGCAGGTCCACCTCGACCATGCCGCCCTGGATGGACGCGGCATTGATCTCGATGTGGTTGTACTTGGCGGCGTCTTCCAGGTGCTGCGGCAGGCCGTAGGCGGGGCTGGCGTTGCGCAGCTGGATCTTGACCGTGCCGGCCGGGCCGGAATAGTCCAGCCACAGCCGCATGCGGCGCACCTCGCTGAGGTCCACGCCCTTGACGAGCTGGGGGTCGAAGCGCAGCGCGATGCCGCAGTAGGGATAGCGGAAGCGCTCGCGCAGCGTGCAGCGCAGCTCGAAGCCTTCCTTGCTCGGGCCGCGGCTGACTTCGGTGCTGCCACCGTTGTTGCGCTGGTCGGACATCAGGTCCGCCGGCACCGTCACCCCAGGCGTGATGACGCGCACCTGCTGCAGCAGGACGTCCGAGAACCGCACCGCCGCCACGCTGAGCACGAGCAGCAGCAGCAGGCTGTACTCGGAACGCCACTTGAACCCCATGCCGCGATTGTTTGCGGTATCACGCTTGCCGCGCCGCCGGGGGAACCCGGCTCATGGGGTCAGGATGTGCGCTTTAACCGGTATTGCGCAGACCCGCCGCGATGCCGTTGATGGACAGGTGGATGCCACGCTGCACGCGCTCCATGGCCGGGTCGTCGGCCTGGGTGCGGCGGTAGCGGCGCATCAGCTCGACCTGCAGATGGTTGAGCGGGTCGATATAGGGGAAGCGGTGCTCGATGGAGCGCGCCAGCGAGGGGTTGGCCGCCAGGCGCTTGTCGTCGCCGGTGATGAGGCTGAGCGCCGCCTGGGTGCGCTCGAACTCCTCGCGGATGGCCGCGAAGATGCGCTTGCCCAGCTTCTTGTCCTCGACGAGCTCGACGTAGCGCTCGGCAAGGGCCAGGTCGGTCTTGGCCAGCACCATGTCGAGGTTGGACAGCAGGGCACGGAAGAAGGGCCAGCCCTTGAGCATGCGCTTGAGCAGGGCCAGGTTCTTGGCGCGCTGAGCCGGTTCTTCGCCGAGGAAGGCCTCGACGCCCGAACCGAAGCCGCACCAGCCGGGCAGGGCCACGCGGGCCTGGCCCCAGGAGAAGCCCCAGGGGATGGCGCGCAGGTCTTCGATGGCGCGGGTGGCCTTGCGTGAGGCCGGGCGCGAACCGATGTTGAGCTCGGCGATCTCGCGGATGGGCGTGCTGGCGAAGAAGTAGTCGGCAAAGCCCGGCGTGTCGTAGACCAGGCCGCGGTAGGCCGCGAAGCTGGCGTCGGACAGCTGCTGCGCCGCCTGCAGGAAACCCTTGGCGGCACTCTGCGTCGGGTGCAGCAGCGTGGCCTCCAGCGTGGCCGCCACCAGCGTCTCCAGGTTGCGCCGGCCGATCTCGGGGTGGGCGTATTTGGAGGCGATGACTTCGCCCTGCTCGGTCAGGCGGATCTGGCCGTTCACCGTGCCCGGGGGCTGGGCCAGGATGGCCTGGTAGCTCGGGCCGCCGCCACGGCCGACGGTGCCGCCGCGGCCGTGGAAGAGGCGCAGCGTGATGGGGCCGACGCGCTTCAACTCGTCGAACAGCTCGACCAGCGCGATCTCGGCGCGGTAGAGCTCCCAGGACGAGGTGAACATGCCGCCGTCCTTGTTGCTGTCGGAGTAGCCCAGCATGATGTCCTGCTCGCCGCCCGAGCGGTCCACCAAGCCGCGCACGCCGGGCAGGGCGTAGAACTCGCGCATGATGTCCGGAGCGATGCGCAGGTCGCCGATGGTCTCGAACAGCGGCACGACGATGAGGTCGCTGGTGGCATAGCCGTCCAGCGTGCCGCGCAGCAGGCCGGTCTCCTTCAGCAGCAGGGCCACTTCCAGCAGGTCGGACACCGACTCGGTATGGGAAATGATGTAGTGGCGCAGGGCCTCGCGGCCGAAGCGGGCCAGGGCCTCGCGGGCGGCTTCGAAGGTGGCGAGCTCGAACTGGGCCTTGTCGGTGTAACTGGCGCCGATGACGCGCAGCGGGCGGGCGTCGTTCAGCAGCTTGAGCAGCAGGGTGCGCTTGGCGGCTTCGTCCAGCGCTTCGTAGTGTTCCTCGATGCGGGCCACCGCCAGCAGTTCGGCCAGCACGAGCTCGTGCTGGTCGCTGCTCTGGCGCAGGTCCAGCGTGGCGAGGTGGAAGCCGAACACCTGCACGGCGCGCATCAGCGGCGCCAGGCGCGGGGCGATCAGGGCTTCGGCGTGGTGGGTCTTCAGCGAGGCCTCGATGGTGCGCAGGTCGGCCAGCAGTTCCTCGGGCGAGCGGTAGGGGTCCTGCGGCGCGACGGCGTGGCGCAGGGCCTCGGTGCCGGTCAGCGTGTGAAGCGTGGCGGCCAGGCGGGCGTACATGCCGGTCAGCGCACGGCGGTAGGGCTCGTCCATGCGGTGGGCGTTCTGGTCGGGGCTGCGCTCGGCCAGGGCCTGCATGGCGGGCGACACGCCGGTCAGGCGCAGCGAGATGGACAGCTCGGCACCCAGTTCGTGAAGCTCGGTCAGGTAGTGGCGCAGGGCGACTTCACCCTGGCGCTGCATGGCGCGCTTCAGCGTCGCGGCGCCCACGTTCGGGTTGCCGTCGCGGTCGCCGCCGATCCAGTGGCCCATGCGCAAAAAGCTGGGCAGCTGCTCGCCGGGCAGATGCTCTTCGAGCTCGGCATAGAGCTTGGGGATCTGGCGCAGGAAGGTCGACTGGTAGTAGGACAGCGCGTTCTCGATCTCGTCGGCCACCGTCAGCTTGGAGTAGCGCAGCATGCGCGTCTGCCAGAGCTGGGTGATGCGGGCGCGCAGCAGGCTCTCGGTGTCGCGGAGCTCGCGTTCCGTGCCGGCACGGTCACGCGCTTCCAGCAGGCCTGCGACGGCGCGCTCGGCGTCCAGGATGCTCTTGCGCTGCACCTCGGTCGGGTGGGCCGTCAGCACCGGCGAGATGAAGCCGCGCTTGAGTACCTCGGCGATCTCGGTCGGGCGGATGCCGGCCTCGTGCAGATGCTCCAGGCAGTAGGCCAGAGAGCCAGGCTGCAGGCTGCCGGCGCGCTCGTGCACGTCGCGGCGGCGGATGTGGTGGCGGTCCTCGGCGATGTTGGCCAGGTGGGAGAAATAGCTGAAGGCGCGGATGACGCTGACGGCTTGCTCGCCCGACAGGCTCTTGAGCAGCTTGTCGAAGCGCTTGCCGGCCTCCTTGTCGTGCTTGTGGCGGTAGGCCACGGCCAGTTGCCGGATGCGCTCGACCAGCTCATAGGCCTCGCGGCCCTCCTGTTCGCGGATGACGTCGCCGAGGATGCGGCCGAGCAGCCGGATGTCGGCCACCAAGGGTTCGTTCTTGTCGGCTTCGGTGCGGGCAGGGGCGGCTCGTGGAGGCATGGCGGGTCGTCCGAGGAAGGAATTGCTATAGGAGAAGTAACCAAGTTACTTCCCCCTAACTCTAGCAGTTTCTTCCGCGGAACCAACCCCCTCGCAGGCCCTACTGGGCTGGCGTGAAGCCGTCGGACAGCGTGCGCAGGAAGGCGACGACGTCTGCCACGTCCTGGGCATTCAGGGCCGGCGGCTGGCCGGTGCGGCGGAAAGGTGCACCCTGCTGCACATTGGTGCGGTAGAGGGCTGGCAGGTCGTTGTAGACCTGCACCTGGCCGTTGACGGTGGGGTACCAGCGGGCCGGATCGATGTCGCGGGTGGCGTAGAAGCCGACCACGTCTTCGAGCGTCGCGAAGCGGGCGTTGTGGAAGTACGGTCCCGTCAAAGCGACGTTGCGCAGCGTCGGTGTGCGGAACATGCCGCAGAGGTCGCGCCGGCCGGCCAGGTCGCTGCGCTGCGGGCCGCACAGGCCGAGGTCGAAGAAAGTGGGGTCGGCCGTGGCCTGGCTCTGGTTGCGCGGCACGCCGAGGGCGTGATAGCTGAAGTTCGTGAACAGGGCGCGGTTCAAGCCCGGCGCGGGCCGGCTGTCATGGCAGCTGGCGCAATTGCCGCGCTGCGGGTCGTTGAAGAGGTCGAGGCCGCGCTGCTCTTGGGCGGTGAAGGTCGCGCGGCCGTCCTGCACGGCGTCGAACTTGCTCGTGAAGGGATGGAACTTGCCGTCGTCGGCCTGGTAGCGGGCAATGGCCGTGACGGCGGCGTCGACGAGCTGGTCGTCGGTGGCGGCGGCCGGCAGCTTGGCCGCGGCACGCAGGTCGGCTGCATAGGGCAGGGCGCGCAACTTGGCCGCCAGGGCGCCGACATCGGCATTGGCCATTTCATCGGTGTTGAACAGCGGCCCGCGGGCCTGCTCGACGCGGCTGTTGGCACGGCCGTCCCAGAACAGGCCGCCATGCGGGCGGCCCTGGGCGTCGAAGCTGAAAGGCCCGGCCTGGTCGAGATAGCGGGCGCTGGGCGAACTGCGCAGGCCCTGGTGGCTGCCGTCGGCGCCGCCCAAGGGCAGGAAAGTGCCGGCCGCGTCGGCGTGGCCGCGCGCCTCGGCGTGGCAGCTGGCGCAGGCGAGCTTGCCGCTGGCGGACAGGCCGGTCTCCTCGAACAACCGGTCGCCGACCTGGGCCAGCGTCGGCACGGGGGCAGGCGCAGGGACCGGAGCAGGCACAGGGCGCGGCGGGCGCAGCGCAGCGGCATCAGCGCTGGCGTCGTCGGCGGCCGCCGTGGTGGTGGTGCCGCTGCCTCCACCGCAGCCGGCGAGCAGGGAGATCAGCAGTGCGGCGGGCAGCAGCCGGGCAAGGTGAGGGCGAACTGGCATGGCGGTCTCCTGGGTTTGGAATGCCGCCAGCTTCCCGGTCGAGCGTGGGTCCAGCATGGAGAAACTGTGGAGGCCGCCTCCACAGTTGCCCGGCAAGATGCGGGCATGCGTCTCGTCCATCAGCTGTCGTTGCTTTTCATCGCCATCGCGCTGGCGGCCGTTGCGGCCGTGGCCGGCCTGGTCGTCTGGAATCTGCGCGCCGGTTTCTCCGACTATCTGCAGGCCCAGGACGGCGAACACCTGACGCGGCTGATGGAAGCCGCCGAGCGCGACCTCGCCCGGCGCGGTGGCCTGCCGCAGGACCTGAGGCCGGTGCTGCGCGAATGGCTGGACGCGGTGCGCATCTCGACGGCGCGCGGCGCGGTGGGCGAGGGGCCGCCGGGTGAGGGGCCCCCGGGTGGCCTGCCCGACGATCGCCCGCCGCCTGAGCATGCCGGTCCCGACGGCCGGCCGCCTCCGCTGCGCCGCGACGCACCGCCACCGCGGCGCGACCCGTCCAATTTCGGTCCCCGCATCGTCGTGCTGGCGGCGGACGGGGTGACGCCCTTGGCCGGCCGGCGCGAGACCCTGGATCGGCCCGGCCAGACCCGCGCCGTCAAGCTCAATGGCCAGACGCTTGTCCTGCTGCGCCTGGCCGAGCGCGCCGGTCCGGCCGAGGGCGTGGATGCGAGCTTCCTGCGCCGCCAGCACATCGGTCTGGCTGTCGTGGCCGGCGGCGTGCTCGTCATCGCCCTGGTGCTGGCACGGCTGCTGGCGGTGCGCTGGGCACGGCCGCTGGCCGAGGCCCAGGCGGCCGCGCGGCGCATTGCGGCGGGCGAATTCGAGGTCAGGCTGCCGGCGCCGCGCGATGGCGGTGGTGCCAGCGAGATCGCCGGCCTGCATGCCGACATCAACGGCATGGCCGAGGCCCTGCAGCGGCTGGAGACCAGCCGCCAGCGCTGGATCGCCGAGCTCTCCCACGAATTGCGCACGCCGCTGGCGGTGCTGCGCGGCGAAGTCGAGGCCCTGGTGGACGGCATCCGCCCGATGGACCGCGCGGCCCTGGGCTCGCTGCAGGAAGAGATCAAGCGGCTGTCGCGCCTGGTCGAGGACTTCCACCTGCTGGCCACTTCGGAGCTGCGTTCCCTGCCTTGCGAGTTCGAGCCCGTAGCGCCCGCCGCGCTGCTACAGGCGGCCATCGAGCGCATCGCGCCGCGGGCCAAGGCGCGCGGCCTGGTCATCGAGGCGCCGCTGCCCCAGGTGCTGCCCGCCGCGCACTGGGACGCGGTGCGCATCTCCCAGCTGTTGGCCAATCTGCTGGAGAACAGCCTGCGCTACACCGAGGCACCGGGCTTGCTGCAGATTTCGGCACGCTCGCTGGGAGCAGCCCTCGAGATCCGCCTGGAAGACACGCCACCCGGCGTGCCCGACGGCGAACTGGACCGTCTCTTCGATCCCCTCTACCGCGTCGATCCGTCGCGCAGCCGCGCCTTCGGCGGCTCCGGCCTGGGCCTGGCCATCGCCCGTGCCATCGCGCTGGCCCATGGCGGCAAGCTGCGCGCCGAGGCGTCGTCGCTGGGCGGACTGGCCATGGTGCTGACGCTGCCTCTGAACCCAGAAGGGAGGGCTCCATGAGCGACCTGATCCTCATCGTCGAGGACGAGCCCAAGCTCGCCGCCCTGGTGCGCGACTATCTGCAGGCCGCCGGCTACCGCAGCGAATGGCTGGCCGACGGCCGCCTGGCGCTGGAGAGGCTGAAGACCGGACCCATGCCGGCGGCCGTGCTGCTGGACGTGATGCTGCCCGGCCTGGACGGGCTGGAGGTCTGCCGCGCCGTGCGGGCCTTCAGCGACGTGCCCATCCTGATCAACAGTGCCCGTGTCGAGGAACTGGACCGGTTGCTGGGCCTGGAGCTCGGGGCCGACGACTATGTCTGCAAACCCTTCAGTCCGCGGGAGCTGGTGGCCCGCGTGAAGGCCCTGCTGCGTCGCGCCCAGGGGCGGTTGGCGCCGGTGACCCTGGTACCGGCCGGCGGCGGCTTTGCGGTGGACGAGGCGGGGCAGCGCATCGTCTGGCAGGAGCAGGCCCTGGCGCTGACGCCGGTGGAGTTCCGCTTGCTGCGCCAGTTGCTGCAGCACCCGGGCCGGGTTTTCGAGCGGGCCCAGTTGCTGGACCTCATCCACGAGGACTTCCGCGACGTGTCCGACCGCGTCGTCGACAGCCACATCAAGAACATCCGCCGCAAGCTGGCCGCGCTGGAGCCGGGCCAGGAATGGATCGCCTCGGTCTACGGGGTGGGTTATCGACTGGACCTGGCCTGACGGCAGGCCCGTTGCGTCCTAGCCACTCCCGCCTCACCCCCCTAACTCGCGCAGTTTCCCAGCGCCGGGCAGGGGCAGGCGAGCCCCGATTCCGGGTAAACCAGACTGCATGCGGAATTGAATCCGCTTCCAAGTTCAGATATCGTTGACAGCGTTGTCTATTTGAATTGATCCGCAGATCGATGCGGTCTCAGGCTTGAAATCTGAGATCGCTACCAAGGCCTGTCCCGAATGGTTGCGCACCAGCGCACGAGCCGGGGCCCGGACACCCCGGGAAGGGCTGTTTTTGCAGGTGTTGTGGATTGCGCACACGGCGTGATCAACTCGCGTAAACCCCAGCAGTCCTGGGGAGACCAAAACGTACAGTACGCAGGCACCTGCAAGGGGCATCTCTTTTTTTGAGGGGTGCTGGTAACGCTACCAGGTGCAGACATCAGCGGGCCATAAAGTCGTCATCAATCGGCGCTAGAGCCGGCCAAGCAAGTAAGGAGACAAATGAAACACCCTCAGATTTCCAAGACGCGGCGTGAGCCTCAGTTCGCACGGCAACTCAAGCCGGTGGCCTGGGCTTCGTCGATCGCGCTGTTGACCGGTGCGGCGGCCGTCCAGGCCCAGCAAGCCGGCACGACGCCGGAGGCGTCGCAAACCCTCGAGACCGTCGTCGTCACGGGCATTCGCAAGTCCCTTGACAGCGCTGTCAACTTGAAGCGCGAAGCTCGCGGCCTGGTCGACGGCATCGTGGCCGAAGACATCGGCAAGTTCCCCGACACCAACCTGGCCGAATCGATGCAGCGCATCGCCGGCGTGTCCATCGACCGCAACTCCAGCGGCGAAGGCTCCAAGGTGACGGTGCGTGGCGTCGGCCCCGACTTCAACATGGTGCTGCTGAACGGGCGTCAAATGCCGACGTCGGCGTCCGGCGGTTCGCGCGCCTTCGACTTTGCCAATCTGTCCTCCGATGCGGTTTCCGCGCTGGAGGTCTACAAGACAGCCCGCGCCTCGTCGCCGACGGGCGGCATCGGCGCCACCATCAACGTCAAGACCGGTCGCCCGCTGGACGTGCGTGAGCGGATTGCCGGCATCGGCATCAAGGCCAACTACGACGCCTCGGTCACCCGTCTGCCCGACGAGTTGCAAGGCTCCAAGGTCACGCCGGAAGTCTCCGGCATTTACAGCGACACCTTCGCTGACCGGACGATCGGCATCGCGATCAACGGCAGCTACTCCAAGCGCAACTCGGGCTCCAACAACGCCTTCACCGGGAACGGCTGGCAAACACAGCCGATCACGAACGGCGCTGCAGGCACCGCGTATGACGGTGTTCCGGCCAGCAACCTGAAGAACTTCCCCAGCAGCGGCTTCGTCACGCACACGAATGACGTGCGTTATCGGGTGACCGACCTGGAGCGTGAGCGCCTGAACGGTCAGGCCGTCTTGCAGTTCGCCCCCTCGAAGGACTTGAAGTTCACGCTGGACCACACGCTCGCCGTCAACACCGTCAAGTCGCGAGCCGTCGAGAACTCCGCCTGGTTCGGCCCGTCCTTCTCGGGCCCGTTGAACGGCGCGCCACCCACGACGTTCGGCGTGACGGGTCAGGTCTCCGACCCGCTCATCCAGACCGCCACCTGGGACGGCACGCACGACTACGCGATGTATGCCGCCCAGTTCGCGACCAAGACCAAGCTGAACTCCACCGGCGTGAATGCGGCGTGGAAAGTCAGCGAGGCACTGAACCTGGAGTTCGACGCTCACTCGTCGACCTCCAAGACGCGTCCGGACAGCCCCTACGGCAGCAACTCCGTCATCGACCTTGCCCTGTTCAACCAAGGCAACACGACGATGTACTACGACCAGAAGTTCCCGGTCATGAGCTCGCCGGGCCTGGCGTATGACGCCAACAAGACCACCGTCACGGGTTCTCAGTTCCAGAACGACCTGTCCGACCAGAAGGTCCAGCAGGCACAGTTCAACGGAAGCTACCGCCTGGGCACTGATGACAAGCTGCTCGCGGGTCTGGGCTTCACCAAGCTGAACAACCGTACGGCCAGCGTCAACAACTTCCATGGCGACTGGGGCGGCATCGGTCCTCAAGGCTCGTTCAAGAACGTGAACGTGTCGCAGTACGGCCTGTCCAGCTTCTTCGGCCGGATCCCCGGCAGCGGCGACTCGCGCCAGTTCCCGACCTTCTTCGTGCCTGACTTCGACGCACTGCGTGCGCAGGCCGTCAAGAACGCCCAAACCTACCGTCCGACGTCGCTCGGTGCCGGCGCTCCGCTGACCCAGGCACAGGCAGAGGCCTACTTCTCGCCGTTGCCGGACTACTCCGCCGGCACCGATTGGCGTAGCACCGAGAAGTCCACCTCGCTTTACGGCCAGTGGGACCACTCCTTCGACACGGCGATGCCGATGAATCTGTCGCTTGGCCTGCGCTATGAGCGCACCAAGATCGAGTCGTCTTCACAAGTCACCGCCTACTCCGGCACCGATTGGTACGCGGAAAACGAGGTGTCTCTGACCGGCGGCACCAACGCCTTTGGTACCAAGACGGGCAGCTACAAGTACTTCCTGCCGAGCATCGACTGGGATATGGACGTGACGTCCGACCTCAAGGTGCGGGCCAGCTACGGTGTCAACATCGGTCGCCCCAATTTTGGCGACATGCAGGGCGGGGTCAGTCTGAACGCCAACTCGGGCCGCTACAACATCCACGGTAGTGGTTCGACCGGCGACCCGGCGCTGAAGCCGCTGAAGTCCAAGAACCTCGACCTGTCTGCCGAGTACTACTACGCCAAGTCGTCCTATGTGGCAGCTGGCGCCTTCTACAAGAAGGTGACGGACTTCTTCAGCACCAAGGTTGTCCAGGCGACCTTCGCGGGCCTGAACCAGCCCGCCAGCGGCCAGTATTACGACGCCGCCCGGGCGGCGGGCATTGCCGCCGACAAGCCCAAGCTGCTGCGCAACTACATCTTCCAGAACTACGCCGGCAAGCCGGGTGTCACGATCACGGATGCAAGCGATCCGACCTTCCTGAAGGGTGACATCCTGGGATCTGTCCCAGGTGCTCAGGCGCTGGTGTTCGATATCTCGACCCCGTCCAACGGTGCCGGCGACACCATCAAGGGCTTGGAGTTCAACTTCCAGCACATGTTCGGCAACAGTGGCTTCGGCGTTTCGGGCAACTACACCTCCGTCAAGAGTGGCCTGAAGTTCAACAACAACAGCGCCAGCGACAGCCCGCAGGCCGGTTTGGTGGGTATCAGCGATTCCGCCAACCTCGTGGGCTTCTTTGAAAACGAGCAGTGGTCCATTCGCGGCGCCTACAACTGGCGCGGTGAGTTCCTCGCGGCACGTACCAACGGCGGCGCCAACGACCCGGTGTACACCGAGCCTTATGGCCAGGTCGACGCATCGATCGGCTACAAGATCGGCAAGAACCTGACCCTGCAGGCCGACCTGCTGAACTTGAACGATGGCTACATCCGCCAGCACGGCCGCAGCAAGAGTGAAGTCTTGTCCAACGTGCAGACCGGCCGCCGTTACCTGATCGGTGCCCGCTATCGCTTCTGAGCGATCAGCCAGGCTGCCTGAAGCTCCGCCCCGCCGGGCTGGGCTTCAAGGCGGCTGACCCCGGGCCGGACGAGCGTTTGACGCGCGTCCGGCCCGTCCTGTTTTATCGCCGGCGCGCGGCCACAATCAGGTTGCACCGTCCCTGTCGCGAGCCCATCCACACACCATGCCGCAACTGCTCAACAACATCACCCACAAGGACCTGCGCGTCATCACCCGGCGCGGCGCGCAATGGGGCGACGACATCATGTCGGCGCCCGTCACGGTGGACGAGTTCCGCAAGCTCCAGGCGCACTACCCCATCGTCTTCCAGCCTGACGGTCAGGGCGGCTTCGCGCCAGCGGTGCTGTTCGGCCTGCAGGATGGGGAGAACCTGTTTCTGAGCGAACAGGGCTGGGAGGCCGACTATCTGCCGCTCTCCGTGCAGCGCCTCCCGTTCTCCATCGGCATCGCCGACGATGAGCTGCGCATGATGGTCGACATGGACAGCAAGCGCATCAGCCATGGCGCCGAGGGCGAGGCCGTGTTCATGCCGCATGGCGGCACCTCCGACTTCACCGAGAACGCCAACGACGTGCTGCGCACGCTGCACGAGGGGCTGCAGAACACGACGGACTTCATCCAGACGCTGATGAAGTACGACCTGCTGGAATCCTTCGTGCTGGACGTCGAGCGCCCGGACGGCTCGCGCGGCCAGCTGGTGGGCTTCTACATCATCCACGAAGAACGCCTCGCCGCCCTGGACGCGGCGACCGTGGGGCTGCTGCATCAGGCCGACTACCTTCAGCCCGTCTATATGGCGATCGCGTCGCTGTCCAATTTCACGACGCTCATCAAGCGCCACCTCGCCCGCGAGGCCTGAGACCATGCTGGAGGGCAACGACGTGAGTGGCGCCCAGGCCCTGGGGGCGATTCCTGCCGACGTACTCAGTGCCAACCAGCCGGTGCTCCTTCGCGGCCTGGTGGCGCACTGGCCGCTGGTGCAGGCGGCTCGGCGTTCCGACGCGGCGTTCTGCGACTACCTGCGCGGCTTCGGCGCCGAGACGCGCCTGAGCCTGTGGCGCGGCGCGCCGGAGATAGCCGGGCGCTTCTTCTACAACGCCGACTTCAACGGCTTCAACTTCCGCTACGAGACCCACAGCTTCGGCGCCTTGCTGGACGAGTTGCTGGCCGGCACGCCCGACGCCCTCTACCTCGGCTCGACCGACATCGACCGCTGCTTTCCCGGCATGCACCAGCCCAACGACCTGGCCGCTCTCGCCTGTTTCAACCCGCTCGTGAGCCTGTGGCTGGGCAACCGCATGCAGGTCGCTGCGCATTTCGACCTGCCCGACAACATCGCCTGCGTCGTCGCCGGCAGGCGGCGCTTCACGCTGTTCCCGCCCGAGCAGGTGGCCAATCTCTACATCGGCCCCCTCGACCTGACACCGGCCGGCCAGCCCATCAGCCTGGTGGACCATGCGCGGCCGGATCTCGAGCGCTTCCCGCGCTATGCCGAGGCGCTCAAGCACGTGCAGACCTTCGAGCTGCTGCCCGGCGACGCCCTCTTCATCCCCAGCCAGTGGTGGCATGGCGTCGAGTCGCTGGAGCCCATCAGCGCGCTGGTGAATTTCTGGTGGCGCCAGTCGCCGCCCTTCATGGACACGCCGCTCAATACCCTGATGCTGGCGCTGCTGTCGCTGCGCGACCTGCCGCCGGCCCAGCGCGACGCGTGGCGTGCGCTGTTCGACCACTACGTCTTCGACGCCGACGAGCAGACGGCGGCCCACATCCCGCCCGCCGCCCGCGGCGTGCTTGCACCGATGAACGACAGCAGCGCGCGCCAACTGCGTGCCATGCTGCTCAACCGATTGAAACGATGAACGTCAGCTCAACGCCCCAACCCATACGCCGCATCGTCATCGCCGGTGGCGGGACCGCCGGCTGGATGGTGGCCGCGGGCCTGTCCAAATGCCTGGGCAGGCAGGTCGACATCCGCCTCATCGAGTCCGAGGAGATCGGCACCGTCGGCGTCGGCGAAGCCACCATCCCGACACTGCATCTGCTGCACGAGATCCTGGACCTGGACGAACAAGAGTTCATCCGCGCCACCCAGGCCACCTTCAAGCTCGGCATCAGCTTCGAGGGCTGGCGCAATGTCGGCGAGAACTACTTCCACTCCTTCGGCAAGACCGGCCGGGGCCACTGGACGGCCGGCTTCCACCACTTCTGGCTGGAGGGTCGCCAGCGCGGCCTGGCCAGCGACTACGGCGACTACTGCCTGGAACTGCGCGCGGCGATGGAGAACCGCTTCGCCACGCTGCCCGACAACGGCGTCAACTACGCCTATCACTTCGACGCGACGCTGTACGGCCAGTACCTGCGCCGCTTCTCCGAGGCCCTGGGCGTGCAGCGCATCGAAGGCAAGATCGCCCAGGTCCACACCGATGCCGAGAGCGGCTTCATCACCGGCCTGCAGCTCGCCGGCGGCCCGCTCGTCGAAGGCGACTTCTTCATCGACTGCACCGGCATGCGGGCTCTGCTCATCGGCGAGACCCTGGGCGCGCCCTACGAGAGCTGGTCGCACTGGCTGCCCTGCGACAGCGCGCTGGCCGTGCAGACGAGCTCCGTCGGCGAGCCCGTGCCCTACACCCGCTCCATCGCCCACCCCTGGGGCTGGCAGTGGCGCATTCCGCTGCAGCACCGCGTCGGCAACGGCGTCGTGTTCAGCAGCAAGCACGTCAGCGACGACGAGGCCAAGGCCGCGCTGCTGGCCAATGTGCAGGGCGAAGTGCTGCGCGAGCCGCGCGTCATCCGCTTCACGCCGGGCCAGCGCGAGCAGGTCTGGAAGAAGAACTGCGTCGCCATCGGCCTGTCCAGCGGTTTCCTGGAGCCGCTCGAATCCACCAGCATCCACCTCATCCAGAAGGGCCTGACCCGCCTCATCGAACTGTTCCCGACCGACGGCGTGCGCCAGAGCGACATCGACGAATACAACCTGCAGACGCGCGAGGCGATCGAGGTCGTGCGCGACTTCATCATCCTGCACTACCACGTCACGAACCGCGACGACTCGGCCTTCTGGCGCGGCTGCCGCGACATGGACGTGCCGCCGCTGCTCAAGCACCGCATCCAGCACTTCCGCGACACCGCGCGCATCATGCTGCGCCAGGGCGAACTGTTCGCCGAGAACTCCTGGGTGCAGGTCATGATGGGGCAGGGCATCCAGCCCGCCAGCCACCACCCCATCACACGCAATATGGACAACGCCAACCTCGCCGACTTCCTCGGCGGCATCCGGAAGGAGGTGGCGCGCACCCTGATGAAGCTGCCCACGCACCAGCAGTTCATCAACCAGTACTGCCCCGCCTCCCAGCCCGAGGCGGCCAAGGCCAGGCCGGTCCTGGCCGGGCCGGCCCTGCGCATCAACCCCGCGGCGCGCGTCGAGGCGGTGACGCTGGACGGCGGCGCCCAGGTCTGGGTCATCGACGACTTCGTGCAGGACCCGCAAGCCCTGGTCGGCCTGGCGGCCGGCATGGCCGGCCAGTTCCAGGCCATCCCCGGCCATCCCTATCCGGGCCCGCAGCTGGACCTGTGGGACGCCGCCTGCGCCGAACTGGCCGAATTCTTCGATCAGCAGATGCGGGCGCGTCTGGGCGCCGGCGCGCCCTTGGGCATGTACGCCCGCTTCAGCCGCGTCATGCAGGACGCCGCCACGCTGGATGGGCGGCAGCGCATCTGCCATCGCGACGACTCGGGCCTGCTGGCCGGCGAGACGATCGGCGCCTGCGTCCACTATCTGTTCCAGGACGAGGCCCTGGGCGGCACCCTGTTCTTCCGCTCGCTGATGTCCGAGGCCGACACGGCCCGGTTGCGGCATGACGCCAGCACGCTGGACCCCAGCGCCTTCGGCGACAAATACGGCATCCCACCGGGCTATATGACCGAGAGCAACCGCTACTTCGAGCTCATCGGCCGCGTGCCCGCCCGATGGAACCGCGCCATCTTCTACGACGGCGGCATCTTTCACTCCGGCGACGTCGGCCGTGCGCCGCCGGCCGCCTACCGCGAAGGTCCGGGCCGCCTCACCATCAACGCCTTCTTCAAGAGCCGTCGGCCTTGAAGCGCGATTCGCGCAGCACCTCGCAGACCTTGATGTTGTACTCGGCGTAGAAGTTGGCGCGGCCTTGCTTCTTGGCCTGCACATGCAGGACGTTGGTCGACCAGTTGCGCTGGCTGGCCTCATCCACGAACTCGACGATGGTGACCCGCTCGCCGTCGTCGGCCATGAAGACCTTGTGCGAGACGTAGCCCGGCATCGTCTGCGCCAATGCGCTCATCTGCGGCGCCAGGTCGAAATAGTCGGCGTGGGCTTCTTCCTTGAGCCGGGAACGGAACACCGTCACGATCATCGAGTTCTCCTGCGGGACCAGGCCCGCATTCTGAAACGATGTCAGCTGGCCTGGGCGGCGGCAAGTTCCGCGTCCAGGGCCAATGCACGCTTTGCGGCAGGACGCGACCGCAGCCGGGCCGCGTAGGCCTCGATGATCGGCGTGGCCGGCATCATCTGGAAGGCCAGCATGTCGGCCAGGGCGTTGCCCCACAGGAAGTCGGCCACCGTCAGGCGCTCGCCCAGCAGCCAGGGTCCCGTTTCGAGCTGCTTCTGCACGAGGTTCACGACGCTGTCGAAGTCGCCGTAGGGCGACCACGACGGCTGGCAGGGCTCGCGCTTGAGGGCCTTGTCCGTCATCGCCGGCTCGAAGCAGGAGCCGTAGAACACCATCCAGCGCAGGAAGGCGCCGCGCAGCGGGTCGCCGATGGGCGGCACCAGACCCTGCTCCGGGTAGAGCTCGGCCAGGTATTGATAGACGGCGGCCTGCTCGGTGACGAGCGCGCCGTCGTGCAGCAGGGCCGGCACCTTGCCCATCGGATTGACGGCGAGATAGGCCGGCTCGCGCTGCTGCTGCCGGGTGAGGTCGAGCGTGTGCAGCTCATGCTCGGCCTGCAGCTCCTCGATGAGGATGCGCACGCCGGCGGAGCGGCTGTTGGGGGCGTGGAAGAGGGTGACGAAGCGGCTCATGGCGTTTCGGGTGGGATGAAGGAGGCGCCGTTGTAGGCTGGCGCCCCTGCCGCCGTCTTGGAAAAACACGCATGACCGACACCACCCCCTTGCGCACCGTGACCAGCCGGGCCAAGGGCGTCGTCGACCCGGCCATCGCACAACGCACGTTCCGCCTCGCGCGCTACGAGCCCGCGCCCGACCTGGCGCCCTGGCTGGACTACCACTGGATCGTCGAATGGGATCTGCGCGGCCAGCCCGACTTCGTGCAGCGCACCTTGCCCTATCCGGTCGTCAACATCGTCTTCGACGCCGAGCTGACGGCCGTCTTCGGCGTCGTCAGCGGCTCCTATGAGCACCGCCTCACCGGCGCCAACCGTGGCCTGGGCCTGCGCTTTCGCCCGGGCGGCTTTCGCGGCCTGCTCGGCCGGCCGCTGCACACCATCACCGATGTCCACCTGCCGCTGTCGGCCGTGCTGCCCGTGAGCGACGCCGAGGCCGAGCGCGCCGTGCTGAGCCAGCCCGACGACGCCGGCATGATCGCCGCGGCCGAAGCCTTGCTGCGCCCGCTGCTCGGCCCGCCCGATCCCAAGGTGGATAAGCTCAACGCGCTGCTGGCCCAGGCCCAGAACGACCCGACGCTGACGCGCGTGGACGAACTGGCCGAGCGTGCCGGCGTCGGCATGCGCGCTTTGCAGGCCTGGTTCAGCGACTATGTGGGCGTCAGTCCCAAATGGGTCATCCGCCGCTACCGCCTGCACGAGGCGGCCGACCAGCTCGCCAGCGGCGCAGCGCTGGATCTGGCCGATCTGGCCCAGCGCCTGGGCTACTACGACCAGGCGCATCTGACGCGCGACTTCAGCCGCCTGGTGGGACGGCCGCCGCAGGCCTACCGCAACCCGCCTCGATAATCCGCGCATGACCACCTCCATCACCATCGCCACGCGCGAAAGCCGCCTGGCGCTGTGGCAGGCCGAGCATGTGCAGGCCCGCCTGTCCGAAGAACTCGGCATCACCGCCGCGCTGCTCGGCATGACCACCCGCGGCGACCAGATCCTCGACCGCACCCTGTCCAAGATCGGCGGCAAGGGGCTGTTCGTGAAGGAGCTGGAGACGGCCCTCGCCGAAGACCGTGCCCAGCTCGCCGTGCATTCGCTGAAGGACGTGCCGATGGAGCTCCCCGAGGGCTTCACCCTGGCCGCGGTGCTCGAGCGCGAGGACCCGCGCGACGCCTTCGTCTCCAACGACTACGCCTCGCTGGCGGAACTGCCCGAGGGGGCCGTCGTCGGCAGCTCCAGCCTGCGCCGCGTGACCCAGCTGCTCAGCATCCGGCCCGACCTGCGCGTGGAGCCCTTGCGCGGCAACCTCGACACCCGCTTGCGCAGGCTCGACGAGGGCGGCTATCACGCCATCGTGCTGGCCGCCGCCGGCCTCAAGCGCCTGGGCCTGGCCCAGCGCGTGCGCCGGCTGTTCGAGGTCGACGAGATGTTGCCGTGTGCAGGGCAGGGCGCGCTGGGCCTGGAGATCCGCGCCGACGACGCGGCACTGGCCGAAGCGCTGGCCAGGCTCATCCACAAGCCGACCCTGCTGGCCTGCGAGGCCGAGCGCGCCGTGTCGCGAGCCCTGGGCGGCAGTTGCAGCCTGCCGCTGGCGGCCCATGCGCGTTGGCAGGGCAGCATGCTGCGCCTGGACGCGGCCCTGGGCCATGCCGAAGCCCACACCTCGCCGCTGTTGCGCGCCAGTGTCACGGGCGACGTGACCGACGTCGCCTCCGCCCGCGCCCTGGGCCAGCAGGTCGCCGGCCGTATGCGCGAGCTCGGTGCCGGTTCCTACCTGCCTGGATGACGACGTTGATCGTCACGCGCCCCCGGCCGCAGTGCGCGGCCTGGCTGGCGCGCCTGGCCGAGCTGGGTGTCGACGCTGCGGCCCTGCCATTGATCGAGATCCTACCGGCTCGTGATCCGGCGCCGGTCGCCGCCGCCTGGGCTGGCCTGAGCGAGGTGGACCTGGCGGTCTTTGTCAGCCCCAATGCCGTCGAGCAGTTCTTCCAGCATGCCGACCGCCCATGGCCGGCCGGTACGCTGGCAGCGTGCGTCGGCCCGGGCAGCGCCCAGGCCCTGATCGAGCGTGGCGTGCCGGTCGCCCAGGTCGTCCAGCCGGCGGCCGATGCGGCCAGCCTGGACTCCGAACACCTCTGGCAACAACTGTCACCGCGGCGCGATTGGGCCGGTGCCCGCGTGCTGCTGCTGCGCGGCGACGGCGGCCGGGAATGGTTGGCCGAACGCCTGGTGGAGGAGGGCGCCCACGTCGAGGCCGTAACGACCTATCACCGCGCCGGCCCCCGCTTCGACGCCGCCGAGCAGGCCATGCTGGACAGCATCCGCGCAGAGCCCACAGGCTATGTGTGGCTGTTCAGCAGTGCCGAGGCCGTCGGCCATCTGCAGGGCCAGGGTCTGGCCGGCCAGCGCGCCATTGCCACGCATCCCCGCATCGCCGAGGCCGCCCGCGTGGCCGGTTTTGATCCTGTGGTTTTGGCGCGACCGGCCCCTGAAGCGGTGACTCAGGCCCTGAAAGGCCTCTGACAGAATCTGGCGCACTGTGACCGAGCCGATTCCTGCTGTTCCCGCGGCCGAGCCCCTCGCCCCGCCGCCCCCTTCCGCCCCCGCCGTATTGCCGGTCTGGCTGCCCTGGCTGCTGGCCCTGCTGGGCGCCGCCGTCCTGCTCTGCGTGGTGCTGGCCTGGCAGAGCCTGTCGCGCCAGCAGTCGCTGGAGCAGGAACTGGTGCGCCGCCAGGAGGCCAGCCAGGCCCAGGCCACCGAGGCCCGCCTGGCGGCCAAGCAGTCGGCCGAACTGGTGCGTGACACCGCCGCCAAGGTCTCGCTGCTGGACGCCCGCCTGGCCGAAGTGGCCCTGCAGCGCGGCCAGTTGGAGGACTTGATCCAGTCCATGTCGCGCTCGCGTGACGAGAATGTCGTCGGCGACATCGAGGCCGCCATCCGCGTGGCCCTGCAACAGACCCAGATCACCGGCAGCGCCGAGCCCCTGGTGGCCACGCTGAAGCAGGCCGACGAGCGCCTGCTGCGCTACAAGCAGCCGCGCATGGAAGGGGTGCGCCGCGCCGTCGCGCGTGACCTGGATCGCGTCAAGGCGGTCGCCGTCGTCGATGTGTCGACGCTGACCATCAAGCTGGACGAGGTCGTGCGCATGGCCGACGAGCTGCCGCTGGTGTCGGGCAACGAGGCCGCGCCCAAGGTGCGCGACGACCGCAATGGCGAGGCCGCCAAGGAGCGTGAACGCGTCGCCCGCCTGCAGCGCGAGCAGGCCGCCGCGGCTGCCGATGGCAAGCTCGCCCTGTGGTGGTGGCAGGCCAGCCAGCAGCTGTCGAGCTGGACCGGCCTGGTCTGGGGCGAAGCGCGCACGCTGCTGCGCGTCACCCGCATCGACCACCCCGAGTCGGCCCTGATCTCGCCCGACCAGAGTTTTTTCCTGCGCGAGAACCTCAAGCTGCGCCTGCTCAACGCCCGCCTCGCGCTGCTGAGCCGCCAGTTCGACACGGCCCAGTCCGACCTGCGCGACAGCCAGGAGATGCTGAACCGCTACTTCGACACCCGCTCGCGCAAGGTGGCGAGCGTGGCCGAGCTGCTGCGCCAGGTGGCCGGCCAGGCGCGCCAGGTCAGCGTGCCGCGGCCGGACGACACGCTGGCCGCGCTGACCGCCGCCGCGGCCGGCCGGTGAAGGGGCGCTGATCATGCGTCTCGTCATCTGGCTGGTCCTGCTCTTCGTCGTGGCGGTCGTTGCGGCCCTGACCCTGGGTAGCAACGACGGTCTCGCCAGCTTCTACTGGGCGGGCTGGCGCATCGACATCTCGCTGAATCTCTTCCTGCTGCTGCTGGTGGCCAGCTGCTTCGCGCTGGTCACGGCCATTCAGGCCATCGAGGCGCTGACCACCCTGCCCAAGCGCGCGCGTGAATGGCGGCTGGCCCAACGCGAGCGCAGCGCCCAGCTGGCCCTGCGCGAGGCCCTGGTCGAACTCTTCGGCGCCCGCTTCAGCCGTGCGCAGAAGGCGGCGCAGAAGGCGCTCAACATCCAGTCCGCCACGCCCGAACTGGCGGCCGACCAATCCTTCATGGCCCTGGCCCATCTGCTGGCCGCGGCCAGCGCCCACCGCCTGCAGGACCGCCGCCACCGCGATGAGCAACTGGCCCGTGCGTTGGACCTGGCGCATCGCACTGGCGGTGCCCGTGCCCAGGAAGACGGCGCCCGCCTGCTCGCCGCCGAATGGGCCCTGGATGACCGCGATGCCACGCGCGCCCTCAGCGTGCTGGGCGAACTGGCACCGGGCGTGGCGCGCCGCACCCAGGCCCTGCGCCTGCGCCTGCAGGCCTCGCGCCTGGCCCGCCAGCCGCTGGACGCGCTGCGCACGGCCCGGCTGCTCGCCAAGCATCAGGCCTTCTCCAAGGCCGCCGCCCAGAGCCTGCTGCGCTCGCTGGCCTTCGAGGCCCTGGATGGCGCGCGCGACGTCGACCAGTTGCGTTCGGTCTGGCAGCAGCTCGACCCGGCGGACCGCCGGGATCCCCTGGTCGCTGCCCGTGCCGCTCAATGTGCCGGTCAGCTCGGAGCGCCCGACGATGGCCGCGGCTGGCTGCGCCCCTTCTTCGACGATCTGGGTGAATTGCAGTCCGATGACCGCGCCGCCCTCGCCAACGCGCTGGTGCCCGTGCTCGCCGGCTGCGGCCCGGACTGGCTGCAACGCCTCGAATCCGCCCAGTCGCGCTTCCCGCGCGAGCGCGCCCTGGCCTATGCCCTGGGGCATGCGCTGGCCGAGCGCCAGCTCTGGGGCAAGGCGCGGCTGATGCTTGAAGCGGCCGCCGACGACGTGACGATGTCCGGCCCGGCGCGCCGCCGCAGCTGGTTGGCCCTGGCGGCGCTGGCCGAACAGGAGGGTGACGACGGCCGCCGCGCTCGCTGCTTCGAAGCCGCCGCGCGCCTGCCCTGAGAGGGCCTGGCGAAACTTTTTCGAAAAAACTGTCGAAGTCTTGTCGAGGGTCCAAAAATCTGGCTATACTGTGAGGCTTCAGCGGCTGTAGCTCAGTTGGATAGAGTACTTGGCTACGAACCAAGGGGTCGTGGGTTCGAATCCTGCCAGCCGCACCAATAATAAGAAGACGAATCAACGGGTTAGCACCGCAAGGCGCTAACCCGTTTTCCTTTTCCGGCCTCTGATTGCGCGGGCTGCAGCACCAGCCACGCCGTTCAGTCCCCCGCGACCGACACGCCGACTGCGCTCGATGGTTGCTCTAGCAACCTGCTTCCCCTTTCGACGCCGCCTCCGGGTAGACCCGCTGTCGAGGGCCCTTACATCAGACGGGTTACTTCATCTCGAAGTCTCGGGCAAGTGCTTGATTTCACGAATCAATCGCCGTGCGGCGCATTTTTTGCTACGGATGGTGAATCGGAAGCTTGCTTTCGACGTTACGCAGAGCGTGTCGCGCTGCGCGGGCACGCATGCACTCCAGCCAAACTCCTCTTGGGAAAGGTCGATCATGTCGTCTCGAACAACAAGATGTCTTGCCAGCAGTTGGGCCGCGGCCGCCTTGTTCGCCACCGGAGCGGCGCACGCCGATCTGGTGACCAACGGCGGCTTCGAAACGGGGGACTTCTCCGGTTGGACGGCAGTGACGGATCCGCAGTGGGACGGAGTCGGCGATGCCACCGTGCTGACCGTGCAGGCGGGCCTTCAATCCGCCTACTTCGGCGGTTCCAGCAGTTCCATCAGCCAAGCGCTGTCGACCGTCGCGGGCTCCAACTACAAGCTGTCGTTCTGGCTGGCGGCGGAAGCTGATATCGCCGGCAATTCCGATTCGCCGAACGCCTTCAGCGTGGACGTCGGCTCCGGTGCCCTGATGAGCCTGACCGACGTGTCGGCCTTCGGCTATGCCCTGTACGAGTTCACCTTCATTGCGGCGGCTGCGTCGACCAATCTGACCTTCAATTTCAGCCAGGTTCCTGCCTACTGGGACCTGGATTCGGTCGCCGTCACCCTGCCCGAGCCGGGCAGCATCGCCTTGCTGGCTGCGGCGGGCCTGGCTGGCCTGGTCGCCGGACGGCGCCGCATTCAGGCTGACACCAGCGCCTGAAGAGTTTGAGGACGGATGCCGGGCCCAGCGCCCGGCTTTGCTTTTGGTGCTGTTGCTCCCACCAGGCGAGTCGCAGCAGGCTGCAGCGCCACGCTGCTCGGTGATATGGAAGCCCGTGGGGCATCCCACGGCCAACAGGAGCGAGAAATGTCTAGAAGCGTTATTCGCAGGTCGGCCATCAGCGCCGCCGTTGCCATCCTGGGTTCCACGTTCGGCGCCCAGGCCATGGCCCAGGACAGTTTTCAAGCGGTGGGGGGCGATGCCACCATCGACCCGGCCTTTGTGGCGCGTCTCAACGAGACGCGCATGACCCACGTGATGGTCATCCTCTCCGGCGACTCCGTCGTCAGGATGGAACGCAAGCTCGGCCGGCGCATGGAGCGAAGCGAGCGTGAATCCGTCGCCGCCGCGCGCCGGGCCGATCAGGACAGCGTCGGGCCGCACATCGAGCGCCTGGGCGGCAAGGTGACGGCCCGCCTGCAGCACGCCCTCAACGGCATCAAGGTCCAGATTCCGGCGAACCGCATCGCCGCGTTGAAGCGGCTGCCGGGCGTCGCGGACGTCAAGGTGGTCGGCACCTATGTGCGGCTGAACACCAACGAAGTGCAGCTCAGCGGCGGGCCCGCTGCCTGGGCATCGACCTTGGGCAACTTCCAGGGCCAGGGCGTGAAGATCGCCATCCTCGACACCGGCGTCGACTACACCCATGCGACCTTCGGCGGCCCGGGCACCGTAGCGGCCTACAACACGGCCCGCGCGACAGCCACGGCGGCGCCGGACCCGTCCCTCGTCGGCCCCGCGGCGCCCAAGGTCAAGGGCGGCTGGGACTTCGTTGGCGACGCCTACACCGGCAGCAACGCGCCGCAGCCCGATCCCAACCCCCTGGACTGCCGCTCCAACGAAGGCAACACGGTGGGCCACGGCAGCCACGTGGCCGGCACGGCCACGGGCTTCGGCGTGCTGGCCAACGGCCAGACCTACCACGGCGCCTACAACGCTACGACCTACGCCTCGAACAGCTTCCTCATCGGCCCCGGCATGGCGCCCAAGGCCGACCTGTACTTTGCCCGCGTGTTCGGCTGCAACGGCAGCACCAACGTGGTGGCCGAGGCCATCGACTGGGCGGTGGCCCAGGGCGTGGACGTGATCAGCATGTCGCTGGGCTCCGACTTCGGCAACGCCGGCAATGGCGACTCCGGCAGCCTGGCTGAGGCTCAGGCCGTGGCCGATGCGACCGCTGCGGGTATCGTGGTCGTCGCGGCCTCCGGCAACTCCGGGCCCGTCCCCTACATCACGAGCGCGCCTGCTGTCTACAACGGCGCCATCTCGGTGGCGGCAACGGATGCGCTGCCCGGCGTCCCGACGGCGCAACTGGCCCTCAGCGGCGGCACCAATATTTCGGTGATCAACGCCAATGCTGGTACCTACGTCAGCGGCGCGAACTACCCGGTGCGCGTGCTGCGCAACCCTGACGGCACGGTCTCGCTGGGCTGCAACCCCGACGAGTACGACCCGGCCAAGACGGGCGTCAGCCTGGCGGGCAAGATGGTCGTCACCTTGCGGGGCACCTGCGCGCGCGTCTACCGCGCTGGCGCCGCCCAGCATTTCGGCGCCGCGGCTGCCGCGATGATCAACAGTGCGGCAGGTCTGCCGCCCTATGAAGGCCCAATCCCTGGCGGCGCGGCCGACCCCGGCTCGGGCAACGTCTACGAGCCCGTGACCATCCCGTTCTTCGGCATCGCGCAGGCCGATGCGGCCAAGGTCTCCGGCCCCACGGGTGGCCCCGCCGTCGCGTCCGCGACCGCGACGAACACGGGCGTCAACCCGAACGCCGGCTTCGAGAGGATCGCCAGCTTCTCGTCGCAAGGACCTCGCATCGGCGACAGCGAACTGCGCCCCAGCGTGACCGCCCCCGGCGTCTCGGTGGTGTCGGTGGCCTCCGGCACCGGCAACGGCTTCCAGATCCTGTCCGGCACCTCGATGGCGACGCCCCTGGTCGCCGGCGTGGCCGCGCTGACCAAGCAGGCCCACCCGGGCTGGTCGCAGCCCGACCTCCGCGCCGCTGTCGTGCAAACGGCGGCGCCAGCCCTGATGCAGGATCTGTTGCAGCGCAACGAGGGCGGCGGCCTGGCGCAGGCGCAAGCCGCGACCTCGACCCAGGCCGTCGTGCGCATGCCCAACGAGAGCGTCGGCTTCGGCTTTGCCGACCTGCTGGCCGACTTCAGCGTCACGAAGAACGTCACCGTGCACAACGCGGCGACCAAGGCGGTGCAGTTCAACATCACGTCGGTCAAGTCCTCGGGCCCGGCCGGCGCCGTGCTCACCGCGCCGGCATCGGTCATCGTCAACGCCAACAGCGATGCCATCGTCCCGGTTCGCCTGGACGTGCCGGCCAATTCCATGGGCGGCGGCACCAGCTTCCAGGACGTGAGCGGCTATCTGCAACTGACGCCTGCCAACGCTCGCATGAACGGCAACGTCAAGTTGTCGGTGCCGTTCTACATGGTGGGTCACAGCCGGTCGAACATGGACGTCACGATGTCGGCCAGCACCCTGGACTTCACCAATGCCGGCGGCCAGATCTCGGGCTTTCCGGTCGTCTACACGCTGGGCCAGTACCAGCCGACGCCTCAGGGCGTCCAGCAGAACGATGTGCGGGCCGTGGGGGTGCGGGCATCGGGCACCAACCTCATCTTCGGCATCAACACGCACAACCGCACGTCGACGACTCTGGCCCGCCAGGAGGTCGACATCTGCATCGACACCAGTGGCGGCGCAGGCTTCACGCCGAACAAGATCCTGATCGGCATCCAGGCCAACCTGCTCAGCTCGACCCTCTCCAAGGGAACGTATGCGACGGCGGTCTTCCCCACCGATGCCAACTGCAACATCAACGGCGGGGGCACCCTCCTGTTCACGGTGACGCAGCCGACGGACAACTCGACGTTCCAGATTCCCGTGACGCGCGCCGCCCTGGGCCTGACGGCGGCCCAGCCGCGCATCAAGTACCGGGCCTTCTATTTCGGTACCGATGGCAGCGGCGCGGCGATGCCTGGCACGGGCAGCTACAACGCGTTCACCCCGGCCTTCTCGAACGGCGGGTCGCCGATCGTGAGTCCGAATGGCGCGGGCTCGATGGGCTACTCCATCAACGCCTCCGAGCTGGCCCTCACGCCGGCGCTCGGCGTCATGGTCCACATGCCGGACAACGTCTCCGGCGCGGCCCAGGCCAAGTTGCTGCCCTTGAACTGAGCACGGGCTGAGCGCACTTCAGTGCAAGCGCCCCGGAGTTCGCTCCGGGGCGTTTCTCTTTCGGGTCGTCAACGCCTGAAGCGGGGCGCGGCGGCGGGTTGCCAGTGGCCGTCGCCGGACCGGACAAAACTTCCGCGGGCTTGCGCATGCGGATGCAGCGGCGCCTCGGCCAGTGTCAGCACGGGGGCGAAGCAGACGTTGGTGCCTTCCAGCAGGGCCGACCATTCGTCGCGTGTCTTCTCGCGGATGCGGGCAGCCACGCGAGCGCGCAGCGCCGGCCACTGGCTGCGGTCCTGCTGCGCCTTGGGGTCGACATCCATCAGCTCCAGCCGCTGCAGCAGTTCGGCGTAGAACTGCGGCTCCAGCGCACCCAGGGACACGAAGCGGCCGTCGGCGCATTCGAAACAGTCGTAGAAGGGCGAACTGTGCAGGAAGAAGTTCTGCGCTGGGTCCTCGCTCCAGCGGCCCGCCGCGCGCAGGGAGTGCATCAGGCTGGACAGCAGGCCCACGCCGTCCACCATCGCCGCGTCGACGACCTGGCCGCGGCCGCTGCGCTGGGCTTCCCACAGCGCGGCCATCAGGCCGAAGGCCAGGAACATCGCGCCGCCGCCCATGTCGCCGATCATCGTGACCGGGATGCTGGGTGCCACGCCGGCGCGTGTGGCCGTCGACAGCACGCCGGTCAGCGCGACGTAGTTGATGTCATGGCCGGCGGCCTGGGCCAGCGGGCCGGTCTGGCCCCAACCCGTCACGCGGCCGTAGACGAGGCGCGGGTTGGTGGTCGTGAAGACCTCGGGCCCGAGGCCCAGGCGCTCCATGACACCGGGTCGAAAGCCCTCGATCAGCGCGTCGGCGCCTTCGATGAGGCGGCGCGCCTCGGCCAGGCCCTCGGCCGTCTTCAGGTCCAGGCAGGTGCGCCGCTTGCCGCGGTCCAGGCCCGTGCCGGTGTCCAGCACCTGGCCACCGGGGCGCTCGATGACGAGGACGTCGGCCCCATGGTCGGCCAGCAGCATGCCCGCCAGCGGGCAGGGGCCGATGCCGGCCATTTCGATGACTTTGAGCCCGGTGAGCGGGCCGGCAGTAGAGGGCGCTTGCATCGGACAATGCTCGCATGAACAAGGCCTTCACCAAGGAATCCGATTCGTCCGACGATGACGACGACGGTCCTTCGCTGCCCAGCCTGCCGGCCGGCACGCGCAACTACATGACGCCGGGCGGCTATGCGCGGCTGCGCGCCGAGTTCATGGAGCTCATCGACGTCGAGCGGCCGAAGATGGTGGAGACCGTGTCCTGGGCCGCCAAGAACGGTGACCGCTCGGAGAACGGCGACTACCTCTACGGCAAGAAGCGGCTGCGCGAGATCGACCGCCGCCTGCGCTTCCTGACCAAGCGGTTGGACATCGCCGAGGTTGTCGATCCCAGCGCCCACCATGGCAGCGAACAGATCTTCTTCGGCGCGACGGTGACTTACGCGACCAGCAAGGGTGACGAGAAGACCATCACCATCAAGGGCATCGACGAGTCCGACAGCCTGGCCGGCGAGGTCAGCTGGATCTCGCCGATAGCACGCACGCTGCTGAAGGCGCGCGTCGGCGACGAGCTCAATCTCGTGACGCCGGTGGGCGTCGAGAAGATCGAGGTCGTCGAGGTCAGCTACCCCGCGCCGGGGGTCTGAGCATCGCGTCTGCGCGGGCACGTTCCTCGGGGCTGAGGCGCGCGGCGAGAGCGGGCAGGGCGGTCGCCGCCTGCTCGTGGCCGAGGCCCTTGGCCAGAGCGCACCAGGCATAGGCCGCAGCCATGTCCTTGTCGCCGCCCTGGCCCTGGGCCAGCATGACGGCGAGGTTGAACATGGCCTCGGGCTGGCGGCGCTGGGCCGCGGCCAGGAAGAACTGGCGCGCCGTCGCGAGGTTCAGCGGCACGCCTTCGCCGCGGTAGAAGAAGGTGGCCAGCGCGTTCTGCGCATCGGCATGGCCCTTGAGCGCGGCGTCCTTGTAGAGCACCAGGGCGCGTTCGGGCGCCGCCGGCACGCCTTCACCGAGGTCGAGCATCCGGGCCGCAGCGTAGGTGGCGTCGACATGGCCTGCCTTGGCCGCTGCGCCGTAGTAGGCGCCGGCGCGCTGCAGGTCCAGCGGAATGCCTTCGGGCTGACGCGGCAACTGATGGTGATAGAGCTGGCCCAGCAGATAGAGGGCCGGCGCATGGCCAGCCGCGGCGGCGGCCTGCAGATGGGCGAGGGCGCGCTTTCCATCTGCTGCTGTGCCAATGCCGTTCAGCTCGGCCTGGGCCATCAGCGTGCCGGCCGGTTCGAAACCGAAGTCCAGGGCCTTGCCCCACCAGCGGTAGGCCGCCGCCGGGTCGCGCTTCGTGCCCTGGCCCGTCAGCTCGATGCGCGCCAGCAGCAGCGTCGCCTCGACGCGCGTGCTGATGTCGTTGGGCTTCTTGGGATCGAAGCGCATGCGGTCGGCGACCGGGTCGTAGCGCGCGTCGACGACCTTCTGCAGCCACGCGACGGCCTTGGGTGTGCTGGCCGGCGTGCCCAGGCCCAGCAGGTGCAGGCGGCCCAGCATCAGGGCCGCTTCCTCGTAGCCGAGCTTGTTCCAGCCTTCCTCGAAGCGCACGCGGGCCTGGGCATAGTCGCCGGCCTCGTAGGCGTCGAAGGCCTGGGTCAGGGACTTGTCCTTGCGGGCGATCCAGTTGCGACCGGCGGCAAAGCGGCGGTCGGTGCCGGCGCAGGCCACCGAGGGCGCCATCGGTGTCGAGGTGTCAAGTCCTGCTGCGCCGTCGGGCATGCCGCTGGCCACGTCGGTGCTCTTGGCATTGCCCTCGGGGCTGCGATCGTTGAGCCTCTCGGCTTCGTTGGATGGGCTGTCCTGCAGGCCGAAGTCGCGCATATAGGCCAGCGTGACTTCGTCCTCGGCAGCCGAGTAGCCGCTCATGAAGGCGCAGGACGAAGCGTACTGGCGCGACAGCAGCTTGCTCTTGGTTGCGGTGACGAGGGCCGGATCGATGCCGCCGGTGCGCTGGCCCTTGAGCTGCACGGCGGGCAACTGGTTGTCCTGTGCCGCCGCCGCGCCGCAGGCCAGCAGGCCGGCGGCCAGGATGAGCGGCGCTCTCATCTTGGGCTGCGCAGCGTCATGCCCACCATATAGCGGCGGCCGCTGTAGGCGTCGAGATAGAGGCTGGGAATGCCGTCGCTGTAGCCCTGGTAGCCGCCGGTGTCGCTCTGGGTGCGCTCGCCGGTCAGGTTGCGCACGTCGGCGAAGAGTTCCAGGCCGTTCTTGAAGCGATACGACACCTTGGCGTCGACGAAGCGGGTGCGGCTGCCGAAGATGGGCGCGCCGGGGTTGTAGGGCAGCCGCCAGCCGGTCGTGCCGACCGACGGGTAGTTGTTGATGCCGACGTTGGTCGTCGTGTTGGGCGAGAAGGCGTAGTAGCGCGGCGCCACCACCTGCGTGGCGATGCGGGCCGAGAAGCCGCCGTCGTCGTACCAGAGCGAGGCGTTGTACGAGTACTTGGGCTCGTTGATGACGGGCAGCACGTCGCCGCTGATGAGGTCCAGCGTCGGCACGCCCTGCGTGGAGCGCACGCGGGTGTAGTTGGCGTCGAAGCCGGTGTAGCGCAGCACCCAGGGCAGGAAGGTGAAGGCCGTCTTCATGCCCAGCTCGATGCCGCGGCGCGTCGAGGGCTGCTGGTTGTCCCACTGGTTGAAGGCGAACTCCATGTCGGCCAGGGGCTTGCCGGTGACGGGGTCGACGGCACTGCTGCCCTGGAAGACCTTGGTGTTGGTGCGCGGGGCCACCAGCGTCGGCGCGCCGACGAGGCCGCGCTGGCGGAACACGGCGGCGCTCAGCATGGTGTCGCGGTTGGCGAACCACTCGACCGACAGGTTCTGGTTGACGTTGGTCTGCGGCTTCAGGTTGGGGTTGCCCATGGTGCCGGTGCAGCGCTGATCGGGGTCGCTGCCGTCCGGATCGTCGAAGCCCTGGTCGACGATCTCGCTGTAAATGCAGGTGCCCGAGGGCAACAGCTTGCTGACCGGCGGGCGGGCGATGGTCTTGCCGATGTTGTAGCGCAGCACGGTCTTGTCGGGCACCACCCAGAGGGCCAGGTTCAGCGACGGCATCACGTCGGTGTTGCTGCCCTTGATGGAGGTGTTCTGGCGGTAGAAGCTCGAGACCTGGCCCGCGGCGGCGCCGGGGTTGGCGGGGTCGAAGGCGGCTGTCTTGCGGATGGTCTGGAAGGTCAGCTGGCCGGTGCCGGCGACTTCGGTCTGCACGATGCGCACGCCGACATTGCCGGCCAGCTCCATGCCGAAGGGCAGCTGCCAGTTCGTGAAGGGCACGCGGTCGGTCTCGAAGTCCGTCATCAGGTAGGTTGCGTAGGCGCGCTCCTGGAAGCGGGTGACCGGCTGGTCATAGACCTGGCCATCGCTGGCCTTGCAGCTGACGACGCAGTCCAGGTTCAGCGGGATGCCGGCAATCTGGAAGAGCTTGTCGATGTCGAGCTGCTGCCAGCCGTCGATGAGGCCGGCCGCGCGGTTCTTGGCGCCGGCATAGAACTGGCCGGCAGGCGCGACGGACAGCACCTGCTTGACCATGTCCAGGTACTGGGCCTGGGTCAGCACGGTCTGGCCGTTCTGGGGCGTGGCCGGGTTGGTGCTGGGGTTGTAGCCGTAGACGCAGGGCTGGCCGCCGGCGCCCAGCGATCCGGCCGTGTTCTGGCAGCCGACGACGGAGCTGCGCGTGTTGACCGTGGGCAGGTAGATGCCAGGCACATAGCCCGCCGTGCCGAAGGTCCCTTGCGGGTCGGCCACCGTCGCGCCGCCCAGGCCCCAGTAGCTGCCGCGGGTGTCGCGGAAGTTCAGGCCGGCCTGCAGGTTCTGGAAGAAGTTGGACTGCTCGCGCAGGTCCAGCGTGAAATCGAGCTTGCCGGTCTTTTCGCTGTTGTCGCTCTTGTAGAGGCGGATGACCTGCAGATTGGTCGTTGGCGTCAGCAGCGCCTTCTGGGCCGAGGTGTAGGCCGGCACGGCGACAGTGTTGGTGGCCGAGACGGGGATGGCGGCCGAGGCCAGCTGAGGCGACAGCTGGGCGTATTTGTCGTAGTTGAGCTGGTCGTTGGCGCTGCCCGGCGGCAGGGCGAAGGTCCAGGAGCCGTCGGGCTGGATCTTGAACGAGCCCTCGCCGTACTGATAGCCGAAGGCGGCGCGGCGGTCGTAGCGGAAGGCGGCGGAGTCGTTGCTGCCGATCATGGCCTTCACGTTGACGCGGCCGTCCTTGTACTCGCCGCCGGTCTGCAGATAGTGCGAATTGGTGTTCACACGGCTGAAGATCATGTCCGTGTTGTAGAAGCCGTCGGTCGTCGTGTAGCTCGTGACGTGGTGGGAATCGTCCACCGTGTAGCCGGGCTTGATGTTGGAGACGGCGCCGGTGGCCAGCGTGCTGCCTGCGCGGTAGCTGTAGGTGTTGGGGTTGACGTAGTAGGGCCAGGCCAGGCCCGTGGCCACCGAGCGCACGCCGTTGGCCGAGTCGACGAAGAGGCCGGCGCCGTTGATGTTGGGCGCGCCACCCACCGAGAAGTTGCCGACCACGTCGGCCACGTCGCGGCGGTTGCTGCTGTACTTGCCGTAAAGGGACAGGTTGTCGTTGACCTTGAAGTCGATGCGGATGTCGCCGCCGGTGCGCTTGTCGTCCTGGCTGCGCACATAGGAGCGGATCAGCGCCGGGATGTAGTCATTCCACTGGTTCAGGCAGGTCAGCTGCTCGTTGTTGCGCTGGTTGATGGCAGCGGTTCGCGCGGTGACGCCATTAATGGCATTGGTCTGTGCCGTCGTCAGGTTGGGGAAGGCGCTGAAGCAGTCGGCCTTGCTCTGGGCGGCGGCGGACTTGGTCAGCAGCTCCATCGGCGTGGCGGCGTTGAAGCTGCCGCCGGCCGTCAGCGGCGAAGCGAGAAAGGTGGCGTTGACCGTGGGGTCGGTCGTCGACAGCGTGCCGGGCTGGAAGCTGAAGGTCTTCTGCGGCGAGTTGTCGAAGTCCAGCTGGCGCAGCAGGCCCTGCTGGTTGTTGCTGCCGCCGTTGGTGAGCTGGTGGACCTCGCTCTTGTAGCGCGAGTCGTTCAGGTTCAGCAGCACGCCCAGGCGCTTGTCCAGGAACTTGTCGGCCAGCACCAGGTTGTAGTTGGGCGTGGTCTTCTTGTTCAGGTCGCCTTGCGTTGCCGCGGCGCGCAGCGAGTAGTAGGGCTTGTCGAAGTCCAGGCCGGTGCGGGTCTCGATGATGATGCCGCCGCCCAGCGACCCCTCCACCATCTTGGCCGTCGAGCCCTTCACCACGTCCACGCTCTTGATGAGGTCGGAGGACAGCTCGCGGAATTCGGCACCGCGGCCATCGCCGCCGCCGAGCAGGTCGGTGCCGGCGCCGGAGCGCACGGTTTGGCCGTCGAGCTCGACGCGCGTCAGCTCGGGGCCGTTGCCGCGAATGGAGACGTTGACACCCTCGCCGTAGTCGCCGCGGTCCAGGGCCACGCCGGCCACGCGCGACAGCGCCTCGCCGATATTGCGGTCGGGGAAGGCGCCGACGTCTTCGGCCACGATGGAGTCCTGGGCCGTGGCCGCATGCTTCTTGCGGCCGATGGCCGACTGCTGCGACTGGCGGGTGCCAACGATGAGCACGGATTCCAGCGCCGTGACCGGCGCCTTGGGCTTGGCCTCGGCCGGCTTGGCTTCCTCGGGCTTGGCTTGCTGTGCCAAGGCGGCTTGCTGGGCCCACAGGGCCAGGGCCATGGAAACGGCGGTCGCCACCGCAGGCTTGCTGAACTTGTTCACAGGTCGTCTCTCCGCGCTCCGGTCGGGCCGGGCTTGTTGTGGGTCGCTCGGATGCTTAAAAGTCAGACTTATTCGTCTTTCCAAAGCCGCGACGCGACCTTAAGCAGGCGCTGTAACGGGGAGAAATTCGTTTTGGCCGGATTGCTATCCCGGCAAGGAATACCGGGCCCGGAAACACTGGTTAACCCGCGGAAGCGAACAGAAACAGTCACGGCCGTGATTGGCCGCGAACCGATGTCAACGCTGTCAGCGGACGGTGGTGCTAGGACGCGGAGGCGCCGCCTGGCGCTCTCGTTCTAAGGCTTGACGCGCCAGACGCGCTGGACGGGCGCGGTGCGCTTCAGGACGCGCAGCACGTCAGCGAGGTGCAGGCGATCGCGCACGGCGATGAGCAGCGTCATCTCGGCTGTCTCGCGCAGCTGGGCCTCGTCGCTCATGGAGATATGGGTGATGTCGGCCTCGGCCTGGGCCACGGCCTGGGCCACCTGAGCGAGCACACCCTTGCCATTGGCCATCAGCAGGGCGATGCCCGCCTCGAAGCTGCGCGTCAGCTCTTCGGCCCATTCGACCTGGATCCAGTGCTCGCTGTCGCGCTGGAAGAGGCGGCGCCCCACCGCGCATTCGCAGGTGTGCACGACCAGGCCTTCGCCGCGACCCAGATAGCCGCGCACCTCGTCACCGGGGATGGGGCGGCAGCAACTGGCGAGCTGCACCGAGGCACCCTCGCTGCCGTCGATGGTGACGCTGCCCTGGCTGGCCGGCGCTTCGGTGAAGCGCCCCAGCGTCAGCGCCAGCGCGTCGGGCTTCTGGCCCTGCTCGGCCATCAGGCGGGCGAGCTTCTTGGCGATGATGGTGGCGATCTTGCGGCCGGCGCCGATGTCCACCAGCAACTGCTCGGTGCCCGAGCTGCCGGCCCACGCGGCCAGCTCATGCCAGATCGGCGCTGCAGCGTCGTCCAGCTCCAGGCTGGGCAGGCCCAGGCCCTCGATGCGCATGGCCTGGGCCAGCATCTTCTCGCCCAGTTCGCGCGACTCTTCCTGCTCCAGGTCCTTCAGGTAGTGGCGGATCTTGGAGCGCGCGCGGCCGGTGCGCACGAAGGCCAGCCAGGCCGGGTTGGGACTGGCGCCGGGGGCCGTGATGATCTCGACGATGTCGCCGCTGCGCAGCTCGGCCCGCAAGGGCACGGCCTCGCCGTTGACCTGGGCCGCCACGCAGTGGTCGCCGACGTCGGAGTGGATGGCGTAGGCAAAGTCCACCGGCGTCGCGCCCTTGGGCAGGGCCATGATCTTGGACTTGGGCGTGAAGACGTAGATCGCGTCCGGGAAGAGGTCGATCTTGACGTGTTCGAGGAACTCGTTGGCGTCGCGCGTCTCGTCCTGGATGTCGATCAGGCTCTGCAGCCAGCGCGCATTGGCCTGCTGGGCGATCAGGGCCGAGGCCTGCTTGCCGCGGCTCTTGTAGATCCAGTGCGCCGCCACGCCCTGTTCGGCGATCTGGTGCATGCCTTCGGTGCGCAGCTGGAACTCCAGCGGCGTGGCCAGCGGCCCCATCAGCGTCGTGTGCAGGGACTGGTAGCCGTTGTCCTTGGGCGTGGAGATGTAGTCCTTGAAGCGCCCGGCCTGAGGCTTGTAGAGCTGGTGCAGCACGCCCAGAGCCGTGTAGCACTGCAGCGGCTCCTCGGTCAGGATGCGAAAGCCGAAGATGTCGCTGACCTGGGCGAAGGACAGGCCGCCCTTCTCGCGCATCTTCTTGTAGATGGAATAGACCGTCTTCTCGCGCCCCTGCACCTCGACGCGCAGGCTGGCCTTGGCGAAGGCGGCGCGGATCTCGCCCTCGATGCGCGACACCAGGTCGCGCCGGTTGCCGCGTGCCTTGCCCACGGCCTTGCTCAGCGCCGCGTAGCGCCAGGGGTGGAAATACTGGAAGGACAGGTCCTGCAGTTCGCGGAAGGTCTGGTTCAGGCCCAGACGGTGGGCGATGGGCGCGTAGATGTCGAAGGTCTCGCGCGCGATGCGGCGGGCCTTGTGCGGCGCCATGGCGCCCATGGTGCGCATGTTGTGCAGGCGGTCGGCCAGCTTGATCAGGATGACGCGCAGGTCGCGCGCCATCGCCAGCAGCATCTTGCGGAAGGACTCGGCCTGCGACTCCTCCTTGGTGGAGAACTGCAGCTTGTCCAGCTTGGTCAGGCCGTCGACCAGGTCGGCGGTCGTCGCGTCGAACTTCTCGATCAGCTCGGTCTTGGAGACGCCGCAGTCCTCGACGACGTCATGCATCAGCGCCGCCATCAGGGCTTGCGCGTCCAGGCGCCACTCGGCGCAGATGCCGGCGACGGCGATGGGGTGGGTGATGTAGGGCTCGCCGGTGGCCCGCTTCTGGCCCAGATGGGCCTCGTCGGCGAACTTGTAGGCCTCGCGCACCCGCTTGACCTCGGCCTTGCTCAAGTAGCCGAGCTTGGGCGCGAGAGCGTCGAAGGAAGCCGCCTCGGCCTGTGTCGGCGGCGCTTTCTCGCGCAGACCAGGCAGCGTGAACCAGGCGGTGAGGGAACGTTGGGCCATATGGGCCCCGAATTTATCCGATGCCCCAAAGGCAACGGGCGTCCAAGGACGCCCGTTTCAGCTTCGGCGGGGTCTGATTTAGACCGGAACCTTGCGCAGCATCTCGACGCCGACTTCGCCGGCGGCGATTTCGCGCAGGGCGGTCACGCCGGGCTTGTTCTTGCTCTCGATGCGGGGGCTGTGGCCCTGGCTCAGCATGCGGGCGCGGTAGGTGGCGGCCAGCACGAGCTGGAAGCGGTTCGGGATCTTGGTCAGGCAGTCTTCGACGGTGATGCGGGCCATGGTGTTCCTTGTGATTTGCGCGATCAGGGCAGATCGAGCGCCTGAAAGACGGCCGAGCGGTTTCGGCGCTGAGCTGCGTATTTTAGCCGTTGTGCGTGGACGATGGTCTTGAGGTCGAAAACTGCCGTGTCGAAGACCGCATTCACGACGACGAAATCGAAGTGCTGGGCCTGGGCGACCTCGATGCGGGCGTTGTTCATGCGCGTGGCGATGACCTCGGGCTCGGTGTCGCCGCGGCGGTTCAGCCGCAGCCGCAATTCGTCCCAGCTGGGCGGCAGGATGAAGATCAGCACCGCATAGGGGAAGAGCTGCTTGATCTGCAGGGCACCCTGGTAGTCGATCTCCAGCACGACGTCCTCGCCATGCTGCAGGCGAGCCTCGATGCCGGCGCGCGAGGTGCCGTAGAGGTTGCCATGCACCTCGGCCCATTCGAAGAAGTCGCCATGGTCCACCTTGGCGCGGAACTCTTCCGGCGTGATGAACCAGTATTCGCGGCCATGCTGCTCCTGGCCGCGCGGCGCCCGCGAGGTGTGGGAGACGGAAACGGCAAGGCGGGAGTCGAGTTCCAGCAGCGCCTTGACGAGGCTGGACTTGCCGGCGCCGCTGGGGGCCGCGACGACGAAGAGATTGCCGGGGTATTCCATGGATATGTTCGACGCTGGGGGTGGGCGGTCGGCGCGCTAAGTGCCTGTCGCTCCGGCAGTTTTTCCTGCTGCCCGACGATTGATCAAGTACGGACTTTAGCTTGCGGCCCCAGGCAGCCCCCTCGGTCACGGTGGGATAGCCCGGCATTTTTGGCATTCCTGCGTGGAATTCAGGCCCCGATCCGGCAGTAGCGTGGCGGCTTGTCCGACGTGCCCGGAGGCCGGTCATCCTTATCTTGAGTCCGTCGTTAAGGCATGACGAGGTCCATGCGATGCCACGCTATCAGCGCTACGAGGTTCATCCCGACAATCCGCAAGCCCGGCTGCTGCAGGCAGCGGTCGAGGTTTTGCGGGGCGGTGCAGTGGCTGCGCTGCCGACGGCAGCTGGGTATCTGATGGCCTGCCGCCTCGACGACAAGGCGGCCGCGATCAGGCTGATGCGCCAGGCGGACGAGAAGCAGCCCGTCATGCTGCTGTGCCGCGACCTGGCTCAGGCGGCAACCTATCTGCAGATCGACGACCAGGCCTTTCGGGCGATCCGGGATGCCGAGGCGGGCGCGGCAGCCTTTCTGCTGCGCTGCACCCATCGCGTGCCGCGTCGACTCGCCGCGTCTGCCGGCGGGGCCGGCCTGCTGTATTTCGGCGCGCATCCGGTCTGCCGGGATTTGCTGGACCTGCTGGATCAGCCCTTGCTGGCCTTGCCGCCGGGGTCGGACGCCGACGCAGTCGAGCTGCTGCCGCTGGATGGCTTGGACGTCGTGCTGGATGCCGGGCTGATCGCTGAACCGCGGGCCCTGGCCTGCGTGGAGCTGTTCAAGCCGTCCCGGCCCAGCCTGGCGCGCTGGACTGTCGAAACTGCCCCGTCCGAGGCGCGGATGGCCGCCTGAGTGACGACTTATTCGATGTTCTGCACCTGCTCGCGCATCTGCTCGATGGCCACCTTCATCTCGACCGAGATATTGGTCAATTCGAGCGCGGCGGACTTGGAACCCAGGGTATTGGCTTCCCGATGTAATTCCTGAATCAGGAAATCCAGGCGCTTGCCGAGCTCGCCGCCTTTTTTCAGCAGCCGGGTCAGTTCATCGAGATGGGCGCGCAGCCGCCCCAGCTCCTCGGCCACGTCGATGCGGATGGCAAAGGCCGCCGCCTCATTCAGTGCACGCTCCTGCAGGGCCTCCTGCGGCACGCTGCTGGCGGCGCCGGTGGTCGCCAGCGCCTCCTGCCAGCGCTCCAGGAAACGCTGCTGCTGGCGGGCCACGACGGCGGGCAGCAGGGGCTCGGCCTCGTCGGCCAGCACGCGCAGCCGCGCAATGCGTTCGTTCAGGATGGCGACCAGTTTCTCGCCTTCGCGCTCGCGCGCCTCGGCCAGGCCGTGGATGCAGGCCTGGGCGGCTTCCAGCGTGGCGGCGTCCAGCTGGGCCGGGGCGGCCGCGCCGCTCTTGCACCAGTTGAGCGCCTCGTGGACGCTCAGCGGCGTGGCCTCGGGCAGCCAGGTACGCACCTTGGCTTCCAGGCTGGCCAGGCGGTTGAGCTGCTCGGGCTGGGGCTGGGGCCAGGCGCCGTCGGCTTCGCGCTGAGTGTTGATGCGCAGTTCGATCTTGCCGCGCTTGAAACGGGCGGCGATCAGCTCGCGCAATTGAGGCTCCAGGCCGCGCAGCTCTTCGGGCATGCGCATGGACAGGTCCAGAAAACGGCCGTTCACCGATCGCAATTCGACGCTGACGCTGGCTTGCGTGGAGTAGTTGCCGTCCTCGGCTTTAGGGGGTTGCGCCAGGGAATTGGCGTACCCGGTCATGCTGTAGACTGGCATTTCGCATCTCGCAAAACAGACAAAACGCGATTATGTCCAAGCCGAAGCCGGCGCCATTGCCCGCAGGCACGGTGGTTGGGGGCTATCAGATCATCAAGCGATTGGCGGCGGGCGGTTTCGGCGTGGTTTATCTCGCCGAGGATCCCGACCATCACCTGGTCGCATTGAAGGAATATCTGCCCTCGTCGCTGGCCGAACGTTCGCCGGGCGAACTGACACCCCGCGTCAAGCCGGAAAAGCAGCCGCTTTACCGGTTGGGGCTGAAGAGCTTCTTCGAAGAAGGGCGCTCGCTTGCCCAGATCTCGCACCCCAGCGTCGTTTCGGTGCTGAATTTCCTGCGCGAGAACGAAACCGTCTACATGGTCATGAACTATCTGCAGGGTGACACCCTGCAGGATTTCATCGTGACCGCGCGCGACATGAAGCGCGACAAGGTCTTCCGCGAGTCGACCATCCGCAGCCTCTTCGACGAGATCCTGCGCGGCCTGCGCATCGTCCACCAGCACAAGATGCTGCACCTGGACATCAAGCCGGCCAATATCTTCATCACCAACGACAACAAGGCCGTGCTGCTGGATTTCGGCGCCGCGCGCGAAGTGCTGAGCAAGGAAGGCAACTTCATCCGCCCGATGTACACGCCGGGCTTTGCCGCGCCGGAGATGTACCGCCGCGATGGTTCGCTCGGCCCCTGGACCGACATCTACGCCATCGGCGCCTGCATCTACGCCTGCATGCAGGGCTATCCGCCCAACGATGCGCCGCAGCGCCTGGAGAAGGACCGTCTGTCCCTGAGCCTGAGCCGCCTGCGCAATGTCTATTCCGACAACCTGCTCGAAGTGACCGAGTGGTGCATGTCGCTGGACGCGCTGTCGCGCCCGCAGAGCGTTTTCGCGCTGCAGAAGGAACTCGCCCGCGAGACCGAAAGGCGCTACACCAAGCTCAGCTTCTCTGAACGCCTCAAGCTGCAACTCGAGAACCTGAAATCGGGCGCGAAGGCATGAGATTCAACGTCTTCCAGGTCAGCCGCCGTGGCGGCCGCGAGACCAATGAAGACCGCATGGGCTATTGCTTCACGCGGGAGGCCGGCCTGTTCGCGCTGGCCGACGGCATGGGCGGCCACCCCGAAGGCGAGGTGGCGGCCCAGATCGCGCTGCAGACCCTGGCGGCCCTGTTCCAGCAGGATGCCCGCCCGGTCATCGAGGACCCACAGCGCTTTCTGCAGGAAACCATCGTCATCGCCCACCAGCAGCTGCTGCGCTATGCGGCCAGCAAGGGCCTGCACGACACGCCGCGCACCACGGTCGTCGCCTGCATCCTGCAGGGCAACCAGGCCTGGTGGGCCCACTGCGGTGACTCGCGCCTCTACCTTGTGCGGGCCGGCAAGCTGATCGCCCGCACCCGCGACCATTCCTATTCCGAGTTGCAGGAAGCCCTCGGCCGCGTGTCGCGCGGCGGCGAACCCTTCAACCGCAACGTGCTCTTCACCTGCCTGGGCAGCCCCGGCAAGCCCATGGTGGACTGCCAGGGGCCGCTGGTGCTGGAAGCCGGCGACCGCCTGCTGCTGTGCTCGGACGGCCTGTGGGGCAGCGTGGAAGACGGCGAGATCGTCCAGCACCTGGCCGACCAGGCCATCGCCGAAGCCGTGCCCGACCTCGTCGAGCAGGCCCTGCGCCGCGGTGGCGAGCGCAGCGACAACGTCACCGTCCTGTCCGTCGAATGGGAAGGCGAGGGCGAGCCCAGCGGCGATACCACGCAGAACCTGGGCAATTCCGGCTTTGCCTCCACCATCCAGGGCGCCCTGGATGCCGACCTCGTCGCCGCCATGGACGAAGAGGAGATCGAGCGTTCCATACGCGAGATCAACGAAGTGATTCGCCAGTCGGGCCGCGGCGTCAATCGCCGCTGAAGGCCCCCAACCCTCCCTTTCTATGACCAAGACCTTCACGCGCAGCGCAGGCCGCGCTGCCAATCAATTGCGTCCGGTGCGCATCACCCGTGGTTTCACCGTGCACGCCGAGGGCTCGGTGCTGATCGAGTTCGGCGGCACCCGCGTGCTGTGCACCGCCTCCGTCGAGGAGCGCGTGCCGCCGCACAAGCGCGGTTCGGGCGAAGGCTGGGTCACGGCCGAATACGGCATGCTGCCGCGCGCCACCCACACCCGTGGCGACCGCGAAGCTGCCCGCGGCAAGCAGAGCGGCCGCACCCAGGAGATCCAGCGCCTCATCGGCCGGTCCCTGCGCGCCGTCTTCGACCTGGCTGCCTTGGGTGAGCGCACCATCACGCTGGACTGCGACGTGCTGCAGGCCGACGGCGGCACGCGCACGGCGGCCATCACCGGCGCCTTCGTCGCCGCCCAGGACGCCGTCAACAAGCTGCTGGCCGACAGCAAGCTGTCACGCTCGCCGATCAAGGAAGCCGTGGCCGCCATCTCCGTCGGCATCGTCGACGGCGTGCCGCTGCTGGACCTGGAATACGTCGAGGATGTCGCCTGCGACACCGACATGAACGTCGTCATGACGGCCTCGGGCGGCTTCGTCGAGCTGCAGGGCACGGCCGAAGGCGTCGTCTTCACGCGCGACGAGATGAACGCGCTGCTGGACCTTGCCGACAAGGGTATCCGCGAACTGATCGAACTGCAGAAGGCGGCATGAGCTACGCAGCGCCGGGCCGCCCCAAGCAAGTAGCTATCCCCTCGGGGGATCGCTCGACGTACTCGTCGGGCGAGGGGCAGACATGAAGCTTGTCCTCGCCTCCAACAATGCCAAGAAGCTCGTCGAGCTGCAGGCCCTGTTCGCCCCGCTCGGCATCGAGCTCGTGAACCAGGGCAGCCTGGGCATTCCGGAGGCCGAGGAACCCTTCGACACCTTTGCCGAAAACGCGCTGACCAAGGCCCGCCATGCGGCCCGGCTCAGCGGCCTGCCGGCGCTGGCGGATGACTCGGGCCTGAGCGTCGACGCGCTGGGCGGCGCGCCCGGCGTGCGATCGGCGCGCTATGCGCTGGACGCCGGTGGCGAGAAAAGCGATGCGGCCAACAACGAGCGTCTGCTGCGCGAGATGGCCGGCCTCGAGGACCGCCGCGCGCGCTTCGTCTGCGCGCTGGTGGCCGTGCGCAGCGCCGCCGACCCCGAACCGCTGATCGCCATGGGCCGCTGGAGCGGCGAGATCCTGGCCGCGCCGAGCGGCGAGGGCGGCTTCGGCTACGACCCGCTGATGCACATCCCCGCGCTGGGCCAGACCGTGGCCAGCCTGGGTGCCGAGGTGAAGAACCGCCACAGCCATCGCGCGCTGGCCGCGGCGCATCTGATCCAGCAGTTCCGCGAGGTCTGGCGCCTGGGCTGAAGCATGGCTGACGTCATCCACCTGATGCGTCCGGGCACGCTGCAACTGCCGGCGCTGCCGCCGCTCGCGCTCTATGTCCATCTGCCCTGGTGCCTGCGCAAATGCCCCTACTGCGACTTCAATTCGCATGAGGTCAAGGATGGCGCGCTGGCCGTCGACACGGCCGAGGCCTATCTCGCCGCGCTGCGCGCCGACCTCGAAGCGTCCCTGCCGCTGATCTGGGGCCGGCCCGTCGTCAGCATCTTCATCGGCGGCGGCACGCCCAGCCTCTTCAATCCCGAGCAGATCGGGCAACTGATCTCCGACATCCGCGCCCGCCTGCCGCTGGAGCCGGGCTGCGAGATCACGCTCGAGGCCAACCCCGGCACCTTCGAGCGCGAGCGCTTCAGGGGCTTCCGCCAGGCCGGCGTGACGCGACTGTCCGTCGGCGTGCAGAGCTTCGATGATGCCCAGCTGAAGACGCTGGGCCGCGTGCACAGCTCGACCCAGGCGCGCGAGGCATTGGCCGAAGCCGCCGGCGCCTTCGAGACCTTCAATCTCGACCTGATGTACGCGCTGCCGGGCCAGAGCCTGGACGACCTGGCGCGCGAGCTGGACACGGCCCTGAGCTTCAAGCCGCCGCATCTGTCCATCTACCACCTGACCATCGAGCCCAATACGGTGTTCGCGACGCGCACGCCGGTCGGCCTGCCCGATCCCGACCTGGCCAGCGACATGCTGGACCTGATCACCGAGAAGACCGGCGCCACCGGGTTGTCGCGCTACGAGGTCTCGGCCTATGCCCGCGAAGGCCATCGCTGCGCGCACAACCTGAACTACTGGCAGTTCGGCGACTACCTCGGCATCGGTGCCGGCGCGCACAGCAAGCTCAGCTTCCCCAACCGCGTGCTGCGCCAGGTGCGCTGGCGCGAGCCGGCCGCCTTCATGGCCCAGGCCGACAAGGTCAGCAACGAGCACGAGGTGGCCCGCAAGGACCTGCCGTTCGAGTTCATGCTGAATGCGTTGCGGCTCAAGGAGGGCGTCACGGTGACCCAGTTCCTCGAGCGCACCGGCCTGCCGGTGTCTGCCATCGCCAAGGGCCTGGAGACGGCGCGTGGCCGGGGCCTGCTGGCCGAAGACGCCGCCCGCATCCAGCCGACCGAGCGCGGCTTCGATTTCCTCAGCGACCTGCAGCAGCTCTTCCTCTGAGGCGGCGCAGGCCCAGCGCGGCGCCGCCGGCCAGCCACAAGGCCGCGCTGGCCGGTTCCGGCACGGCACTGATGGACGTCAGGCGATATCCCTCGCCGCCGAAGGGCGTCACGGCGCCACTCTGGGTGACGATGTGGATGTGGCTGACCCAGCTCAGGTCACTGCCCCGGGCCGCATTGGCGGGATGCGCGGCGAAGTCGGCCAGGCTGAAGTCCGCCGTGAACGGCCCGTCATGCTGGGGCAGGTTGATGCCGAGCTGGCTGTAGTTGTCCAGCTCGTTGCGGTAGTAGAGCTGGACGATGACGGAGATGCCCTGCGGTGCATCGGCGAACGAGAAGCGCAGCGTCGATTCCTGGCTCAGGTCCAGATGCATCAGGTGGTCGGTGATGCCGCCGTAGTACAGGTCGAGGCGGTGGCTCGCGCCTGGGTCCGTGCGCAAGTCCAAGCCAGCCGGGCTGACGTTGACCAGCCCGGTCAGGGCTGGGTCGCCGCTCAGCAGCAGACTCCACACCCGCTTGCCGCTGGCCATGTTGCCAAACTGCGTCAGGTTGCCGCTGTCCGCGATCGGGTTGGGAGCCGCGTGCATGGCCAGCCCCGCGGGGCCGCTGGAGAAGTCGTCGATGAGAACCTGGGCCTGGGCGGTCGGCAGCAGCAGCGCGGCAGTCAGGGCCAGCGCGATTCGGGCGTGAGGCATCGGCTTCATGGCTTTCTCCAGACAGGGCGGCAAAGCACCGTGCGGCCGTCCCTGTTCATGCAGACGCTGGGATGCAGGCAGACCGGACATGCCCGCATGCGCGAGCGAGGCTGCTGGGCGGGCACTCATGCGATGCCTGCTGGTTGCCGGTGCCGCTTTGCCAGCAGCAATGTGCCCATCACCAGCAGCAACCAGGCCGGCGGCTCGGGCACCGGCGCAAGCGCATGCAGGTAGTTGGCGCCGCTGGCAGACTCGACGGTGAAGGCGATCGGTGCGAGTGCGGAGATCGTCGACCGCAGTGGCATGCCTTGCGGGTCGAGTTCTACCGACAGCAGCCCACCCCATTGCACGGCCAGCGAGGCCTGACCCGCCGCGTGGCGAGGGAAGACATAGGCCGGGTCCGAGACGTCGAGCGCGGGCGGCGCCACGCGAACGTCAGCTTCGGCAGTTCCATAGACCTCCACACCCAGGGGCTCGCCGAACACGAAGGGCAGCACGACATCGAGGGTGAGCCAGCCGGCCTGCTTGGGGCCGACATAGCTGACCAGATTGCCACCCGTCGCGGGGTCCTTGACGTCGTAGCTCATGGTCTGCAGCTCGTCGGCCTGGTAGTGCAGGGCATCGAAGCGCGGGCCAGGCAGCCATTGCACCTGCCCGCCTTCAGTCGATCGTTGTTGCCACTGGAAACTCTGCAGCGAGACCTCGGTGTCGACCCATGCCCGCTCGCGGGCCGCGGCGCCTATGGGTTGGCTGTCGAGCGCGCCGATGGCGTCACTGCGAATGAGCAGGCGGGCGTGAGCCAGTCCGTGCCAACCAGCCAGGCCTGCGGAGCGAATGCGCAGGATGTCGGCAAAGGCGTCGTCGACGTCCGCCGTGCCGCTGGCCGTGGCATGGTGCTGCAGGGTGCCGGGTGGCGGCGTCGACCAGACCGATGCGCTGAGGCTGCCCTGCATCCAGCCCATGCCCATGCTGCTGTTCACGGACGCCAGGTTGGCGGGCAGCACGGGGTCGATGACCGACGCGGACAGGGCCGGCTGCAGGCCTGAAGTTGCCGGTGCCTGGTAGAACCCCGCGTCGTCCGTGTAGCAGTCCAGCGGACAGCGGTGGCCCGACACGTCGATCGTGGCCGACGCTTGCTCACGCACCTGCGCGAAGAAGCCGCTGGGTAGCACTCCGGCGGCATGAGCCACCATGACGAAGCCGCCGAATGCGGCACACAGGCCTCGACGCAGCCAGCCCCAGGCCTCGCGGCCCGGAGTTGTATCAGCGCAGACGTTGGAGGATGAAAAACTCATGGGCCGGTCCTTCCTGGTGGCTGTGGGCTGGCGACAGGGCGCCCTGCCACTCCTTCAGACGCAGGCCCGAGGGCAAATGCGGACATGCCGCTGCCACCGTCGAAGACGGGTGCCGCTGTGGGCAGGGCGCGGCAAGCCTGGCCAGGACGGCTCAGCGATCCACGGCCGCCGTCTCCGTGAGCCGCTGCTGCAGCGCCGCGATCTCGGCGTGCAGCCAATCGCAGAAGGCGCGCACGGCTGGGTCGTCGCGCAGGGCCTCGGGGTAGACGACGTGATAGTCGCGCCCGGCATCCAGGTCCAGTTCCTGCGCGGCCACACGCACCAGGCGGCCGTCCAGCAGCGCATCGCCGGCGATCAGCTCGCGCGCGAGTGCCACGCCCATGCCTTGCTCGGCCGCCTGCAGCAGCACGCCGGCATCGTTGAAGCTGGCGACGACGACGGGCGCCACCGGGAAGCCAGCGAGCGCGAACCACTCGCGCCAGACGTCCACGTCGTCCAGCAGCGGCTGCGAGGCCAGGGCCGACAGTGGTTGGCCGATGAGGCGGTGCGCCAGCGCGGGCGCCGCGACGGCGATCAGCGGCGAGTGGAAGAGGCGCTCGTTGACGAGACCCGGCCAGGGCCCGCGACCGACGCGCAGGCCGAGCTGATAGCCCTCGCGCTCCAGATCCACGACCTGCTGGCCGGTGTGCAGGTCCAGCGTGATGCAGGGCTGCAGGGCCTGCCAGCGCGGCAGGCGCGGCATCAGCCAGCGCTGGGCGAAGGAGGGCAGGGAGGTCACGCGCAGCAGCTGCGCCTGGTTGCTGTGGGCCTGGTTGGCGGCCAGCAGGCCGGCCTGCAGTTCGGCGAACACCTTGCTGACGGCGCGCTGCAGGGCCTGGCCGGCCGGGTTCAGCGTCAGCCGCCGGCCCTGGCGGGTGAACAGCTCGAAGCCGAGCTGGGTCTCCAGGCCGCGGATCTGCTGGCTGACGGCGCTGTGGGTCAGGTGCAGGCTTTCGGCCGCGGCGCGCAGGTTCTCGGTCTGGGCCGCAGCGCGGAAGGCGGCCAGGTAGTGCAGCGGAAAGCGGTCGAGGGATGCCATTTGGTAAGCCAATCAAACCAATCAGTGCAGAAATAAGCGCTTCTCGGTGTCGTTCTGGATGAATAGCATAACCAGCACATCAAGGAGCCGCCATGAACACCCTTCTGCCCCGCTGGATTGCCTTTGCCTCGTTCGCCGCCGTTTTCGTCCTCGCGACGACGCGCGCCGGTGCCTTCACGGACTCGAATGCCGAACTGAAGGAAGCTGCCGCCGACAAGACGGACCGTGTCGTCGTGGTCGGCAAGGCCGCGCCGCCGGTGCGCACGGCCTGGGTGCCGGTCAGCCCGAAATCGCTGGACGGCTTCAAGCCGGTGTTCCCGAACGAGCCGGTGGTCGTTGCGCGTCAGCGCCCGGTGCTGCTGGCCAAGGCCGAGGCATCGGCCAGCGCCTCGAAGCGCTGAGCCAGTTCAGACGCGGTTGAGCGAGATGCCCGAGGTGGCGCGCAGCCGCTCCAGCACCTTGGCCGCAATCTGGTTCAGCGGCAGCACCTCGTCCGCCGCGCCGGCCGCGATGGCCTCGCGCGGCATGCCGAAGACGACGCAACTGGCTTCGTCCTGGCAGTAGTTGTAGGCGCCGGCGTCCTTCATGACCTTCATGGCCTTGGCGCCGTCGGCGCCCATGCCGGTCAACATGATGCCGATGGCGTTCGGGCCCACCACTTTGGCGGCCGACAGGAAGAGGGCTTCCACCGACGGCTTGTGCCGGTTGATGGGCTCGCCGTCCTGCACGCGGGCGATGTAGTTGGCGCCGCTGCGCTCCACGCTCAGATGCATGCCGCCCGGCGCGATATAGCCGTGACCGGGCAGGATGCGCTCGCCGTCCTGCGCTTCCTTGACGCGGATCTTGCACAGGCCGTCCAGACGCGCCGCATAGCTCTTGGTGAAGCCGGGCGGCATGTGCTGGGTGATGACGACGGCCGGGCTGTCGGCGGGCAGGTTGATCAGCACGTCCTTGGTGGCCTCGGTGCCGCCCGTGGACGCGCCGATGAAGATGATCTTCTCGGTCGAGGCCTTGCCGAGGCTGGCCATGGTGACGGCCTTGACCGGCGCAGGCGCGGCGGTGCCCGGCGCGGCCGGCGGCGGCGCGCGGCGGATATGGGCCTTGGAGGCGATGCGGATCTTGTCGGTGATGTCCTGGGCCAGCTGGCGGATGCCGTCGGCCACGCCGATCTTGGGCTTGGCGACGAAGTCGATGGCGCCCAGTTCCAGCGCCTTCAGCGTGACCTCGGCGCCGCGCTCGGTCAGCGTGGACACCATCACGACGGGCATGGGGCGCAGCCGCATCAGGCGCGACAAGAAGTCCAGCCCGTCCATGCGCGGCATCTCGACGTCCAGCGTGATGACGTCGGGATTGAGGTTGCGGATCATCTCGCGCGCCACCAGCGGGTCGGCGGCCGCGCCAATGCATTCCATGTCGGACTGGCGATTGATGATCTCGGTCAGGATGGAACGCACCAGCGCCGAATCGTCCACCACCACGACCTTGGTCTTGGCCATCGTTGGCCTCCTCAGAACAGATCGATGGAGCCGCCGCTGCTGGCGACCGGCTGCACCTTTTGAATCGCTGCCTTGTCCTGCTGGACCAGTGCGTCGGTATTGGTCGGCGCCAGGCGCTTGACCATGGCCTTGCCGCTGGCCGGCAGGAAGCAGACCTTGCGTGGGTACACGTCCATCACGTCCTTGGACACGATGGGAATGCGTTCCAGCTTCAGGAAGTCGATGACGAAGTTGGTATTGCGCTCGCCGACGTTCAGCGAGTTCATACCCGAGATGACGGCGCCGCCGCCGAAGATCTTGGCTTCCATGCGGGCCTTGCTGGCACCGCGCTTCATCATCTCGTTGATCAGCAGTTCCATCGCATAGGAACCATAGCGGCCGGAGTCGCCATTGCCCTCGGGCAGCATGAAGTGGTTCATGCCGCCGACCTTGGCGACGCGGTCCCACAGGCAAGCGGCGATGCAGGAGCCCAGCGTCGTCATGACGAGCAGGTCTTCCTGGTCGACGAAGTACTCGCCCGGCAGGATCTTGACGGCGGCGTTCTTGAAATGGGCGTCGTAGAAGAAGAAGGAGGCCTCGCCCTGCTTGCGTGGCTGGCCCTTGAGGTGGTTGACCTTGGCCAGCGCGGCTGGGTTGCCGAGCGTCGATGCAGTGGCGAGAGGCGTACTCATTGGCTCAGACCCGTTCGTAAATCGTCTTGCCGCGCAGCTTGAACAGGTCGCGCGATTCGGTGAAGTTCTCGGAGTGGCCGACGAAGAGCAGGCCGCCGGGACGCATGACGCGATGGATGCGCTCCAGCACCTTGCGCTGCGTCGGCGCATCGAAATAGATCATGACGTTGCGGCAGAACACCATGTGGAAGGGGTCGCCGAGCTGCCACTGCGCATCCATCAGGTTCAGCGTGCGGAACTCCACCCAGCGCTGCAGCTCGGGCTTGACGCGGATCTTTCCGGAATTGGCGCCGGTGCCGCGCATGAAGAAGTTCTTCAGCCGGGTCGCGTCCAGGCCGCGCGCATCGGCGTTGTAGACGCCGCGCTTGGCCGTGGCCAGCACATGGGTGTCGATGTCGCTGGAGACGAGCTGCACCGCGGCGCCGGGGCCCAGGGCTTCGCTGCAGGTCATCAGGATGGAATAGGGCTCCTCGCCGGTGGAAGCGGCGCAGCACCAGATGCGCACGGGCTTGCCGGCATAGGGCTTGAGGTCGTCCTTCAGCGCGTGGAAATGATGGTCCTCGCGGAAGAAGGAGGTCAGGTTGGTCGTCAGGCAGTTGACGAACTCCTGCCACTCGGCGGCACCGGAAGGGCCCGTGGACGCTTCCAGCCACTGCAGATAGCTGGCGAAACTCTTGTGCCCGGTCTCGCGCAGGCGGCGCGAGAGTCGGCTGTAGACCATCGCATGCTTGCCGTCGTGCAGGCTGATGCCGGCATGCTTGTAGATCAGTTCCCGAACACGATCGAAGTCGGCCTTGCTGAAGGTGAACTCGTGATCCAGTGCGTCGTTGCCGGTGGCGAGGTCGGGTGCGGGCATGTCGAAAATCAGATTTGTTGGTGCTCGCAGCAGTTCTGGCGTGGCGCGCCGATTCTGCACCGCAGGCCGTTTTTACGGTCCGGGTGCGACCCAGCATAGTGCAAACAGGCCGCAGGAACGTGCCTGTTTCACGACCTGGACACAGGGAGGCCGCTGCTAGACTGCCCCGAAACCACAATCCGGTCATCCGCTCAATCAGCCTTACCCTTTGGAACAACGCCTGCCCGCCAACCACCTGATCGATGCCCAAGCGCTCGTTCTGGACCAGGCCCTGCAATTGCTGCAGCAGGCCGGCGCGTTGCTTCCGGACGAGGCACCGATGAGTGCTGCCTGGCTGCAGGCGGTGCTGGACGCGTTGTGCGACCTCTCCAGCAAGGACGCGCTGACCGGACTGGTCAACCGCCGCAGCTTCGAGATGGCCCTGGCGCGTGAAGTCGACCGCGTGGCCCGCTCCGGCGAGGCCGCCCTCTTGCTGATGCTGGACATCGACCACTTCAAGGCCGTCAACGACACCCATGGCCATGGCGCCGGCGACCAGGTCATCCGTGCCGTCGCGCGAGCCGTCGAGCAGACCGTCAGGCCCATGGACCTCGTCGCCCGCGTGGGTGGCGAGGAGTTCGCCATCATCCTGCCCAACTGCGCCTCGCACGTCGGCCTGGCCGTCGCCGAGCGCGTGCGTGAGCGGGTGTCCGAACTCGCCATCGAAGTCGGCCCCGGTCAGATGCTCAGCGTCTCCGTCAGCCTCGGTGGTGCCTTCGCGCCGCAATGGGTGCGTTCGTCGCCGCTGCTGTGGACGGAGCGGGCCGACCGCCAGCTCTACCGCGCCAAGGCCGAAGGCCGCAACCGCGCCTGCCTAGAACCCCAGATCGATTCCCTGGTCAGCGCCGAAGAAAAGGGCATGTTGTTCGCCTCCCTGAATCTCGAAACGCAACAGGACACGCCATGAGCACGACTACCGATCCTGCTGCTCCAACCCCACCGCCGCAGCGTCCCGCGCGCAGCGGCGGTGCCCGCACCCTCGCCGTCACCAGCGGCAAGGGCGGCGTCGGCAAGACCTTCGTCACCGCCAACCTCGCCGCGGCCCTGGCCGCGCGTGGCCAGAAGGTGCTGGTGCTGGACGCCGACCTCGGCCTCGCCAACCTCGACGTGGTGCTGAACCTGCACCCCAAGCTGACCCTGCACGACGTCTTCACCGAGAAGGCCACGCTGGAGCAGGCCATCCTGCCCGCGCCCGGTGGCTTTTCCGTGCTGCTGGCCGGTTCGGGCATGGTCGAGTATTCGCGGCTGACGCCCGAGGTGCGCGACAAGCTGCTGCACATCATCGACCTCGTCAAGCCGCGCTTCGACTGGGTGCTGCTGGACACCGGCGCCGGCATTTCCGACGTCGTGCTGTTCGCGATCTCGCTGGCCACCGACGTCCTCGTCGTCGCCACGCCCGAGCCGACTTCGCTGACCGATGCCTACGCCACCATCAAGGTGCTGGCCACGCAGCAGGAGCGCCGCCAGGTGGGCCTGCTCGTCAACCAGGCCAACCGCGTCGGTGAGGGCAAGCTGATCTGTAGCCAGCTGCAGCAGGTGCTGCAGCGCTTCGTCGGCCCGACGCCGGGCCAAAACTTCCGCCTGGAGCTCTACGGCGAGGTCAAGGCCGACCAGGCCGTGCGCCAAGCCGTGCTGAAGCGTCAGCTGATGCTCGAACATTACCCGGGCTGCGACGCGGCCCAGGCCATCAAGGCCCTCGCCTCCAAACTTCTTGGCTGATCCGACACCCGCGACCGCTTTCGAGTGGGCTGGCGGCGAAGCGCGCGTGCGCGAACTCGTCGACCGCTTCTACGACCTGATGGACCTGGAGCCGGCCTATGCGCGGTTGCGCGCGGCGCATGGCGACACGCTGGAGTCGGCGCGCGACAAGCTGTTCTGGTTTTTGTGCGGCTGGCTGGGTGGTCCCGACCACTACATCAGCCGCTTCGGCCATCCGCGCCTGAGGGCGCGTCACCTGCCTTTTCGCATCGGCATCGCCGAACGCGACGAGTGGCTGGCCTGCATGGGCCAGGCCATGCAGGAAACCGGGGTCGACCCGGCCCTGCAGGCCCGGCTGGCCGAATCCTTTGCGGGAACGGCCGACTGGATGCGCAACGTCTAGGGCGGCGGCCCTCAGTCGATGCGGAACGCGAATTCCTGCTGGAAGGTCGCGTCGCCCTGGCACTGGTAGCCGGCGAGGGCGGATTCCACCGAGCGCTGCAGTGAGCGCTTGGTCTTGCTGTCCAGCGCCCCCTGCGCCACGCGGAAATCGCTGCCGACCACGCGGCCGCCGCGCACCGTGGCAATCACCTGCAGCACGGCTTCGCCGGCCCAGTTGACGGTCGGGACGTCGGGCCTAGGCATCACGGAACAGACGGCGCCAGGCAACTGCACCTGCGTCCTGTTGACGGTTGGCTGCGGCGGAGCGACGGTGGGCGTGGTCGGACCGGGCGTGGTGGGAACGGGATCGCCGCGCAGCGTCGTGATGCCGCCGGTAGGCGGGTCCTGAGGGGGCGTGATGTCGATGATCGGCGGCTGCACCAAGGGCACCTGAGGATCATGCATCGTCGGCTCCTTGGCGCGCACGACGGGCGGTGGCGGCGGCTCGCGAACGATGTCGGGCGGCAGCGGCTTGAACGTGGTGGCTTCCGGCGGCTTGGGCGGTGTCTTCACCAGCCCCAAACTCAGGGCAGAGATTGCCGCGACGTGGATGGCGACGACCAGACCGATGCCGACATAGCTCTTGGGCTGGGGCGCACGATCAGAAGAAAAGACAAGGGACATGGGCTCTCTCCTCGTTGGGCTGGGAAACCGGATGTCGCGCTGATGGCGGCTTGAGCCCAGACTACTCCGGGCTAACCGCGCTGGTCAATGGCGCCTGCACTACCCGTCAGCCTCGTGTCGGCCGCGCGACGCGGCAGGCCGGTGTTATTCACGCGTCAGCCATGCGTCAGGCCGTTCCGCTGAGCAGCACGATGAGAGCGCCGGCACCACCGTCGCTGGCGCGCGCCTGCACGAAGGCCAGCACTTCGTTCTTCTGCACCAGCCAGCGCCGCACCCGGCCCTTGAGCACCGGCTCGCGGCCCGGCGAGCCGTGGCCCTTGCCGTGCACGACGCGCACGCAGCGCAGGCCGCGCCGGGCGCTGTCATGGACGAAGAGGCCCAGCGCCTCCCGGGCCGCGTCGCGGCGCAGGCCGTGCAGGTCGAGCTGGGCCTGCAGGGCCCAATGGCCGCGGCGCAGCTTGCGCACCACTTCCAGGCTGATGCCTTCGCGGCGAAAGCTCAGCGTCTCGTCGGTGTCCAGCAGGGTGTCGACGTCGATCTCGTCCGACAGGGCCTGCAGCAGCACGGCGCGTTCGTCGGCCTCGCGCTGGCGCGGCTCGGGAGCAGGTTGCTCGAGGGCATGGACAAAGCGGCCGTTGCTGCGCAGCGGCGTCACGGGGCCGACGGTCAATTCGAAGACGCGTCTTTCCTGCTCGGCCAGCCGCACGGCCGCCGCGACGCGCTCGCGCTCGATTTCGGCCGCCAGTCGTGCCGCCGCCATCTCCCGGGCCAGCGGCTTCAGGTCGGCCAGGCTGCGCACCGTTTTCGTCACAGCAGGCCTCGTTCGGCAAAGGACACGACCTCGCCGGCGCCAACGACGAAATGGTCGACGACGCGCACGTCCACCAGGGCCAGGGCCTGGCTGAGCTGCTTCGTCAGCAATTCGTCGGAGCGCGAGGGTTCGGCGACGCCGCTGGGGTGGTTGTGCGCCAGGATGGCCGACCCGGCGCCCAGGGCCAGGGCGCGCTTGACGACCTCGCGCGGGTGCACGGTCGTGGAGGTCAACGAGCCCTGGAACAGCGTCTCCATCGCGATCAGGCGCAGCTGGGCGTCCAGAAAGAGGACGGCAAACACCTCGTGGCCCAGGCCGCCCAGGTGCAGGCGCAGATAGGTTTTCACCGTCTCGACATCGCTCATGGCCGGCTTTTCGGCCAGTTGCTGGTTCAGCGAGCGGCGCGCGATCTCCAGCACGGCGGCGATCTCGGCGCGCTTGGCCGGGCCCAGGCCCTTGACCTTGCCGAGGTCCTGCACGCTGGCTGCCAGCAGCCCCGCCCAGCCGCCAAACCGGTCCAGCAGGCTCTGGGCCAACTGCAGCACCGGCATGCCTTTGAGGCCGGTGCGCAGCAGCAGGGCCAGCAGTTCGGCGTCCGCCAGCGCCTGCGGGCCGCGGGCAAGCAGCTTCTCGCGCGGGCGGGCGTCCGGGGGCAGATGGGTCAACGACATAAAATCGCGCCCAGTCTAGCCAAGCGTTTCTCTCCCTCGCATGAACCCCATCCAGGCCGGGTCCTTTCTGACCCTGCATTACCGGCTCTCGGGCCCGGACGGCGCCGACATCGTCAACACCTTTGACGACAAGCCCGCCACCCTGTCCTTGGGGCTGGGCCAGCTGTCGCCCGCCATCGAGGCGCGCCTCATCGGCCTGCCCGAGGGCGCCCACGAGCGCTTCGAGCTGGCGCCCGGCGAGGCCTTCGGTGACCGCAACCCCGAACTGCTGCAGCGCGTGAAGCTCACGTTGCTGCGCCAGCTGGGTGATCCCGACGAGGTCTACAACGTTGGCGACGTCGTGCAGTTCCCGGGCCCGGACGGGCAGGGCGGCTATGCCGGCGTGGTGCGCGAGCTGGGCGATGAGGCCCTGCTGTTCGACTTCAACCACCCTCTCGCGGGCCAGCCGGTCAGCTTCGAGGTGCAGGTGATCGGGGTGCTGTGATGGAGGCGAAAGTGCAACCCCAGGAAGTGCTGCTGGCTGAGCCGCGCGGCTTCTGTGCCGGCGTGGACCGCGCCATCGAGATCGTCGAGCGTGCCCTCGTCAAGTTCGGCGCCCCCATCTATGTGCGCCACGAGATCGTCCACAACACCTATGTCGTCAACGACTTGAAGTCGCGGGGCGCCATCTTCATCGAGGACCTGGCCGAGGTGCCGGCCGGCGCCACCCTGGTGTTCAGCGCTCACGGCGTCAGCCAGGAAGTGCGCCGCGAGGCCCAGGCGCGCGGCTTCCAGGTCTTCGATGCGACCTGCCCGCTGGTGACCAAGGTCCACGTCGAGGTGGCCAAGCTGCACCGCGAGGGCTATGAGTTCATCATGATCGGCCACAAGGGCCACCCCGAGGTCGAAGGCACCATGGGCCAACTGTCCGAGGGCATTTTCCTGGTGGAAGACGTCGAGGACGTGGCCCAGGTGCAGGTCAAGGACGGCGCCAAGCTGGCCGTCGTCACGCAGACGACGCTGAGCGTGGACGACGCCGCCGACATCCTGGCCGAAGTGAAGCGCGTCTTCCCGCAGGTGCGCGAGCCCAAGCAGCAGGACATCTGCTACGCGACGCAAAACCGCCAGGACGCCGTCAAGGTGATGGCGCCCCAGGTCGACGTCGTCATCGTCGTCGGCAGCCCCACCAGCTCCAACAGCAACCGTCTGCGTGAGCTGGCCGAGCGCCTCGGCACGCCGGGCTATATGGTCGACGCTGCCGAGGACCTCCAACCCGAATGGCTGGAAGGCCGCCCGCGCGTGGGCCTGACGGCGGGTGCCTCGGCGCCCGACGTGCTGGTGCAGGCCGTCATCGACCGCCTGCGCGAATTCGGTGCGACGACGGTGCGCAGCTTGCCGGGCGTCGAGGAGCACGTGCGCTTCCCGCTGCCCATGGGCCTGGGCGACAAGTCCATGGCCGAGGTGAGTTCCTCACGATCTTGAAGACGGCGCATCGCACTCCGGCGGCGCCTGACATCGGCGCCGCTTTCGCATTCGAATATTGAAGGACACCCATGCTCGACATCACCCAACTGCGCAAGGAGCTCGACACCGTCATCGAGCGCCTGAACGCACGCAAGAACCCCCAGCCCTTCCTCGACATCGATCGCTTCAAGGCCTTCGAGGCCGAGCGCAAGGGCGTGCAGACCCGCACCGAGGAACTGCAGGCCCGCCGCAATGCGCTGTCCAAGCAGATCGGCATGGCCAAGGGCAAGGGCGAAGACGCCTCGGCCCTGATGGCCGAAGTGGGCGGCATCGCCGATGAACTCAAGGCCGGCGGCGAGCGCCTGGAAGCCATCCAGGTCGAGCTCAACCACATGCTGATGAGCGTGCCCAACCTGCCCGACGCCGCCGTGCCGACCGGCGCCGACGAGACGGGCAACGTCGAAGTGCGCCGTTGGGGCACGCCGAAGTCCTTCGACTTCGAGGTCAAGGACCATGTCGACCTCGGCGCCCCGCTGGGCCTGGACTTCGAGACCGGCGCCAAGCTGTCGGGCTCGCGCTTCAGCTTCCTGCGCGGTCCCGTCGCCCGCCTGCACCGCGCCCTCGCCCAGTTCATGCTCGACGTGCAGACGACCGAGCATGGCTATACCGAGTGCTACACGCCCTACATCGTCAACCGCGAGATCCTCGAGGGCACGGGCCAGCTGCCCAAGTTCAAGGAAGACATGTTTTGGGTGCTGCGCGGCGGTGACGACGAGCAGGCCGAGCAATACCTGATCTCGACCTCGGAAATCTCGCTGACCAACACCGTGCGCGACAGCGTGCTCAAGGCCGAGGACCTGCCCGTCAAGCTCACGGCCCACAGCCCCTGCTTCCGCTCGGAGGCCGGCTCGGCCGGCCGCGACACGCGCGGCATGATCCGCCAGCACCAGTTCGACAAGGTCGAGATGGTGCGCGTCGAGCAGCCCGAGAACAGCATGGCCGCACTCGAAGAGATGACCGGCCACGCCGAAGCCATCCTGCAGAAGCTGAACCTGCCGTACCGCACCATGCTGCTGTGCAGCGGCGACATGGGCTTCGGTGCCGTGAAGACCTATGACCTCGAGGTCTGGCTGCCGGCGCAGAACACCTATCGCGAGATCAGCTCCTGCTCGAACATGGGCGCCTTCCAGGCCCGCCGCATGCAGGCGCGCTTCAAGAACGCCCAGGGCAAGAACGAGCTGGTGCACACGCTGAACGGCTCGGGCCTGGCGGTGGGACGCACTCTCGTGGCCGTCCTTGAGAACTGCCAGAACGCCGACGGCAGCATCACCGTGCCGGAGGCGCTGCGCTCCTACATGGGCGGAGTGGAAGTCCTGCGCGGCTGATTTCTGCAGTGGGAGCGAAAAACCTGCATATAATGCAAGGCTTCGCTCCACATGCGGCACCGAATCAGGAGAGGTGGCAGAGTGGTCGAATGTACCTGACTCGAAATCAGGCGTACGGTATCCCCGTACCGTGGGTTCGAATCCCACCCTCTCCGCCAAGACAAGCCCACCGGCCACCCGGTGGGCTTTTTCTTTGGGCGCTCAGCGCTGCTGCTGGAGTTGAACGCCGACCGTCACGGCTTGCGCGTTCTTGTTCGTCCACATCCAGCAATGCGCCGGCTCGGCGTCGAAGGCCTGCAGGCCCTGGGCCCGTTCGGCCTGCTCCAGCCGTGCCGGGTAGACGACGTTCTTGCCCTGGTGGACATGAATGTTGAAGTGCAGGGGCGTCTTGGCCTCGAAGGACCATTGCACGCGACTGCCGCGAGGCAGCTTGCCGCAAACCTCGAGGAGCTCCTTGGGCGCCAGCGTCGCCGTGTGCGCGAAACCGCCCTCGGGCGACCAGGCGATGTCCACCATTTGAGGCGCGGCCATGGCGGAGCCGGCGGTGGCGGCAAGCAGGGTGATCAGCGTCATCTTCATGGTGTTCCCTTCAGTGTCCGTGATGACCCTGCGGCTTGCGGACTTGCACTTCGACATTGGCCGCTGGCGGTGCGGCACCCGGCGCCACCGGTGCGGGCGGCGCATCGCCGACCTCGCGAGCCAGCGTGCCCGCCGGATGCTGGAACCAGCCCGGATCGCCGTAGTCCCCGCGCTTGAGCCCGCGCCTGACCTTGAGCGTGCTGAACATGCCGCCCATGGCGATGGCGCCGAAGGGACCTTCGCCCGCCATCATGGGCGCGGTGTTTTCCGGCCCGGGCATGCTCATCTCCGTCATCTCGTGCATGCCGCTGTGGCCCATGGCCATATAGCCGGGCACCAGCTTGCGGATCTTGTCCTCCAGGTCGCTGGCATCCACGCCCAGCATGGTCGGCACGTTGTGGCCCATGGCATTCATCGTGTGATGGGCCTTGTGGCAGTGGAAGGCCCAGTCGCCTTCCTCGTCGGCGACGAACTCGAGCTGGCGCATCTGGCCCACGGCGACGTCGGTCGTCACCTCGGGCCAGCGCGCCGTGCGCGGCACCGGGCCGCCATCGGTGCCGGTGACCGTGAACTCATGGCCGTGGATGTGCATGGGGTGGTTGGTCATCGTCAGGTTGCCGACGCGGATGCGCACCCGGTCGCCCTGGCGCGCCACCAGCGGCGCGATGCCCGGGAAGATGCGGCTGTTCCAGCTCCACAGGTTGAAGTCCAGCATGGTCATGACCTTGGGTGTCGCGCTGCCGGGCTCGATGTCGTAGGCGTTCAGCAGGAAGGCGTAGTCGCGGTCGACCTCGTCGATGTGCGGGTGTTTGGCCTTCGGGTGCGTGATCCACAGACCCATCATGCCCATCGCCATCTGCACCATCTCGTCGGCATGCGGGTGGTACATGAAGGTGCCGGGGCGGCGGGCGACGAACTCATAGACCCAGGTCTTGCCCGGCGGAATCGCCGGCTGGGTCAGGCCGCTCACGCCGTCCATGCCGTTGGGCAGGCGCTGGCCGTGCCAGTGCATGCTGGTGGCTTCGGGCAGGCGGTTGGTCACGTAGATGCGCACGCGATCGCCCTCGACGACCTCGATGGTCGGGCCAGGACTCTGGCCGTTGTAGCCCCACAGCCGCGCGGTAAAGCCCGGCGCCATCTCACGCACGACGGGTTCGGCGACGAGGTGGAACTCCTTGACGCCGGCATTCATGCGCCAGGGCGCCGTCCAGCCGTTCAGCGTGACGACGGGGTTGTAGGGCCGGCCAGTGGGCGGCACGAGGGGCGCCTGGGTGTCGGGCGAGGTCTGGATGACGGGCTCGGGCAGGGCCGCGAGAGCCACGGTGGACACCGCGGCCAGCGAAGTGCCGGCGAGGAGGGAGCGTCGATTGAGCATGGATCGGTCCTCGGGATTCAGTGGGCAGCCGCCGTGGCGGCGGGCGCGTTGGCGGCCTGCGGCAACGCGGGTGTGACGCGACCGACGAGGGCCTGGTCGAGGTCGGCCTGGGCGATCCAGAAGTCGCGCAGTGCCTCCTGTCCGGCCGCGACGGTGGAGACCTGGTCGCGTGCATCGGCGAGCAGCTCGAAGACGCCGATCAGCATGGCGTTGTAGCGCAGCAGCTGTTCGCTCGAGACGCGCTTTGCGAGGGGCAGCAGCTCGTCGCGATGCTGGCGCGCCATGTCGAAGGCGCTTCGGTAGAGGCCATAGGCTTCGCGGGCCTCGGAGCGGGCCTGGATGGCCGTGTCGGCCGCGACATGCGCGGCTTCGCGAGCCAGAGCTTCGGCCCTGGTTTGCTGTCCGGAGCCGAACAGCGGCAGCTCCAGCGCCACCTCCCAGCCGCGCTGTGTGGGCTGTTCGTTGGAGCTGTTGCGCACCGTGCCCAGCTCCATCATGGAGACCCAGCGTGTCGTACGGGCGAGGTCGAGCTGACGCGCAGACTGCTCCAGGGCCAGGCGCGCAGCCTGCACGTCCAGGCGCTGGTTCAGGGCCTGGGTCTCGACATCGCCCACTTCACGCGGGGTGGCCGGCAGCTCGGGCAGATGCTCGGGCAGGCGCAGCGCGCTGCCGTTCTCCAGGCTGAGCAGACGCACAAGGCGTTCGCGTGCCGCCAGACGTTGCGCCTGCGCGCGCGCGAGGGCCAGCCGCGCCTCGGCCTCGAAGCCCTGCTCGCGGGCGCGAGCCAGGGCGTTGAAGTTGCCGACGGCCTGCATGCGCTTGGCCAGTTCGGCGCCAGCCTCGGCGGCTTCCAGCACCTGGCGGCGATAGGCCAGAGCCTCGTCGGCGGCGACGGCGCGCACCCAGGCGCGGCGGGTGTCCGCGGCCAGGGCCAGCACGTCGGCGGCGGCCTGGGCCTGCTCGGCCTGCAGGCGGCGCTGCTCGGCGCTGCGCACCAGGGGCAGGGTCAGCAGCCGGGCGAGGTCGACATGCCAGCCGCGCTCCAGCTCGACCTCGCTGCCGCGCGTCAGGCGGCTGAAGCGAAAGCCCGGGTTGGGCAGGCGGCCGGCCTCGGCCACTTCGGCGGCGGTGACACCCAGGCGTGCAAGCCGGGCCTGCAGCGCGCGGTTGTTCTGAAGAGCCAGCTGCACGGCGGCATCGGTCGTCAGCGGCTCGCGCAGGCGGGCGGCGATGTCCTCGGCCGAGGGCTGGGTGGTGGAAAGCGGCTGCCGGCTCAGCTGCGCGACGGGCGCGACGGGCGCGACGGCGTCGGGCGGCGTGCTGGCGCAGCCCACAAGCGCGGCCGCCAGCAGGGTGAGCCCGCAAACGCGGGCTGAAATCAGGATGGGCATGCAAGGCCTCTCGGGCGGTGCAGGAAGAAAACACCCGCCGCGCGGCATGGCGGCGGGAACAGCGACAAGGAGAGGCTAGGCCCTGGGAGGCGGGTCGGGCAGGGGCGGCACGATGCCGGCCCAGGCTTCAGCCGGCGCATCGGCCACGCGCGTGGCGGGCGCAGGCACGGCTGCATCGAGTGCCAGCACCGGTGGCGGCGCCGCGGTCAGGCAGCAGGGCGCGCAGAGCTTGCAAGGCTTGGCCGCGTGATCGTGGACATCGCCGCCGTGCTGGGCGTGGTGCTCATGGCCGGCATGCTGCTCTTGTGCGGGCTGCGGCATCGGCTCGCAGCCCAGCTGTCCAGCCGCCAGCAGGCTGCGCAGCGGCAGCAGCACAAGCAGCAGGCAGAGGACGAGGCGATGCATGGCCGGCACTGTACTACCCGTGCTGCTGGCGCCAACTGCGCGGGGACAAACCGTCATGCCGCTGGGCGAACAGCCGGCTCAGCGCCGAGGCGTTGGCGTAGCCGAGTGCCGCGGCCAGGGTCTTCAAGGGCTTGCCGGCGCGCAGCTCGGCGCGGGCAATGGCCAGGCGCCAGTCGGCCAGGTAGTCGGCCGGCGTCCGGCCCAGGGCGTCGCGGAAGGCCTCGGCAAAGCGGCTGCGCGACATGCCGGCCTCCTCTGCCATGCCGGCCAGGCTCCAGGCCTCGCCCGGGCGGGCATGCAGGGCCGTCAGCGCGCGGGCCAGGCGCGGGTCGGCCAGGCCGCGCATCAGGCCCAGTGGGAGGGCGGCGTCCTGCTGGTCCAGCATCCAGCGCAGCAGTTGCAGCAGCAGCACCTCGAAGAGCCGGTCCGCCAGCAGGCGCTGGCCGCAGCGCACCCGCTCGGCCTCGCCGAACAGCAGGCCCAGCGTGGCGGCAATGCCCTCCACCTGCTCCAGCGGCAGCACGACCAGCGGCGGCAGGGCCTGCACGAGGGGATGACCGGCCTCGAAATCCAGCGTCGCGCAGACGAAGTCCGAGCCCTCGGTCGGCGCGTTGTGGAAATCGTGCGCCAGTGGCCGCGGGTAGAAGACCAGGCTGGGCTCGCGCACCCACAGGCGCTCGACCAGGCCGGTCGCGCCGGCATGCCGCACCTCCATCTCGCCGTTGCGCATCACATGCAGAAAGCCGCGGCTGGGCTGGGCGTCGAAATGGGTCACGCCACACAGCGGCCCGGCATGGAAGAGGCTGGCACGCACGCGAAAGCGCTCGAACAGCGGGCTCAGTCTATCCAGTGGTGGGGTTGGGTTCACGGGACGATTGGGTTGATTTGATGGATTGAATGATACCTATCGACCCGCGTTGACCGCGACAGTGGAGGCCTTCCTCCACTGCAACCGAAAGGTGTATTCCATGAACGCCCGAGTCCCCCTCGTCTCCGCCACCGACACCCCTGCCGCCAGCCGCGCGACCCTGGATGCCGTCCACGGCGCCTTTGGTGCCACGCCGAACATGTTCCGCGCCGTCGCCAATTCGCCGGCCGCGCTGAACGCCATGTGGGCCTTCTTCGGTGCCCTGGGTGGCGGCGCCGTCCCGGCCAAGCTGGGCGAGCAGATCGCCGTCGCCGTGGCCGACCGCAATGGCTGCGAGTACTGCCTGGCCGCGCACACGGCCCTGGGCCGCAAGGCCGGCGCCACGCCAGCCGAGATGAGCGCCGCCCAGGCCGGCGAAGCCGCCGACCCGGCGACGGCCGCGGCCCTGCGCTTCGCGCTGAAGCTGGTCGAGCAGCGCGGCCAGGTCGGCGATGCCGATGTCGCAGCTCTGCGCGCCGCCGGCTTTGGCGATGGCCAGATCGTCGAGATCCTGGCCCATGTGGCGCTCAACCTGTTCACCAACTATGTGAACGTCGCCTTCGCCGTGCCGGTGGATTTCCCCGGCGTGAAGCTGCGCGCAGCGGCCTGATCGGGAGGCGATGATGGCGCCCATGAAGACCGCTCTCGCTCTGCGTCATCTCGCCTTCGAAGACCTCGGCCTCATCGAGCCGCTGCTGGTGATGCGCGGCTTCGAGGTCCGCTATCACGAGGCCGGTGTCGACGACTTCGCGGTCGTCGACCTCGACGCCGTCGATCTGCTCGTCGTGCTCGGCGGGCCGATCAGCGTCGAGGACGAGGAGCGCTTTCCCTGGCTGATCGACGAGGTCGCGTTGATCCGTCAGCGCCTGGACTCGCAGCGGCCGCTGCTCGGCATCTGCCTGGGCTCCCAGCTGATGGCGCGGGCGCTCGGCGCCCGGGTCAAGCCCATGGGCGTCAAGGAGATCGGCTTCTCGCCGCTGACGCTGACGGCGGCGGGGCAGGGCACGGCCTTGGCGGAGCTGGGCAGCCAGCCCGTGCTTCACTGGCACGGCGATCAGTTCGAGTTGCCGGTCGGCATGGCCCCGCTGGCCGCCACGGCCCTCTGTCCGCACCAGGCCTTCGCGCCTCATGCCAAGGCCCTGGGCCTGCAGTTCCACCCGGAAGTCGATCCGGCCCGCTTCGAGCAATGGCTGATCGGCCATATCGACGAGCTGGAACACGCCGGCATCGCGCCAAGCGAGCTGCGCGCTGCCATGGCGAGCGAAGCGGAAGGCTTGAAAGCCGCCCTCGGGCGGCTGATGCAGCGCTGGTTAGACCAGACCCTGCTTTGAGGCCAGCACGGCCGCTTCGGCGCGGCTGGACACATTGAGCTTCTTGTAGATTGACTTGATGTGGTCGTTGACGGTGAACCACTTGATGCCCATCAGGTTCGCGATCTCCTTGATCGTGAAGCCCTTGCTCAGATAGGTCAGCACTTCGCTCTCGCGCGGCGTCAGGCGCTCCCACTCGGGCGGCGGGTCCAGGGCCACGCCGCGGCTGTTGGCGAAGGGCGCGTGCGAGGTCGACAGGGCGCCGAAGCCCGAGTTCAGCGGCATGGTGCCGCTGTCGCTTTGCGACGGGCGGAAGTGGGACAGCAGGCGGCGCGCGATGGCCGGCGACAGCGGGGGCTGGCCGCGCACGATGCGCTGCAGTTCTTCCACCAGCACCTCGAAGCGGTCTTCCTTCAGCAGATAGCCGTCGGCGCCGCATTGCAGGGCGGGGAAGAGGTGGTCGTCATCGGAGTACAGCGTCGTGACGATCTTGATGGCGGTCGAGCCGGTCAGCTCGGTCAGGAACTCCATGCCGTTGCCGTCCGGCAGTTCCAGGTCGACCAGGATGAGCTTGAAGCCGACCTCGCCATTGCTTCCGGACAGCTTGGCCACCTGGCGGCGCGCGTTCTCCAGATCGCCGACCTCGGTGATCTCCATGGCGTCGCTGAAGCTCTCTCGCACCACGCGGCACAGAAAGCTGCGGGCGACGGGGTTGTCTTCGATGATGAGAACTTTGACGGTCATGGGCAACTGCTGTCGATTCGACCGACAGGAATGTAGCGCACAGACCCATGAAAACCCGGACCTGCCGGCCTGTACCAAGCCCCCGTTTCAGGGTTCATCAATTGGTAAGAACTAACTTGCCCACCACTTCGCGGGCCGCCATGCGGGCGAAGGCGGTGGGCAATTCCTCCATGGGCAGCACGCGGTCCAGCACCGGCTTGATCTTGCCGGCGGCGTACCAGGCGGCCAGTTCGCCCAGCATGCGGGCGTTGTTGCCGGGCTCGCGCTTGGCGAATTCGCCCCAGAACACGCCCACCAGCGATGCACCCTTGAGCAGGGCCAGATTCAGCGGCAGGGCTGGGATCTGGCCCTGGGCGAAGCCGATGACCAGATAGCGGCCGCGCCAGGCGATGGAGCGGAAAGCAGCTTCGGACAAGTCCCCGCCGACCGGGTCGTAGATGACGTCGGGGCCCTTGCCCTCGGTCAGGGCCTTCAGCTCGTCGCGCAGGTTCTGCGTCGCGTAGTTGATGGCCGCATCGGCGCCCAGGGCCTTGCAGGCCTCGCATTTGGCGTCGCTGCCGGCAGCGGCGATGACGCGCGCGCCCGCAGCCTTGGCGATCTGGATGGCCGCCGTGCCGACGCCGCCGGCCGCGCCCAGCACCAGCACGGTCTCGCCTGCCTTCAGCGCGGCGCGGTCCATCAGCGCGTGGTGGCTGGTGGCATAGGTGCAGATGAAGGCCGCGGCGTCCTCGAAACTGAAACCGTCGGGCAGGGGCATGGCCAGCATGGCTGGGATGCAGACCTCGGTCGCGAAGCCACCCAGGCCGCCAAAAGCCGCGACACGTTGTCCGACCTTGAAGCCCTTCACGCCGTCGCCCACCTCGGTGACCACGCCCGAGAACTCCGTGCCCGGCACGAAGGGCAGGGGGGGCTTCATCTGGTATTTGTTCTGCACGATGAGCAGGTCAGGAAAGTTCAGGCTGGCGGCCTTGATCTCCACGCGCAGCTGGCCGGCGGCCAGGGCGGGGGCGGGCAGTTCGCGCCATTGCAGCGCCTCGACGCCCACCGGGTTCTCGCACAGCCATGCCTTCATCGTTGTCTCCAGATTTCGGGAAACGGCCATGATAGGAATCAAGGTGGTTACACCCGGTCTCGCAGGTGACGTCCTCCCTACAATTGCGTCCCATGCGAATCCTGATTTCCAACGACGACGGCTACCTCGCGCCGGGCCTGGCGGCCCTGGTCAAGGCCTGTGAAGGCCTGGGCGAGATCGACGTCATCGCTCCCGAGCAGAACGCCAGCGGCACCTCCAACTCGCTGACGCTGAACCGCCCGCTGAATGTCTACCGCGCCGCCAACGGTTTCCGCTATGTCAGCGGCACGCCTTCGGATGGTGTCCACCTCGCACTGAGCGGACTGCTGGGCTACAAGCCCGACCTGGTGCTCTCGGGCATCAACAACGGCGCCAACATGGGCGACGACACCCTGTATTCCGGCACCGTCGCCGCTGCCACCGAGGGCTATCTCTTCGGCATCCCGTCCATCGCCTTCTCGCAGGCCGAGAAGGGCTGGGGCGAGCTGGAGGCCGCGGCCCGCACGGCGCGCAGCGTCGTCGAGCAGGTGATTGCCGGCGGCCTGGGCCAGGGCTTTCTGCTCAACGTCAACATCCCCAACCGGGCCGATGCCGACAAGCTGCCGCGCAAGATCACGCGCCTGGGTCGTCGCCACTCCGCCGAGGCCATCATCGAGCAGATCAATCCGCGCGGCGAGACCATCTACTGGATCGGCCCGGCGGGCGACGCCCGCGACGCCGGCGAAGGCACGGACTTCCACGCCACCGCCAACGGCCAGGTCTCCATCACGCCGCTGCAGGTCGACCTGACCGAGCATGCCTCTCTCGGTGCCTGGGGCCAGCGCCTCGGTCTCTGAATGGCCACGTCCACGCCCAAGCGCTTTCCCGCCAGCCTGAAGTCGGCCGCGGCGCCGCAGCGCGAGCTGCTGATGCCGCAGCGCCATCTGCACCAGGCCACGCGCGACGCGGCCCGGCTGGCTCGCCCCAGCGGCACGGGCCTGGACAGCGGTGCTGTGCGCCAGCGCATGGTCGACCGGCTGCGCGCCGAAGGAAAGTTCGACGAGCATGTGCTGGCGGCCATGGCTTCGGTGCCGCGCCATGAGTTCGTGGACAGCGCGCTGGCGGCGCAGGCCTACGAGGACACGGCCCTGCCCATCGGCCATGGCCAGACCATCTCCAAGCCCTCGGTCGTAGCCCACATGCTGGGTCTGCTGATGGCCGGCGTCGGCACGCGCCAGCGTGGATCGCTGGGCCGCGTGCTGGAGATCGGCACCGGTTGCGGCTACCAGGCTGCCGTCATCGCCATGCTGGCGCGCCACGTCACGTCCATCGAGCGCGTGCAGGGCCTGCATGACAAGGCCAAGCTCAATCTGCAGCGCGTCGGCCTGCCGCGCCCTCATTCGACATTGCGCCTCATCTGGGGCGACGGTCGCCTGGGCCATGCGGCCAACGGCCCCTTCGATTGCATCATCGCGGCGGCGGGCGGCGAGGACATTCCGGCCGCCTGGACCGAGCAACTGGCCCCCGGCGGACGCCTCATCGCACCGACGGCGGCCAGCGGCCGCGGCCAGGTGCTGGTGGTGCTGGATCATGTCGTCGAAGCCGGTCTCAGCCGCTGGGCGCGCAGCGAACATGAGGCCGTGCTCTTCGTCCCCCTAAAATCCGGCGTCCTCTGACGGGGCCGTCGGCGCACCGCGCCACACAATCAGGTCGGCCTCCCAACGTGCGTTAACCCCACGATGCCTTCAAGCCTGCGCCTTTTATTCACTGCCATCGCCACCTCGCTGCTGCTGAGCGCCTGCGGCGTCACGCCGCGTCACCCCGCGCCGGTCGAGGACCGCAACCCGCAGCCCGCGACGGCGGCAGCGGTGCCCGCGCCCGCGGCATCAGCGGCCTCCGCGCCCGACGCCAAGCCGCCGCTGCCTGGCGCCGAGAACGCCGGCAAACCGGGCTACTACACCGTCAAGCCCGGCGATGCGCTGATCCGCATCGCGCTGGACAACGGCCAGAGCTGGCGGGATGTCGCGAAGTGGAACAACCTCGAGAACCCCAACCGCATCGAGGTCGGCCAGGTGCTGCGCGTCGTGCCGCCGGGCGTCGACCCCAGCGCGGTGACGGCCAAGCCCATAGTCAACACGGCCAAGGCCGAGACCCGTCCACTGGACGCGAAGCCGCCTGCGGCTGCTGCCAGCGCGGCTTCGGCGCCGGCAACCACCAGCGCGCCCACGGCGGCTGCGTCTGAGGACGACAGCATGGCCTGGGGCTGGCCCGTCGTCCAGCCGATCAGCGCCGGTTTCAACGAGCAAAGCAACAAGGGCCTGGACTTTGCGGGCAAGCCGGGCGATCCCGTGTTCGCCGTCGCCGATGGTCGCGTTGTTTACGCTGGTTCGGGCTTGCGCGGCTACGGCAACTTGGTCATCATCAAGCACAACAACACCTACCTGACGGCGTATGCCCACAACCGGGCCATGCTGGTCGAGCAGGACCAAGTCGTACGCAAAGGTCAGAGGATTGCCGAGATGGGTTCCACCGAGAGCGACAGCGTCAAGTTGCACTTCGAAGTGCGCAAGCTCGGCAAGCCCGTCGATCCTGCCAAGCTGTTGCCGGCGCGCTGAGAAAGCCGCCCCAGCGAACCCTCACGCATCACGCCAGTGACCACGCCATGAAACGTGATGCGCCCAAACTCAACGGTCACGGCAGCCATGGCAGCGAGCCTGGCGTGATGCTGTCGGCCCTGAATGGCAACGGCAGTGGCGGCGATACCGAGCCTGCTGCCGAAGCCGGCGAAGACGATGCCCAGGTGCTGCGCAGCAGCAACGACGATGTCGAACTGGGCAATGCGCTGCAGGCTTATCTGCGCGACATCCGGCGCACGCCGCTGTTGACGCCGCAACAGGAATTCGACACGGCACAGGCCGCGCGCGCGGGTGATTTCGGTGCGCGCCAGGCCATGATCGAGCACAACCTGCGCCTGGTCGTCAGCATCGCCAAGAACTATCTCGGCCGCGGCCTGCCGATGAGCGATCTCATCGAAGAGGGCAACCTCGGCCTGATGCATGCCATCAGCAAGTTCGAGCCCGAGCGAGGTTTCCGGTTCTCGACCTATTCGAGCTGGTGGATTCGCCAGAGCATCGAGCGGGCGCTGATGCACCAGGCCCGCCTGGTGCGGCTGCCGGTGCACATCGTGCGCGAGCTCAACCAGGTGCTGAAGGCCCGCCGCGCGCTGGAGGCGCTGCAGAGCGCGCAAGGCGCCGAAGGGCGTGTGCGCGCCGAGGATGTCGCCCAGGCGCTGGGTCGTCCGGTCGACGAGGTGGCCGAGCTGCTGGCCTATGCCGAGCTGCCGAGTTCGCTGGATTCGCCGGTGGATCGCAACGGCGAGGGCGGCGAGTCCATGCTCGATCTGGTCGCCGACGAGCAGGCCATCGACCCCATGGGCCTGCGCCTGTCGCACGAGGTCGAGGAACTGCTGCAGCACGGCCTTGCCAGCCTGAACGACCGCGAGCGCGAGGTGCTGTCGGGCCGTTACGGCCTGTCGGACCGCGAGCCCGAGACCCTGGACGTGCTGGCCATCCGCCTGAAGCTGACACGCGAGCGCATCCGCCAGATCCAGATCGAGGCGCTGGCCAAGTTGAAGCGCAACATGATGCGCCACGGCGTGGACCGGGACTCGATCTTCTGAGCCCCTCGCCCAGCCTTGCTCCGGCTGAACGCCGGCAAGCCTGGTCGGTCCCCCGAGGGGACGGCGATGCTTGCGGCATCGAGCCGCAAGCACATCGCCAAAGCGGGCCGGCTCGGGAGCGGCCCAGCGCTCGGCCCGGAAATCAGGGGTCCACCAGCCTCCTCCGATAATCGGGGGATGACTCAGACAACGGATTGGCTCAAGGTCGAAAGCATCGAACTTGAGGCGCAGGGCGTGGCGCACAACGCCGAGGGCAAGGTGGTCTTCATCGACGGCGCGCTGCCGGGCGAAGTGGTGAAGGCGCAGATCTCGCGCCGCAAGAACAACTGGGAACAGGGCCAGCTCACCGAGATCAAGAAGGAAAGCCCGCTGCGCGTGACGCCGGGCTGCCCCCATTTCGGCCTGCATGCGGGTGCCTGCGGCGGCTGCAAGATGCAGCATCTGCAGGCCGGTGCCCAGGTGGCCGTCAAGCAGCGCGTGGTGGAAGACCAGCTCTGGCATCTCGGCAAGGTCAAGCCCGAGGTGCTTCTGCGCCCCATCGAAGGACCGACCTGGGGCTATCGCTACCGGGCGCGCTTCTCGGTGCGCTATGTGCAGAAGAAGGGCGTGGTGCTGATCGGCTTTCACGAGCGCAAGAGCCGCTATGTGGCCGATATGCAGGTCTGCAAGGTCGTGCCCAAAGTCGTCAGCGACCTGCTGATGCCGATGCGCGAGCTGATCTCCAGCATGGCCGAGCGCGACCGCCTGCCGCAGATCGAGCTGGCCATGGGCGACGAGGTCATCGCCCTGGTGCTGCGTCATCTGAATCCGCTGCCGGACGGCGACATCGCCCTGCTGCGCGAATTTGCCGCCAAACACGGCGTGCAGTGGTGGCTGCAGCCCAAGGGGCCGGACACGGTCAAGCTGCTGGACGAGGGCGGCCCTGAGCTGGCGTACGCGCTGCCCGAGTTCGGCATCCGCATGCCCTTCAAGCCGACCGACTTCACCCAGGTCAATCCGCACATCAATGCCAGCCTGGTGGGCCGCGCGCTGCGGCTGCTGGCGGTGCAGAAGGACGAGCGCGTCATCGACTGGTTCTGCGGCCTGGGCAACTTCACGCTGCCGCTGGCTACGCAGGCGCGCGAGGTGCTGGGCATCGAGGGCAGCGAAACCCTGGTGCAGCGTTCGCGCGAGAACGCCCAGGCCAATGGCCTGGCCCACAAGACCAGCTTCGTGGCGCGCAACCTGTTCGAGATGACGCCCGAACTGCTGGCCCTGGACGGCACGGCCGACCGCTGGCTGATCGACCCGCCGCGCGAGGGCGCCTTTGCGCTGGCCAAGGCCGTGGCGGACATCGCCCAGGATCCGTCCCTGGCCCCGGGCTGGACGCCCCCGAAGCGCATCGTCTACGTCAGCTGCAACCCGGCAACGCTGGCGCGGGATGCGGGCCTGCTGGTCAATGTGGCCGGCTATCGCTGCACGGCGGCCAGCGCGGTGAACATGTTCCCGCACACCGCCCACGTCGAAAGCATTGCGGTCTTTGACCGCAGTGCTTCAGAGTAGGGTCATATCGCCTCGGCGATGTGAGCCGGAACTTGAGCATCGCCGTCTTCGAGCGCCGATCGCCCCGCCCGAAACGGTTTAGTAAACGAAATCCGGCCTGCCGCGTCGCGGCGGGCCGGATTTTTTGCTTGGATGTCTTGGTGTTAGTCCGGAATCGTTGGCGGCTTGATGTCGACAAAATGAGTAAACAAGAATGTTTAGTTCGTTTGGAGACAAGAGATGCGAAACCCACTCCCGCGCCTTCTTGGCGTTGCCTGCCTGGCCCTGGGCCTGACCTCCGCCGCATTCGCGCAAGGCGCGCCTCTGCCCCAGCTCGCGCTGAAGCGTGGCGTCAATGTGATCGGCTATGACCCCTTGTGGAGCGATCCGGCCAAGGCGCGCTTCCAGACGCGGCATATGCAGGCCATCCGCGACGGCGGCTTCGACCATGTGCGCATGAATCTGCATGCCTTCGAGCACATGGATGCCGAGGGCCGGCTGTCGGCCGACTGGCTGAAGACGCTGGACGAGATGACGGCCGCGGCGCTGAACGCCGGCCTGCAGGTCATCCTCGACCAGCACAACTTCAACGACTGCGCCAAGGAGATCGACAAGTGCCGCGCGCGGCTCAAGGCCTTCTGGCGCCAGATCGCGCCGCGCTACAAGGACGCGCCGGATGCCGTGCTGTTCGAGATCCTGAACGAGCCCAATGGCGCGGCCGATGCGGTCTGGAACGACATGCTGGCCGAGAACCTGGCCGTCATCCGCGAGACCAATCCCAGGCGCCGTGTCGTCGTCGGCCCCAAGTTCTGGAACTCGCTGGACCAACTGGACAGCCTCAAGCTGCCCGAGGCGGACCGCAACCTGGTCGTGACCTTCCACTACTACACGCCGATGGAGTTCACCCACCAGGGCGCGTCGTGGACGCCGCAGTTCCAGAAGCTGTCCGGCGTGACCTGGGGCACCGCGGCCGAGCAGGACAAGCTCAAGCAGGACTTCGACCGCGTCAAGGCCTGGGCCCAACGCAGCGGGCGGCCCATCCTGCTGGGTGAGTTCGGCGCGCTGGAGACGGCCGGCATGGCCCAGCGTGCAGCCTGGACGGCAGCGGTGGCCCGCACGGCTGAAGCGCGCGGCTTCGGCTGGAGCTACTGGCAGTTCGATTCCGACTTCGTCGTCTGGGACATGAAGGCCGACGGCTGGGTCAAGCCCATCCTCAGCGCCCTGGTGCCTGTTCCCGGTGCGGCCCAGCCAGTGGCGCGTAGCAGCGACCCGGCGCTGGATCACCTCATCAATTCGGCCAAGGCCAGCGCCTGGTCGGTTTATGGCGAGGGCCAGTCCACCCAGCAGGTGCCGTGCGAAGCATCGGGCAAGACCTGTCTGCGCGTCGACCTGCAGGGCAAGCGCGCCAACCCCTGGGACAACGGCGTCATCGCGCCCATCACGGCCGACATCCGCAAGGGCGACAAGCTGCAGGTGCTGGTCTGGATGCGCCTGGACACCGAAGACGCCAAGGCCAAGGTCGACGTGCCGCTGTCGCTGCAGCTGAATGCCGCGCCCTACACGGCCCTGGTGTCGGGCACGGTGACGCTGACCAACAAGCTCGAGCCCGTCATGCTGAACGGCACGGCCCAGGAGAACCAGGCTGCGGGCACGGTGATGCTGTCGGCGCACGTGGGCAAGGTCGGCCAGCCCATCATCGTCAGTGCGCCCTTCGTGCTGCGCAACTACACGCCGGGCAAGTGAACTGACGCAGCAAAAGAAAAGGCGGCCCGCGGGCCGCCTTTGTCTTGTGTGGAAGGGGGCTCAGTCGCGATCGCCGCCAAAGATGCCCAGCAGGGACAGCAGGCTCTGGAACACGTTGTAGATGTCCAGGTAGATGTGCAGGGTCGCGGTGATGTAGTTGGTCTCGCCGCCGTCGATGACGCGCTTGACGTCGTAGAGCATGAAGGCCGAGAACACGCCCAGCATCAGCACCAGCACGGTCAGCAGCAGCGCCGACGAATGCAGGAAGAAGGTGGCGATGCAGCCGAAGAAGACGACCCACGCACCGACCGCCAGGAACTTGCCCATGGCCGACAGGTCGCGCTTGATGACGCTGGCCAGCGTGGCCATCGTGAAGAACACCGCGGCAGTGCCGCCGAAGGCCGTCATGACCAGGGATGCGCCGTTCTTGAAGCCGAGTACCAGGCCGATCAGGCGCGACAGCATCAGGCCCATGAAGAAGGTGAAGGCCAGCAGGGCGGCAACGCCGGTGGCGCTGTCCTTGGTCTTCTCGACCACGAACATCAGGCCGAAGGCGCCGACGAAGAAGATGATGGCGCTCGTGCCCGGGGCCATCGTGGCGAACATGCCGGTCGCGACACCGATCCACGCGCCCACCACCGTCGGCACCAGGGACAGCGCCAGCAGCCAGTAGGTGTTGCGCAGCACGCGCTGGCGGTCGGCGGCAAGGCTGCCGTCGGCGTAGCCGTAGGAGGTTTGCAGACTGTCGTTCATGACGAGAAGCTCCGGGGACGAATTGACCGCGGGAATTCTAGGGCCCCGCCAGGCGGCTACATTGGGGGCCAATCCCTTGAAATCAAGACCATGAAACAGCAAGCCCAACTCGAACTCGCCGACGTCAAGCGCATCGCCGCCGCTGCCGAGGCGCATGCCCTCAGCAAGGGCTGGGCGGTGTCCATCGCCATCGTCGACGCCGGTGGCCATCTTTTGTGGCTGCAGCGCCTGGATGGCGCCTCGCCCAGTTCGGCCCTGTTCGCACCGGCCAAGGCCCACACCTCGGCGCTGGGCCGGCGTGAATCCAAGATCTACGAGGACATGATCAACGGCGGCCGCCAGTCCTTCCTCAGCGTGCCCGGCATGCACGGCATGCTCGAAGGCGGCGTGCCCATCCTCGTCGACGGCCAGTGCGTGGGTGCGGTGGGCATCAGCGGCGTCAAGTCCGTTGAAGACGCGGAAATCGCCAAGGCCGGTATTGCCGCCCTCTGAAGCGGCACTTTGAGGCGTCACGAAGCCGTCGCGAGGTGGTCACGAAGCCTCCGTACTAACCCCAGTCGGCTATACTCGATGGGTTTACCTGAACCCACCTGCTGCCCGGCGAAAACCTCTTCGGTTTCCTCAAGTTGATCCGCTCCTGAATCAGTTCAGGCGGGTTGATGCTGGGCACGCGCCCCACTTGCGGAGACTTTCGTGCTGGCTGACCTGCTCCATCCCCCTCAAGCAATCCTGGCTCTGGCGGATGGGACGGTGTTCCGAGGCCAATCCATTGGCGCGACGGGCCAGACCGTCGGTGAAGTGGTGTTCAACACCGCGCTGACCGGCTACCAGGAAATCCTGACCGACCCCAGCTACTGCAAGCAGATCGTCACGCTGACGTATCCGCACATCGGCAGCTATGGCATCAGCGAGCAAGACGTCGAGGCCGGCAAGGTCTTCGCCGCCGGCCTGGTCATCAAGGACCTGCCGATCCGCGCGTCCAATTTCCGCTCCGGCAAGACGCTGGACGCCTATCTGCGCGAGCAGGGCACGGTCGGCATCGCCGGCCTGGACACGCGCCGCCTGACGCGCGTGCTGCGGACGAAGGGCGCCCAGAACGGCTGCATCCTGGCCCTGGCCGCCGGCGAAGCGGTCACGCAAGCCCATATCGACGCAGCCGTCGCCGCTGCCAAGCTTGCACCGTCGATGGCGGGCCTGGACCTGGCCAAGGTCGTCAGCCGCACCGAGAACGAAACCTGGACGCAGACCGAGTGGAAGCTCGGCAGCGGCTACGGCACCCAGACCGCGCCCAAGTTCCACGTCGTCGCCTACGACTTCGGCGTCAAGAGCAACATCCTGCGCATGCTGGCCGAGCGCGGCTGCAAGGTCACCATCGTGCCCGCGCAAACGCCCGCCAGCGCGGTCTTCGACCTGGAGCCGGACGGCGTCTTCCTGTCCAACGGCCCCGGCGACCCGGAACCCTGCGACTACGCCATCAAGGCCACGGCCCAGCTGATCGAGTCCGGCATTCCCGTCTTCGGTATCTGCCTGGGCCACCAGATCCTGGCGCTGGCCTCGGGTGCCAAGACCTTCAAGATGAAGTTCGGCCACCACGGCGCCAACCACCCGGTCAAGGACCTCGACAGCGGCCGCGTCGGCATCACCAGCCAGAACCACGGCTTCGCGGTCGACCCCGAGACGCTGCCGGCCAACCTGCGCGCCACCCACATCAGCCTCTTCGACGGCACGCTGCAGGGCATCGCCCGCACCGACAAGCCGGCCTTCAGCTTCCAGGGCCACCCGGAAGCCAGCCCCGGCCCGCATGACATCGCCTACCTGTTCGACCGTTTCATTGGCCTGATGTCCAAGTCCTGAGGAGGGCGGCATGTTCGGCATCACTGATCTCGGCACCTTTCTCGCGGCAGCGATCTTCATCATCCTGCTGCCCGGGCCCAACTCGCTCTATGTGCTGTCCGTCGCGGCCCAGCGCGGCGTGCGCACCGGCTACACGGCGGCCTGCGGCGTGTTCGTGGGCGACACGGTGCTGATGACGGCCGCGGCCGCCGGCGGCGCTTCGCTCCTGATGGCCAGCCCGCAGATCTTCTTCGTCGTGAAGATGGTCGGCGCGGTCTACCTGGGCTGGATCGGCATCCAGCTGCTGCGCGGTGCGATCAGCACCTGGCGCGGCAATGGCAGGAGCAACGAGGCGCCGCGCGTGGTCGACGCCAGCCAGCCCTTCCGCAAGGCCCTGGTCGTCAGCCTGCTGAACCCCAAGGCCATCGCCTTCCTGCTGTCCTTCTTCATCCAGTTCGTCGACCCGGCCTATCCGACGCCGGCGCTGACCTTCCTGATCCTGGGTTCCATCATCCAGGTGCTCAGCTTTGTCTATCTCTCGACGCTGATCTTTGCCGGCGCCCGCCTTGCCGCGGCCTTCCGTGCACGCCGTCGACTCTCCGGCGCCGCCAATGCGGGCGTCGGTGCACTTTTCGTTGGGTTCGGGGCCAAGCTGGCCACGGCCACTCTCTAAGCAGACCGCCATGCCGAAACGTACAGACCTCAAAAGCATCCTCATCATCGGCGCCGGCCCGATCATCATCGGCCAGGCCTGCGAGTTCGACTACTCGGGCGCCCAGGCCTGCAAGGCGCTGCGCGAGGAGGGCTACAAGGTCATCCTGGTGAACAGCAACCCGGCGACCATCATGACGGACCCGGACACGGCGGACGTCACCTACATCGAGCCCATCACCTGGCAGGTGGTCGAGAAGATCATCGCCAAGGAGCGCCCTGACGCGGTGCTGCCGACCATGGGCGGCCAGACCGCGCTGAACTGCGCCCTGGACCTGCACAAGCACGGCGTGCTGGCCAAGTACAACGTCGAGATGATCGGTGCCAACGAGGTCGCCATCGAGAAGGCCGAGGACCGCCTGAAGTTCAAGGACGCGATGACCAAGATCGGCCTGGGCTCGGCGCGGTCGGGCATCGCGCATTCGCTGGAAGAAGCCTGGAGCGTGCAGAAGCGCATCCATGCCGACATCGGTGGCAGCGGCTTCCCCATGGTCATCCGCCCCAGCTTCACGTTGGGCGGCACGGGCGGCGGCATCGCCTACAACCCCGAAGAATTCGAGACCATCTGCAAGCGCGGCCTGGACCTGTCGCCGACCAACGAGCTGCTCATCGAAGAGAGCCTGATCGGCTGGAAGGAATACGAGATGGAAGTCGTCCGCGACAAGGCGGACAACTGCATCATCGTCTGCTCCATCGAGAACCTGGACCCGATGGGCATCCACACCGGTGACTCCATCACCGTGGCGCCCAGCCAGACGCTGTCGGACAAGGAATACCAGCTGCTGCGCAATGCGTCCCTGGCCGTGCTGCGCGAGATCGGCGTGGACACCGGTGGCTCCAACGTGCAGTTCTCCATCAACCCGAAGGACGGCCGCATGGTCGTCATCGAGATGAACCCGCGCGTGTCGCGTTCGTCGGCGCTGGCGTCCAAGGCCACGGGCTTTCCCATCGCCAAGGTCGCGGCCAAGCTGGCCGTCGGCTACACGCTGGACGAGTTGAAGAACGACATCACCGGCGGTGCCACGCCGGCGAGCTTCGAGCCCAGCATCGACTACGTCGTCACCAAGATCCCGCGCTTCGCCTTCGAGAAGTTCCCGATGGCCGACTCGCGCCTGACGACGCAGATGAAGTCGGTCGGCGAGGTGATGGCCATGGGCCGCACCTTCCAGGAGTCCTTCCAGAAGGCGCTGCGCGGCCTGGAGACCGGCATCGACGGCCTGACCGAGCGTTCCACCGATCGCGAAGAGATCGTGCAGGAGATCGGCGAAGCCGGCCCCGAACGCATCCTCTTCCTGGCCGATGCCTTCCGCATCGGTATGACGCTGGACGAGATCTACGAAGAGACCGCGGTGGACCCGTGGTTCCTGGCCCAGATCGAACAGCTGGTGCAGATCGAAGCCGACCTCAAGGGCCGCAGCATCGAATCGGTCACCGAAGCCGAGCTGCGCCTGCTCAAGACCAAGGGCTTCTCGGACAAGCGCCTGGCCAAGCTGCTGGGCACCCACCAGCACGCCGTGCGTGAGCGCCGCCATGCGCTGAATGTGCGCCCCGTCTACAAGCGCGTGGACACCTGCGCCGCCGAGTTCTCGACGCAGACGGCCTATATGTACTCGACCTATGAAGGCGAGGGCGCCGAGTGCGAGGCCGCACCGACCGACAAGAAGAAGATCATGGTGCTGGGCGGTGGCCCCAACCGCATCGGCCAGGGCATCGAGTTCGACTACTGCTGCGTGCACGCGGCCCTCGCCATGCGCGAGGACGGCTACGAGACGCTGATGGTCAACTGCAACCCCGAGACCGTCTCGACCGACTACGACACGTCCGACCGCCTCTACTTCGAGCCCGTCACGCTGGAAGACGTGCTGGAGATCGTCGACAAGGAAAAGCCGGTCGGCGTCATCGTGCAATACGGCGGCCAGACGCCGCTGAAGCTGGCCCTGGACCTGGAGCGCGCCGGCGTGCCCATCATCGGCACGACGCCCGACTCCATCGACATCGCCGAGGACCGCGAGCGCTTCCAGAAGCTGCTGCACGAGCTGGGCCTGAAGCAGCCGCCCAACCGCACCGCGCGCACCGAGGAGCAGGCCGTCACGCTGGCCAACGAGATCGGCTACCCGCTGGTCGTGCGCCCGAGCTATGTGCTGGGCGGCCGTGCGATGGAAATCGTGCACGGCGACAAGGATCTGGAGCGCTATATGCGCGAAGCGGTGCGCGTCAGCGAGAAGTCGCCGGTGCTGCTGGACCACTTCCTGCAGGACGCCATCGAGGTCGACGTCGACTGCATCAGCGACGGCGTCGACACGATGATCGGCGGCATCATGGAGCACATCGAGGCGGCCGGCATCCATTCGGGCGACTCGGCCTGCTCGCTGCCGCCCTACACGCTGGCGGCCGATGTGCAGGACGAACTGCGCCGCCAGACGGCCGCGATGGCCAAGGCGCTGAAGGTCATCGGCCTGATGAACGTGCAGTTCGCCATCCAGGGCGACGTCGCCAAGGGCCTGGCCCACTGCACGATCTATGTGCTGGAAGTGAACCCGCGCGCCTCGCGCACGGTGCCCTATGTGTCCAAGGCCACCGGCCAGCAACTCGCCAAGATCGCCGCGCGCTGCATGGCCGGCCAGAAGATCACCGACCAGCGCGACCGCAAGGGCCGCGTGCCGGCCGAGGTCGTGCCGCCTTACTTCAGCGTCAAGGAAGCCGTCTTCCCCTTCAACAAGTTCCCGGGCGTGGACCCCATCCTCAGCCCCGAGATGCGTTCGACGGGTGAAGTCATGGGCGCCGCCAAGACCTTCGGCGAAGCCATGCTGAAGAGCCAGATCGGCGCCGGCTCGCGCCTGCCGCGCCAGGGCAATGTGCTTATCACCGTCAAGAACAACGACAAGGCCCGCGCCATCGCCATCGCCAAGGATCTGCACGAGCTGGGCTTCGGTCTCGTCGCGACCAAGGGCACGGCCGCGGCCATCATCGAGGCTGGCGTGCCTTGCAAGCTGATCAACAAGATCAAGGACGGCCGTCCGCACATCGTCGATGCCTTGAAGGGGGGCGACATCCAGCTCGTCTTCACGACGGTGGACGAGACCCGCACCGCCATCGCCGACAGCCGCTACATCCGCCAGGCCGCACTTGCCAATCGTGTGACCTACTACACGACCATGGCCGGCTGTGAGGCCGCGGTCGAGGGCATGAAACACCGTGACGGCCTGACCGTGCAATCCCTGCAGGAACTGCACGCCGAGCTGGCTTAAACTCCAGCCCTATCGATTCCGCCGCAGCAGCCCGCACGGGCCGCAGCGGCGGAACTCTTTTTGCCATCGAGTTTTGACATGACGACCATCCCCCTGACCAAGCGCGGCGCCGAGGCGCTGAAGGCCGAGCTGCACCGCCTCAAGACCGTCGAGCGTCACGCCGTCGTCCAGGCGATTGCCGAGGCGCGCGCCCAGGGTGACCTGAGCGAAAACGCCGAGTACGACGCGGCCAAGGACAAGCAGGGCTTCATCGAAGGCCGCATCCTCGAGATCGAAGGCAAGCTGGCCGCGGCCCAGATCATCGACCCCTCGTCGCTGGATGCCGGCGGTCGCGTGGTGTTCGGCGCCACCGTCGACCTTGAGGACGAAGACAGTGGCAATGCCGTGACCTACCAGATCACCGGCGACGACGAAGCCGACATCAAGCTGGGGCGCATCTCGGTGGGCTCGCCCATCGCCCGTGCGCTGATCGGCAAGGAAGCCGGCGACGTGGCCGAGGTTCAAGCGCCCGGCGGCGTCCGTCGTTACGAGATCATCGAAGTTCGGTACGAATAACACCCCCTACCGGCTGCGCCGGCCCCCTCAAGGGGGCTGAGCCCGGACACAAACAGTCCTGAGGACTGTTTGTGCCTGGCGAAGGACAAACCCTCTGGCTTTGGCAGCAGCCAGCGGCCCGGCAAAGCCGGTTCCGCGGCAGCCACTCGGTAAGGCACTACGAATAGGCGACGATGTTTCCGAAACTCCAAGCCCTGCTGGCCGCCCTCTGGGGCGGCTTTTTGCTGTGTGTAGCCTTCGCAGCGGCGCCGAGCGCGTTCGCGGTGCTGGAGCGGGCCCAGGCGGGCACGTTCGTCGGCCGGCTCTTCGGTGTCGAAGCCCAGGTGAGCCTGGCCACGGCCCTGATCCTGATGTTGATCGAGCGTCGCATTGCCCGTGACGCCGTCGAGGCGGGCGCGGCGAGCAATGTCTTTTCCGCGAAGCTGCTGCTGCCGGCCGTCGCGCTGTTCTGCACCATTGCCGGCTATTACGGCCTGCAACCCCTGATGGCCGACGCGAAAGCCGGCCATGGTGCTGCGTCATTCGCGGCGCTGCATGGCGTGTCGCTGGCGTTTTTCGGTGTGAAGGGCCTGGCCGTCTTGGCCCTGGCCTGGCTCAGCCAGCTCAGTCCGAGAAGGACTTCTTGACGCTGGTGGTCTTGCTGCGCTTCTTGATGCGCTTGATCTCGCCGCCCTGGGTCACGCGCTCATTGCCCATGACCTTGACCTTGTTGATCTGCGGGCGGCCATTGCCGCTCTTGGAGAATTTGACGATCTTGACAACGCGGGGGCCGGGCATGGCGTCCTCGCGCTCTGCCTTGGCCTTCTCGGGGATGGGGCGCCACAGCACCAGCAGCTTGCCGATGTGCTGGATGGGGGCGGCGTTCAGTTCGTCGCAGAGCTGCGCGAACATCTCCTCGCGGGCCGCGCGGTCGTCGCCCAGCACCCGCACCTTGATCAGGCCATGAGCCTTCAGCGCGAGATCGGTTTCCTTGACGACGGCCGGCGTCAGGCCCTCGCCGCCGATCATCACGACCGGGTCGAGATGGTGGGCATCGGCGCGCTTGTCCTTGCGCTGGGCGGGGGTCAGATTGATTTGAGGCATCCCCGAATTATGGCTTCGGCCCGGCGCAAAGCGCCTTCACGTCGCGAGCGACGTGAGCCTGCGCCGCAACCGGCAAGCCGGTTGTCCCGTCTAATAGCACCGTGAAAACTCAAACCAAAAGCAAGAAACTGAACAAGGCGTGGTTGAACAACCATGTCTCGGACCCCTATGTGCAGCAGGCGCAGAAGGACGGCTACCGTTCGCGTGCCGCCTACAAGCTCAAGGAGATCGACGAGGAGCTCAAGCTGATCCGCCCGGGCCAGGTGGTGGTGGACCTGGGCGCCACGCCCGGGGCCTGGAGCCAGTATCTGCGCCGCAAGTTCGCGCCCAAGGAGGCGGGCCAAGGCGGGGCGGCCGTCGGCCAGCTCAACGGCACCATCATTGCGCTGGACCTGCTGGACTTCGAGCCCATCGAGGGCGTGCACTTCATCCAAGGCGATTTCCAGGAAGACGCCGTGCTGGCCCAGCTGGAAGAAGCGCTGGCCGGCAAACCTGTGGATGTCGTGGTGTCGGATATGGCGCCCAATCTGTCGGGTATTGCGGCGACGGACGCCGCCCGCATCTCCAACCTGATCGAATTGGCCGTCGATTTCGCCGACAAGCACCTCAAGCCCGACGGCGCCCTGGTGGCCAAGGTCTTCCACGGCAGCGGCTACAACGAGCTCGTCGACCTCTTCCGGGCACACTTCAAGGTCTTCAAGGTCGTGAAGCCCAAGGCCTCGCGCATCCGCTCTTCCGAGACATTCTTGGTCGGTATTGGGGTGAAAAACCGCTGATTACAGGGCTAGCCCCCTTGCCGCCCTTAAAATCGCCCCCACTGTCCTGAAACCCGCGCTGGGCCATCAGGGCCAAGGAGTCGCAGTGAACAATCAATGGTTTTCGAAGTTCGCCGTCTGGATCGTGATCGCGCTGGTGCTGTTCACGGTCGTCAAGCAGTTCGGCGGCACGACGGCCCCCGGCAAGCAAGTCACCTATTCCGAGTTCCTGGATCTGGTCCAGGCGCGTCGCATCAAGTCGGTCGTGCTGCCAGACGGTTTTGCGGGTGACGTGATCGCCGAGGACACCGACGGCAACAAGCTGCGCACCCTGGCCACGGCCAAGGACCAGGGCCTGGTGGGTGACCTGCGCAACAACGGCGTCAAGTTCGACGTCAAGCCGCGCGAAGAGCAGAGCTTCCTGGTCAGCATGCTGATCAACTGGACGCCCATGCTGCTGCTGATCGGCGTCTGGGTCTATTTCATGCGCCAGATGCAGGGCGGCGGCAAGGGCGGTGCCTTCAGCTTCGGCAAGAGCAAAGCCCGCATGCTGGACGAGAACAACAACACCGTCACCTTTGCCGACGTCGCCGGTTGCGACGAGGCCAAGGAAGAGGTGAAGGAGCTGGTCGACTTCCTGAAGGACCCGCAGAAGTTCCAGAAGCTCGGCGGCCGCATCCCGCGCGGCGTGCTGATGGTCGGCCCTCCGGGTACCGGCAAGACGCTGCTGGCCAAGTCCATCGCCGGCGAAGCCAAGGTGCCCTTCTTCACGATCTCGGGCTCCGACTTCGTTGAAATGTTCGTCGGTGTCGGCGCCGCCCGCGTGCGCGACATGTTCGAGCAGGCCAAGAAGAGCGCGCCCTGCATCATCTTCATCGACGAAATCGACGCCGTCGGCCGCCATCGTGGCGCAGGCCTGGGCGGCGGCAACGACGAGCGCGAGCAGACGCTGAACCAGATGCTGGTCGAGATGGACGGCTTCGACACCAACCTCGGCGTCATCGTCATCGCGGCCACCAACCGCCCCGACATCCTGGACCCGGCTCTGCTGCGTCCCGGCCGTTTCGACCGCCAGGTCTATGTGACGCTGCCGGACATCCGCGGCCGCGAGCAGATCCTGAACGTGCACATGCGCAAGGTGCCCATCGGCCAGGACGTCAACGCGTCCATCCTGGCCCGCGGCACGCCCGGCATGAGCGGTGCCGACCTGGCCAACCTCGTCAACGAGGCGGCCCTGTTCGCGGCGCGCCGCAATGGCCGCCTGGTGGAAATGATCGACTTCGAGCGCGCCAAGGACAAGCTCTATATGGGCCCCGAGCGCAAGAGCATGGTCATGACCGAGGACGAGAAGCGCGCCACGGCTTATCACGAGTCCGGCCATGCCGTCGTCGCCGAGCTGCTGCCCAACACCGACCCGGTTCACAAGGTCACCATCATGCCGCGCGGCCGCGCCCTCGGCGTGACCTGGCAGCTGCCCGAGCGTGATCAGCACAGCCTCTACTTCAAGCAGATGCTCAACAGCATCAGCATCATGTTCGGTGGCCGCATTGCCGAGGACCTGTTCGTCCACGACATCTCCACCGGCGCGTCCAACGACTACGAGCGTGCCACCCGCATGGCCCGCGACATGGTCACGCGCTACGGCATGAGCGAGGCCCTGGGCCCCATGGTCTATGCCGAGAACGAAGGCGAAGTCTTCCTCGGCCGCAGCATGACCAAGACGGCCAACATCAGCGAGACCACGCAGCAGAAGGTCGACAGCGAGATCCGCCGCATCCTCGACGAGCAATACGCCGTCGCGCAGAAGATCCTCGAAGACAACCGCGACAAGGTCGAGACCATGACCGAGGCGCTGATGAAGTGGGAAACCATCGACCGCGACCAGATCCTGGACATCATGGCCGGCCGCCCGCCGCGTGAACCGGGTGGTGGCAGCTCGGCGCCCAGCAGCGGCCCCAGCGGCGGCACGCCGCCCGTCAGCACCGACGGCGCTCCGGCCGCGGCCTGATCCGACAACCCCTGACGGGCCCGGCTTCCACCGGGCCCGTTTTCCATTCCGACCCTCATGCACTGGCAGACCCGCCGCTTCCCGCTAGACCTGAGCCGCCCGCGCGTGATGGGCATCGTCAACGTGACGCCCGACTCCTTCTCGGACGGCGGCCGGCACGACGAGCACCACGCGGCCATCGCCCATTGCGAGCGCCTGGTGGCCGAGGGGGCCGACATCCTGGACATCGGCGGCGAGTCCACCCGCCCGGGGGCACCGCGCGTCGATGCCGACAGCGAATGGGCCCGCATCGCGCCCGTGCTGGCCGTGGCCGTCACGCTGGGCGTGCCGGTCTCCGTCGACACCTACAAACCCGATGTGATGCGGCGAGCCCTGGATGCCGGCGCGGACATCATCAACGACGTGCAGGCCCTGCAGATGCCCGGCGCGCTGGCGGCCGTGGCCGGCAGTGGCGCGGCTGTCTGCCTGATGCATATGCGCGGCGAACCGGCTTCGATGATGGACCTGGCCGTCTATGGCGATGTGGTCGCCGAGGTTGGCGCCTTCCTGGCCCAGCGTGCCCGGGCGGCGCGCGATTCAGGCATCCCGGCAGATTGCATCGCCCTCGACCCCGGCTATGGTTTCGCCAAGAACGCCGAACACAATCTGCGCCTGCTGGCCGGCCAGCGCCGGCTGACGGAACTGGGCTATCCGCTGCTGGTGGGTTGGTCGCGCAAACGCACCCTGGGCGACATCACCGGCCGACCGGTCGACCAGCGTCTGCCGGCCAGTCTGGCCGCTGCGCTGAAGGCCGTCAGCCTCGGCGCCAGCGTGCTGCGTGTGCACGATGTCGCCGCCACGGTGGACGCGCTCAAGGTCTGGGCCGCCATCGATACGGCGACAATCTCGGCCATTGAATAAAAGGAAGAGCTCGATGGGCCGCAAGTATTTTGGAACCGACGGCATTCGAGGCACGGTGGGTCAGGCCCCGATCACGCCGGACTTCATGCTGCGCCTGGGCCATGCCGTCGGCCGCGTGCTGCGCAACAGCAGCCAGCGCCCCACGGTGCTGATCGGCAAGGACACGCGCATCTCGGGCTATATGCTGGAATCGTCGCTGGAGGCGGGCTTTGCGTCCGCCGGCGTCAATGTGCTGCTGACCGGCCCGCTGCCGACCCCCGGCGTCGCCTACCTGACCCGCGCGCTGCGCCTGGACCTGGGCGTCGTCATCAGCGCCTCGCACAACCCCTTCCAGGACAACGGCATCAAGTTCTTCTCCGCCAAGGGTGAGAAGCTGCCCGACGCCTGGGAACTGGCCGTGGAAGCCGCGCTGGAAGAAGCCCCGCAGTGGGTGGACTCCGCCAGCCTCGGTCGCGCCAGGCGCCTGGAAGACGCGCGCGGCCGCTATATCGAGTTCTGCAAGAACAGCTTCGGCTCCGACCTGACGCTGAAGGGTCTGAAGATCGTCGTCGATGCCGCCCATGGCGCGGCCTATCACGTCGCTCCGGACGTCTTCCATGAACTGGGCGCCGAGGTCATCTCGATCGGCTGCAAGCCCGACGGCTTCAACATCAACGCCGGTTTCGGCGCAACGGCGCCCGGCGCCCTGGTCGAGGCCGTCAAGGCCCACGGGGCGGACTACGGCGTGGCTCTGGACGGCGACGCCGACCGCCTGCAGCTGGTGGACGCCAACGGCCGCCTCTACAACGGCGACGAGTTGCTCTACGTGATGGTGGCCGACCGACTGGCCCAGGGCCAGCGCGTCCCCGGCGCCGTCGGCACGCTGATGACGAACATGGCGGTCGAGCTGGCGCTGCGCTCGCGCGACGTCGAGTTCGTGCGTGCCAAGGTCGGTGACCGCTATGTGCTGGAAGAGCTGGCCGCGCGTGGCTGGCAGCTCGGTGGCGAGGGTTCGGGCCATCTGCTGGCCCTGGACAAGCACACCACGGGCGACGGCATCGTCAGCGCCTTGCTGGTGCTGCAATCGGTCTGCCGCGGTGCCCGCAGCCTGGCCGAGCAGCTGCAGGGTGTGGACCTGTTCCCGCAGACGCTGATCAATGTGCGCCTGCAAGCGGGCCAGGACTGGAAGAGCAATACCCGCCTGGCCGCGGAGCAGACCGCCGTGATCGCCGAACTTGGCGACCGCGGCCGCGTGCTGATCCGCCCGTCGGGCACCGAGCCGCTGGTGCGCGTGATGGTCGAGGCGTCGGACGCCAGCTTGGCGCAGCGATGCGCACAGCGCCTGGCCGATACGCTGGCGGCCTGACCCGTCAAGACCCCGCTAAAGGCCGCCTTCGGGCGGCCTTTTCGTTTACTTTTTCGGCGGCATCAGCACGCGATCGACCACATGAGCCACGCCATTGGTCGCGACGATGTCGGCTTGCTGGACGACGGCGTCGTCCACGGTGACGAAGCTGCCGGCCTTGGCCAGGGCCAGGGTGGCGCCCTGGTGGGTCTTGGCGCTGCCCGGCTTGACGTCGGCAGCGGCGACGCGGCCGTCGATGACGTGATAGCCCAGCACGGCCTTGAGCTGGGCGGGATCGGCTGCCAGGGCCTCCATGGTCTTGGCGGGCACGGCCTTGAAGGCGTCGTCACTGGGGGCGAAAACGGTCAGCGGGCCGCTGGCGCGCAGCTCGTCGGCCAGGCCGGCCTGGGCCACCAGGCGGTTGAAGGTGCTGAGCTGGGGGTCGCGGGCCAGGGTGTCGGCCAGCGGTGCCGGGGCGGGCGTGGTGGCGCAGGCGGCCAGCAGGCTGGCGGCGGCCAGGGCGATCAGGGAGTTGCGGCGGATCATTTCGGAGGCTCCGGTGAGTCTGGAAGACGGCTGGCCGGCACTCTAGAAGTGCAATATGACGGTCGCATGAACCTCAAATGACACTGTCACAAAGCGGTTCGAACGCCTTCCCAGCGGCGAGCCGAAGCGCTCCAATGACCGGGTTGATGACGGCGTGGTCACCGAACCGTCACATTCCATCCCTAGGATGCCAACCATCGTCAAAACCGCTTTGCGGAAGGTGTCTCAGATGAACGTGTTCCAGGTCAGCAAGTCGCTCGCCATCGTTGTGGGTCTGTTCGGTGCCCAGGTGGCCCTTGCCCAGGACGTGACCGGCGCTGGCGCCACCTTCCCGGCGCCCATCTACGCCAAGTGGGCCGATGCCTACAACAAGGCCACCGGCGCTCGCATCAACTACCAGTCCGTCGGCTCCGGCGCCGGCATCCGCCAGATCAAGGCCAAGACGGTCGACTTCGGCGCCTCCGACATGCCGCTGAAGGACGAGGAGCTGGCCAAGGACGGCCTGGTCCAGTTCCCGATGGTCATCGGCGGCGTCGTGCCCGTCGTCAACATCAAGGGCATCGCCCCGGGCCAGATCAAGCTGACCGGCACCGTGCTGGCCGACATCTACCTCGGCAAGGTCACGAAGTGGAACGACGCGGCCATCACCGGCCTGAATCCCGGCGTTGCGCTGCCTGACGCCGCCATCGCCCCGGTGGCCCGTGCCGACGGTTCGGGCACGACCTTCATCTTCACCAACTACCTGTCCAAGGTCAGCGAGGCCTGGAAGACCCAGGTCGGCGAAGGTACGACGGTCAAGTGGCTGGCCGGCACGGCCGGCAAGGGCAACGAGGGCGTCGCCGCCTTCGTGCAGCGCCTGCCCAACTCCATCGGCTACGTCGAGTACGCCTATGTGAAGCAGAACAAGATGACCTACGTCCAGCTGAAGAACAGGGACGGCCAGTGGGTCAACCCCAGCGACGACGCCTTCAAGGCCGCCGCGGCCGGCGCCGACTGGAACAAGACCTTCTACCAGATCACGACCGACCAGCCGGGCAAGGAAGCCTGGCCGCTGACCAACCCGACCTACATCCTGATGTTCAAGTCCCAGGACAAGGCCGCCAGCGCCAGCGCCGCCCTGAAGTTCTTCGACTGGGCCTATGGCAACGGCGACAAGATGGCCGACGACCTCGACTACGTGCCCCTGCCCGCCGCCGTGAAGGACCTGGTGCGCAAGCAGTGGGCCGGCCAGATCAAGGACACGGCCGGCAAGCCCGTCGCCTACAAGTGACCCCAGGGCGCTGACGGCGGCCCGGCTCCGGCCGGGCCTTGCCACATCGGCGCCCATCCCCTGACCCGACTTTCCGGAGGTTCCTTGGCAGCCATCCTTCCCGCCGGCAGCGCAGGCGCTGACCGAAGCGAACCTCGCTCGCATACTTCGCCCATGGAACCCAAGCCCCAGCGCCGTCGCGTCGCCCCCTGGGCCGATGCGCTGTTCGCCGCCCTGTCGCAGGGTGCGGCCTGGCTGACGCTGGCGCTGATGGTCGGCATCATCGGTTCCCTCATCGTCGGCGCGGCACCGGCCTTGAAGGCCTTCGGCCTGGGCTTCCTGACCAGCGCGGAGTGGGACCCGGTGCAGGAGAAGTTCGGCGGCCTGGTGATGATCTACGGCACGCTGGCCAGCTCCTTCATCGCGCTGCTCATCGCCGTGCCGGTCAGCTTCGGCATCGCCATCTTCCTGACCGAGCTGTCGCCGAGCTGGTTGAAGCGGCCCCTGGGCATCGCCATCGAGCTGCTGGCCGCCGTGCCCTCCATCGTCTACGGCATGTGGGGCCTGCTGGTGTTCGGCCCCATCCTGGCCACCTTCGTGCAACAGCCGCTGCAGGCGCTGTTCACCGGCGTGCCCTTCATCGGTTCGCTGTTCTCCGGCCCGCCGGTGGGCATCGGCATCCTGTCGGCCGGCATCATCCTGGCCATCATGATCATCCCCTTCATCGCCTCGGTGATGCGTGACGTCTTCGAAGTCACGCCGCCGATGCTGAAGGAGTCTGCCTACGGCCTGGGCGCGACGACCTGGGAAGTCGTCTCGCGCGTCGTGCTGCCCTACACCAAGACCGGCGTCGTCGGCGGCGTCATGCTGGGCCTGGGCCGGGCACTGGGCGAAACCATGGCCGTCACCTTCGTGATCGGCAACATGAACCAGCTGAACTCGCTGTCGGTCTTCGAGGCCGCCAACAGCATCACATCGACGCTGGCCAACGAGTTCGCCGAAGCCGGCGAGGGCCTGCACCAGGCCTCGCTGATGTATCTCGGCCTGGTCCTCTTCCTCATCACCTTCGTCGTGCTGACCATCTCCAAGCTGCTGCTGCTGCGCCTGAAGAAGAGCGAAGGAGCCCGTTCATGAGCTCGACCCTCGACACTCGCCGCCTGGCGATGCACAACAAGCGCAAGCGCATCAATGCCATCGCGCTGGCCCTGTCCCTGGGCGCCATGGGCTTCGGCGTGTTCTGGCTGATCTGGATCCTGTTCGAGACCATCTATCTCGGCATCGGCGGCCTGAACCTGGCCACCTTCACGCAGATGACGCCGCCGCCGCAAGGCGAGGGCGGTGGCCTGGCCAACGCCATCTTCGGCAGCTTCGTCATGGTCGGCCTGGCCACGCTGGTCGGCACGCCGGTCGGCATCCTGGCCGGCGTCTACCTGGCCGAGTACGGTCAGAAGACCTGGCTGGGCAGCGCGGTGCGCTTCATCAACGACATCCTGCTGTCGGCGCCCTCCATCGTCGTCGGCCTGTTCGTCTACGCCGTCATCGTCGCCCGCTTCAAGAGCTTCTCCGGCCTGGCCGGCGCCCTGGCCCTGGCCCTGCTGGTCATTCCCGTCGTCATCCGCACCACCGAGAACATGCTGAGCCTGGTGCCGAATGCTCTGCGCGAGGCGGCCTATGCGCTGGGCACGCCGAAGTGGAAGGTGATCCTGTCCATCACGCTGAAGGCGGCCCGTGCCGGCGTCATCACCGGCATCCTGCTGGCCCTGGCGCGCGTGTCCGGCGAGACCGCGCCGCTGCTGTTCACGGCCCTGTCCAACCAGTTCTGGACGAGCGACATCAGCTCGCCGATGGCCAGCCTGCCCGTCACCATCTTCAAGTTTGCGATGAGCCCTTACGAGAACTGGCAGAAGCTGGCCTGGGCCGGCGTCTTCCTGATCACCGTGGGCGTGCTGCTGCTGAACATCCTCGCCCGCGTGCTCTTCAAGAACAAACACTAAGGACTCCGATCATGGACGCCAAGATCGAAACCTCGTTGAGCGAGCGCGCCAAGCTGTCGGTGCGCAACCTGAACTTCTTCTACGGCAGCTTCCACGCCTTGAAGAACATCAACCTCGACATCCCCGAGAAGAAGGTCACCGCCTTCATCGGCCCGTCGGGCTGCGGCAAGTCGACGCTGCTGCGCACGCTGAACCGCATGTTCGAGCTCTATCCCGAGCAGCGCGCCGAAGGCCAGATCCTGCTCGACGGCGAGAACATCCTGGAGAGCAAGGACGATGTCTCGCTGATCCGCGCCAAGGTCGGCATGGTCTTCCAGAAGCCCACGCCCTTCCCGATGTCCATCTACGACAACATCGCCTTCGGCGTGAAGCTGTTCGAGACCCTGCCCCGCGTGGAGATGGACGAGCGCATCGAATGGGCCTTGAAGAAGGCGGCCCTGTGGACGGAAGTGAAGGACAAGCTCAACCAGAGCGGTGCCGGCCTGTCCGGCGGCCAGCAGCAGCGCCTGTGCATCGCGCGTGGCATCGCCATCAAGCCCGAAGTGCTGCTGCTCGACGAGCCCTGCTCGGCGCTGGATCCGATCTCCACCGGCAAGATCGAAGAGCTGATCCACGAGCTCAAGAGCGACTACACGGTCGCCATCGTGACCCACAACATGCAGCAGGCTGCGCGCTGCTCGGACTACACGGCCTATATGTACCTGGGCGACCTGATCGAATTCGGTCCCACCGCTGAGCTCTTCATGAAGCCCAAGCGCAAGGACACCGAGGACTACATCACGGGCCGCTTCGGCTGATCAAGGAGGACGGCATGACGGATAAACATCTCTCGACCCAGTTCGACGCCGAACTCAGCGGCATCTCGACCCGCGTGCTCGAAATGGGCGGCCTGGTGGAAGCCCAGGTGGCCCAGGCCGTGCAGGCCCTGGCCGACTTCAGCGCCGAGTCGGCCGATGAAGTGCTGGCCAAGGAAGGCCGCGTCAACACGATGGAGATCGAGATCGACCGCGATCTCTCCACCATCATCGCCCGCCGCCAGCCGACCGCCCGCGACCTGCGTCTGTTGATCGCCATCAGCAAGAGCATCGCCAACCTCGAACGCGTCGGCGACGAGGCGGCGCGCATCGCCCGCACCGTGCAGCGACTGGTGTCCGGCGGTGTCTCGAGCCGGCTGCGCCTGCCGATGGGTGACCTGGCCTTCGAGGCCGAGCTGGCCATCAAGCAGTTGCGCAAGTCGCTGGACGCCTTCGCCCGCCTGGACGTCGAGCGCGCCCTGGACGTGCTCAAGCATGACGACGAGATCGACAAGGAGTTCGACGGCCTGCTGCGCAAGCTCATCACCTACATGATGGAAGACCCGCGCACCATCTCTTCGTCCATCGATCTCGTCTTCGTGGCCAAGGCCATCGAGCGCGTCGGCGACCACGCCAAGAACCTGGCCGAGGTCGTCATCTACGTGGTCAAGGGCCAGGACGTCCGGCACAACTCGCCGGAAGCCGTAGAAACCATGGTTCGATAGCCCACCCCCTACCGGCTTCGCCGGCCCCCTCAAGGGAGCACTGTCAGTGGCCCGGCAAAGCCGGCTCCACGACAGTCACTCGGTAAGGCACTACTTTCGAAAGAGAACTCTTATGAGTCGAGTTTTGGTTGTGGAGGATGAATCGGCGATTGCCGAGCTGATCTCCATCAATCTGCGCCACGCCGGTTTCGAGGTGACGATCGCCGGCAGTGCCACCCAGGCCCAGTACGAGGTTGACCGGGTGCTGCCCGACCTCGTCGTGCTGGACTGGATGCTGCCCGGCCAGAGCGGCGTGGCCCTGGCCCGCCAGTGGCGCAGTGCGGCCCGCACCAAGGAGCTGCCCGTCATCATGCTGACGGCACGCGCCGAGGAAGGCGACAAGATCGCGGGCCTGGACGCCGGCGCCGACGACTACATCACCAAGCCCTTCTCGACCAACGAGCTGCTGGCCCGCATCCGCGCCGTGCTGCGCCGCAAGGCGCCCGAGGCCCTGGACAGCGCGGTCGAGGTCGGCCCGCTGCTGCTCGACCCGGGCACCCGCCGCGTCAGCCGCGATGGTGCCGAAGTCAAGCTCGGTCCCACCGAGTTCCGCCTGCTGCATTTCCTCATGACCCACCCCGAGCGCGTGCACAGCCGCTCGCAGCTGCTGGACCGCGTCTGGGGCGACCATGTATTCATCGAGGAACGCACCATCGACGTCCACGTCAAGCGCTTGCGCGAGGCGCTGGAGCGCGTGCAGTGCGCCCGCATGATCGAGACCGTTCGCGGTGCCGGTTACCGACTGACCCAGCAGAGCAGCGCGCTCTCCGCCTGAGACTCGCCCGCAGTACATGACCTGGTTGTTGCCTCGACTGCTGATGGCCCTCGTGGCCAGTCTGCTCGGGTTTGTCATCGCTGTCGCGGTTCGCACGGCCACGGGCATCGACGGCCTGGGCCTGGGCCTCGGCGTCGTCGGTGGCGTCGTGCTGATGCTGCTGGTCGACGCGGTGCGCGGCCATCGCCTGTTGAGCTGGCTGCGCGGCAACCAGCTGGAGAACGCGCCGCGCGACACCGGCCTGTGGGGCGAAGTCGGCTACCGCATCGAGCGCGCCGTGCGCGATCGCGACCGCGCCGTGGGCCGCGCCCATCTGGAGCTGGAGCAATTCCTGTCCGCCATCGAGGCCTCGCCCAATGGCGTGCTGATGCTGGACCCGCAGGAGCAGATCGTCTGGTGCAACCGCGTCGCGGCTGATCACTTTGCCCTCGACCCGCAGCGCGACCTGCGCCAGCGCATCACCAACCTCGTGCGCGCGCCGGCCTTCGTCGCCTATCTGCAGGCCGGCAACTTCGCCGAACCACTGGTGCTGGGCAACGGCCGCGGTCCGGGCACCCTGTCCATCATCGTGCGCGAGTACGGCGAGGGCATGCGCCTGGTGCTGTCGCTGGACGTCACCGAGCGCATGCGTTCCGAGGCCATGCGGCGCGACTTCGTCGCCAATGTCTCGCACGAGATCCGTACCCCACTGACGGTGCTGTCCGGCTTCATCGAGACCATGCACACGCTGCCGCTGACGGCCGTCGAGCGCGAACGCGTGCTGGTGTTGATGAACCAGCAGACCCAGCGCATGCAGACCCTGGTCGCCGACCTGCTGACCCTGGCCCAGCTCGAAGGCAGCCCGCGTCCGGCACCGGACCGCTGGGTGGACCTGGACAGCCTGCTGCTGCGCATTTCGGCCGACGCCGAGGCCTTGTCCGCCGGCCGGCATCAGCTGCGCCTCAAGCCCGAAACCCATGTCGAGCTGGCCGGCATCGAGAGCGAACTGCTCAGCGCCATCGCCAACCTGGTGACCAACGCCGTGCGCTACACGCCCGATGGTGGCGAGGTCGAGGTGGCCTGGCGCGTGCTGGAAGGCGGCGATGGAGAGCTGACCGTCATCGACACCGGCCCGGGCATTGCGCGCGAACACATCCCGCGCCTGACCGAGCGCTTCTACCGCGTCGACGGCAGCCGCTCGCGCGAGACGGGCGGCACGGGGCTGGGCCTGTCCATCGTCAAGCACGTGATGCAGCGCCATGGCGGCGAGCTGATGATCCAGAGCGACGTCGGCAAGGGCTCGCGCTTCCGTCTCGTGCTGCCGGCCGCACGCGTGCGCCAGGCCAGCGATGCCGCCCTGGGAGACGAGGCGGCCTTCAACACCGCCGCCTTGTCAGATCACTGACAAGGGAAGCTCCGAACAGGCGCATCGCGGCGTTGCAAATCCGCGCCGTAGCAGAGCTACGGCTGTGGTTTGCGCCTTGCGCTGCATCCCGCATCCAGGCGCGCACGCTCGCGCTGGGCCTGTTCAGAGCTTCCGCAACAGCACCAGGCCGGCGCTGCCGCTGCGGTCCGTCGGTCGCTTGACCTGGGCGACGACCTGCCAGCCGCGAGGCGTCGGCTGGCCCGCGCTGATGACGGCATGGCTGCATCCGGAAGCGTTCAGCGAACCGCTGCCGCGCACCTGCCAGCCGCCATGCCATTCCAGCGCCGCCAGCGTCGCGAGGTTCTGGCCCGATGCAGCCAGGCAGGAGATATCAGCGGGCGTGCGGGCCTTCAGGCGTGCCACCAGCGGTGCCAGGCTGCGCGCATAGTCCAGCGGCGGCAGCAGCAGGCTCATGACCAGCAGCCAGCCCAGCGCGACGCCGCCGGCGGGCAGGGCCAGGCTCTTCCACAGCGCATGGCGATGCCGGGCGGTGCGCCAGCGCACCAGGGCCAGCCAGGCCAGCGTGGCGGCAATGGCAAGCACCAGGGCCAGCAGGCTGAAGCGCGGCTCGAAGCCCTCGGCCAGGCGGCGCAGATTGGCCATGGGCCGCTCCGGCCAGCCGGTGTGCATGGAGACGTAGTAGAGCCAGCCGAACAGCGCGACGGCCGAGAAGATGAAGACGCAGAACCAGTCCACGGCCGCCGAGAAGCTGCGGCTCAGCGTCGGCAGCGCAAAGGCGGCCAGGATGGCCAGCGAGGGCAGGGCCAGCAGCAGGGCGCGCTCCGAGCCGTCCATGGTGATGCAGGCCATCAGCGGCACCAGCAGGGCGATGGCGGGCACGGTGATATGGCGGCGCAGTCCGTGACGGCGCCAGCGCCATAGCGTCCACAGGGCCAGCGGCCCGGACGGCCAGCAGAACCAGGCCAGCAGGCTCAGCAGCGAGGCGAACTGGATGCCCGGCCGCGCGCGCCAGGCCCAGCCGTCGAATGCCCAAGCCGCGACGACGGCCAGCGTCAGCGAAGCCAGCAGCCAGACCCGCTGGGCCTTGGCCTCGTCATAGCTGGAGCGGTGGTTGAGCAACAGGCCGAGCACGCCGAGAGCACAGGCCACCGTGGGCGCGCCGCTGGCGGCCAGCACCGGCAGGGCCAGCAGCACGGCGATGCGCGCGCGGCCGCGCCTGAACGGCGCCGCGGCCAGGCCGTAGAGATAGCCCGAGATGGCCAGCAACTGCATCAGCTCCGGCGTGGTCTCATGACCGAGTTGCAATAGGCCCAGCGACGCCATCAAGGCCAGCAGGGCGCCATCGGCCAGGGCGCGGGCGTAGTCCACGGCCTGGGCCTCGCCGCCGAAGGCAAAGGCCACCGGCTGGGCCGCCTCTGTGCGGGCCAGGTGGAAGCAGGTGTACCAGACCGCCACGAGCACGCCGACCAGCACCAGGGCATAGGGCAGGCGGGCGGCGATGGGGGCGTCCAGGAAGGGCAGGACCTTGATGGCCAGGGCGCCCAGCCAGTAGGGCAGGGGACCGCCCTCGGCAGGGATGCCGGCGATGGCGGGCTGCCACCACGGCGCATGGCCTTGCGCGATGCTGGCCATGAAGCCGAAGGCCGTCAGGTCGGCATTGCGCCAGGGATCGCGGCCGAAGATGCCGGGGATCACATAGGCCGCGCACAGCAGGATCAGCGCCAGGCGCGGCAGGCGCTCGACGCCGCGCTCGGCGACGATGGCGGGGGTGGGGAGATTCACTCGGGAAACTTCGATGGAGCCGGCCGGCATCATGCCGTCAAACCGGGTCTGGAAATGCAAAAGGGCAGCCTGAGCTGCCCTTTGGACGTTGGTGCGGCGAAACAGCCGCTGGCCAATTTACTTCTTGAGGTGAGCGAACTTGTTGCGGAACTTCTCGACGCGACCGCCCAGGTTGTCCACGCTCTTTTGCGTGCCCGTGTAGAAGGGGTGCGATTCGCTGGTGGTTTCCAGCTTCACCAGCGGCATCTTCTGGCCGTCGATCTCGATCGTTTCCTTGGTCTGGACGGTGGAACGCGTCACAAACTGGAAACCGTTGGACAGGTCGACGAAGACGACGTCGCGGTAGTTGGGGTGAATGCCTTCTTTCATGGGAACCTCTTGGCTAGGTCGGGAGCCACGCAGACCGCTGTTTTGAAGGCGGTGGGCGCACTTTCCGGGGGGTGTCAGGGCGGAAAACCGGCGATTGTAGCCGGCCTCCCCGCGGTTTGGCTAGTTCTGGGTAGGAGGAACTACCCGCCGCGCCGCATCATGTCGAAGAAGTCCAGGTTGTTCTTCGACGCCTTCATCTTGTCGAGGATGAACTCCATCGCCTCGATTTCGTCCATGTTGTAGAGCAATTTGCGCAGGATCCAGCTCTTTTGCAGGATTTCCGGCTTCAGCAGCAGTTCTTCACGGCGGGTGCCCGACTTGTTGATCAGGATGGACGGGTAGACACGCTTCTCGGCCATGCGGCGATCCAGGTGGATTTCGCAGTTGCCGGTGCCCTTGAACTCTTCGTAGATCACCTCGTCCATCTTGGAGCCGGTGTCGATCAGGGCCGTGCCGATGATGGTCAGCGAGCCGCCTTCCTCGATGTTGCGCGCGGCGCCGAAGAAGCGCTTGGGGCGCTGCAGGGCGTTGGCGTCCACGCCGCCGGTCAGCACCTTGCCGGAGCTGGGCAGCACGTTGTTGTAGGCGCGGGCCAGGCGGGTGATCGAGTCCAGCAGGATGACCACGTCCTTCTTCAGCTCGACCAGGCGCTTGGCGCGCTCGATGACCATCTCGGCCACCTGCACGTGGCGGGCGGCGGGCTCGTCGAAGGTGGAGCTGATGACCTCGCCGCGCACGGTGCGCAGCATTTCGGTCACTTCCTCGGGGCGCTCGTCGACGAGCAGCACGATGAGGTGGCAGTCGGGATGGTTGGCGACCATCGCGTGGGCGATGCTCTTCATCATCTCGGTCTTGCCGGTCTTGGGCTGGGCGACGATCAGGGCGCGCTGGCCTTTGCCGATGGGCGAGGTCAGGTCGATGATGCGACCGGTGATGTTCTCCTCGCCCTTGTAGCCTTCACGCTCGAGCTTGAACTGCTCCTTGGGGAACAAGGGCGTCAGGTTCTCGAACATGATCTTGTTCTTGCTCTCCTCGGGCGTCTGGCCGTTGACACGGTCGACCTTCACGAGAGCGAAGTAGCGCTCGCCATCCTTGGGCACGCGCACTTCACCTTCCACCAGGTCACCGGTGTGCAGGTTGAAGCGGCGGATCTGGCTGGGCGACAGGTAGATGTCGTCCGTCGACGCCATGTAGCTGGCTTCGATCGAGCGCAGGAAGCCGAAGCCGTCGGGCAGGACTTCGAGCACGCCGTCACCGAAGACCTGCTCGCCAGCCTTGGCGCGCTTCTTCATGATGGCGAACATCAGCTCCTGCTTGCGCAGGCGGGTGACGTTGTCGATCTCCAGCTCCTCGCCCATCTGGATCAGGGCGGAGACGTGAAGCGCTTTGAGTTCGGAAAGATGCATGGGTGAACACCCGTCTGGGGCCGTCCAGCCAGCCAAGGCGGAACGGCAAATACTGCGGCACCCCGGATCAGGACCGAAAAGGCAGCGCGCTGACTGCACGCGATGCGGATTCGAAAAAACTTGGGGGGAGGGGAGCCGAGTCCACGCTGGCTGGGCTCCCGATTTGGACCGGGAAGCCTAGGGCGTGTTGGCTTTGGCTGCTGCAGCGGGGCACCGGGAGGTGCATCATGCGCTGCAGCAGTTGGACGCGATTATAGGTTCGCGTCGAGGAAGGCGGTCAACTGGGCCTTGGAGAGGGCGCCGACCTTGGTCGCGGCGAGCTGGCCGTCCTTGAACAGCATCAGCGTCGGGATGCCACGGATGCCGAACTTGGCCGGCACTTCGCGGTTCTCGTCGACGTTCATCTTGGCGATCTGCAGCTTGTCACCGTAGCCGGTGGCGACTTCGTCCAGGATGGGCGCGATCATCTTGCAGGGGCCGCACCACTCGGCCCAGTAGTCCACCAGCACCGGCTTGCCGGACTGGATCACGTCGGCGTCGAAGGACGCGTCGGAAACATGCTTGATCAATTCGCTGCTCATGGGAGGGTTCCTTGGCCTCAAAGGGTTGGCGGTCACCGCGGGTGGGGCCGTCCGAATAGGCAAAATCATTGTGACATAGCCACTTTTCCCGGACGGTCACGAGGGTGACCGAAGCAGTGGCACAGATCAGGGCGGGAGGCCCGCTTTACAAGTGCATCAAGCCGTGAGCCTGGGCCTCGTGCCCGGCGAAGACATCGAATCCTTCTGGCGCCGCATCGCCAGCAACTGTGCCGACTGGCTGGACAGCCAGGGCGCGCCGCTGCGTGACGCCGTGCTGCTGCTGCCTTTCGCCCAGCAGCTGGCACCGGCCCGCCGCGCCTTTTTGGCCCGTGGCGGCTGGATGCCGCGCATCACCACCAGCCACAGTCTGGCCTCGGCCCTGGGCCCGACGGCACTCGCGACGCCCGACCAGCTCTCCGGCGACGCCGCCATCGACGCCTTCACGGCCGACAGGCTGCTGGCCGACCAGAGCTGGGTCCAGCCCCTCAAGCGCAGCAGCCCGCGTGACTACCGCGTCGCCGTGGCCCGGCTGGTCGACACCGCCCAGGCCCTGGCTCGCGCCGCGGCCCAGGTGCCGCCCGAGGCCCGCCCCGCCTTCCTCGAGACCGCACGCCAGCGCCTCGCGGCCCTGGACGCCGGCCCCGGCGTGCTGGAACGGGCCCTGGCCCAGGTCGCCCTGGCGTGGATCGCCTCCGACGAGCGCCGCCCGGCCACCGACACCCTGTTCGCGCTGCGCCCCAGCGCCTGGATCTGGCTGCGCGTCGGCGGGCCCGACCCGCTTGCCCGCGCGCTGCTCGACGAGGCCGGCGACGTGCCGATGCTGTGCCTGGACGCCAATCTGGACCTCGACCAGGCCTGGGCCGGCTTCACGCCTACAGCTCATCTGGAGGAAGCCGTCACGTCCGATTTCGAGAGCCTGGCGGAGCAGACCGCCACAGCCGTCATCCAGCATCTGAACGCAGGTCGCCGCCCCGTGGCGCTGCTGGCCCAGGACCGCGTGGTCATCCGCCGCGTGCGCGCCCTGCTGGCCCGCCAGCAGGTGCCGATGCACGACGAAACCGGCTGGACGCTGGCGACCACGCCCGCCGCGGCGGCCGTCATGGCCCTGCTGCGCGCTGCCCTGGCCGGTGGCGCCGTCGACGACTGGCTGGCCTGGCTGAAATCGGCGCTGGCGACGGGCTGGGACCTGGGCGACCTGGAAGCGCGCTGCCGCCGCTTCGGTTGGCGCCAGGCGGCCCAGCTCGATGCAGCCACCTTGCCGCCGGCCACCGGCGCGGCCTGGCGGCGTGCGCGGGGTCAACTGGAGCCGCTGGCGGGTGGTTCACGCTCGCTGGGCGGCTGGCTGGCCGCTCTCGGGCAGACGCTGACCGGGCTGGCTTCATTGGCCGAAGTCGAAGGCGGCGAGGCCCTGCTGGAGACGCTGTGGATTTCGCGCAACCCCTGGGCCGGCAGCGCCCACGAGGCCGCGCTGGCGCAGACCAAACTGCGGCCCGAGGAATTCCTCGCCTGGGTCAACGACACGCTGGAGGCCGCCCAGTTCGAGCCCGCCGAGGAAGCGGGAGCCACGGAAGTCATCATCACGCCGCTGGCCCGGGCCATGCTGCGACCCTTCGGCGCCGTCGTGCTGCCGGGGGCCGACGCTGCGACCCTCGGCCCGGTCAATCCTCAGGCCGGCCTGCTGGCCGATGCCGACGCCGCGGCCCTGGGCCTGCCCAGCCTCGCTGAGCGCCGTGACGCCGAGGCATTGGGCTTCGCGCAGCTGCTGCGCGCGCCGGTGCTGACCCTGCTGCGCTGCGCCTTTGCCGGTGCCGAGCCTCTGCCGCCCAGCCCCTTGCTGGAGCGCCTGTCGGGTGCTGCGGCGAAAGCCGGTTTGGCCTTGCCGCATTGGGGCGACGAGCGCACGCAAGCGGTCGCGCAGCCGCGCCCGCAGGTCCGCCCCGCTGCAGACGCAGGCGGCCGCCTGCCTGCTGCGCTCAGCGCCAGCGCCATCGATGCGCTGCGCAACTGCCCCTACCAGTTCTTCAGCCGCGTGCTGCTGGGCCTGCGCGAGGCCGACGAGCTGGAGCAGGAACTCAGCAAGCGCGACTACGGCACCTGGCTGCATGCGGTGCTGAAGCGCTTCCACGAGGCGCGCGGCAGCGACGACGACATCGCGCTGCGCGCCGCTGCCGAGGCCGAGCTGGCTTTGTTGGACGCCGCCGACTTCCTTCCCTTCTCGGCCGCCTTCGAGCGGCTGCGCCCCCAATACCTGGCCTGGCTGGCCGAGACGGAGGCGGGCGGCCAGCGCTATGCCGACGGCGAAGTGGCCCGCGAAGCCCGCCCCTTCGAGGCTCCCCTGGACGGCGTCGTCGTGAAAGGCCGCATCGATCGCATCGATGACGCCCAAGGCGTGACCTGGCTGCTGGACTACAAGACCGGCGATGCCAAGGCGCTGAAGGACAAGGTGGCGGCCAAATTGGAGGACACCCAGCTCGCTACCTACGCGTTGTTGAGCGGCGCAGAACGTGGGCTGCAGGCGGCCTACCTGGTGCTGGACGACGGCAAGGGCATCGCCGTGCTGCCGCACGAGGACGTCAGCGCCACCGCTCTGGCTTTGCGTGATGGCCTGCAAGCCGACCTCACCGCTTTACGCGAGGGCGCGCCCTTGCCGGCTTTGGGCGAGGGCAGGGTCTGCGACTACTGCGAAGCCCGCGGCCTCTGCCGTCGTGATGACTGGAGCGCGGCATGAGTGATCAACTCGCCTACTGGGCCGATGGCTACCGCATCCCGCGCGAGCGCTTCTACGCGCTGGCCTGCGACCCCGCACGCAGCATCGTCGTCGAGGCCTGCGCCGGCGCCGGCAAAACCTGGATGCTGGTGTCGCGCATCCTGCGCGCGCTGCTGGCCGGCGCCGAGCCGCAGCAGATCGTCGCCATCACCTTCACCCGCAAGGCCGCCGGCGAGATGCGCCAGCGCCTGGCCGAATGGCTGGCCGAGTTCGCGCAGGCGCCCGAGGCCGGGCAACTCGCGGCCCTGCAGCAGCGTGGCATCTCGGCCGAGGACGCGGCCATCCTGCGTCCGCGCCTCGCCACGCTGCAGGCGGAGCTGCTGCGCGGCGGCCGCGCCGTCGAGGTGCGCACCTTCCATGGCTGGTTCTCGCAACTGCTGCGCGCCGCGCCGCTGGCCTTCCTGCAGGCCTTGGGGCTAGCGCCCGAGCTCCAGCTCATCGAGGACGAAGACGAGCTGATGCCGACGCTGTGGCGGCGCTTCCATGTCGCCGTGCTGGCCGACGAGACGCTGCGGGCCGACTTCCAGGCGCTGACGCAGTCGCGCGGCCGCTTCAACCTGCGCGAATGGCTGCTGGGCGCCTTTGCCAAGCGCGTGGAGCTGCGCCTGTCCGAAGCAGCCGGCGTGCTGGAAGCCAGCCTGCCGGGCGCAGAAGACCTGCTTGGCACCACGCCGGAGCAGTTCTTCGGCCATCTGCGCGAGCCCTTGAAGGCACTGGCACGCCAGCTCGGCCAGGCCAAGGGCAAGAAGGCCCAGGACGCGGCCTTGGCGCTGGAGCAGGCCGAGGACTTCGACGCCAGCTTTGCCGCTCTCTTCACGCAGAAGGCCGAGCCGCGCAAGCTCGGTGTCGACAGCCCCGACCTGGACGAGCTCTGCGAAGAGCTGCAGCGCCTGCGCGCGGCCATCGCCCAGCAGCGTGCTGCTGACGAACACGCAGCCATGCGCCGCCTGGCCTTGGTCTTGGTGGACACCTTCGAATCGTTGAAGCGCGAGCGCGGCCTGGTCGACATGAACGACCTCGAGCGCGGTGCGCTGGCCCTGTTGGCCGACGCGCAGACGTCCGGCTGGGTGCAGCAGCGCCTGGACGCCCAGGTGCGCCATCTGCTCATCGACGAATTCCAGGACACCAGCCCGCTGCAATGGCAGGCCCTGCACGGCTGGCTGCAGGCCTATGCCGGCGCGGGCGCGGGTTCGCCGCTGTCGGTCTTCATCGTCGGCGACCCCAAGCAGAGCATCTACCGCTTCCGTCGCGCGGACCCGCGCGTGTTCGCCGCGGCCCAGGACTTTGTCTGCGAAGGCCTGGCCGGCGTGCGCCTGGCCTGCGACCACACGCGACGCAATGCGCCCGAGGTGCTGGCCGTCGTCAACGCGGCGTTCGACGGCGCCCAGCGCGCCGGCGCCTATGAAGGCTTTCGCATCCACACGACGGAAGTGGCCGAGGTTGACGCGCTGGCCGGCCTGTGGGCGCTGGATGCCGAGGTCACGGCCGCGCCGGCCCAGGCCGAAGCCGACCCGCTGCGCTGGCGCCCCAGCCTGACCGAAGCCCGTCACGAGGCCGAGATCAGCCGCCGCGCGCCCGAATGCGCAAGGGTCTGCGCCGCCATTGTGGGCTTGCTCCGCGAGCGTCCCGAACTCAAGCCCGGCAACCTCTTCGTGCTGGCCCGCAAGCGCGACCCGCTGCGCCAGCTCAGCGAGGCGCTGACGGCCGCCGGCGTGCCCCACGCCGCGCCCGAGGAACAGCCGCTGGCCGAGCTGCCCGACGTGGCCGACCTGCTGGCCCTGCTCGACGTGCTGGCCTCGCCGGGCCACGACCTGTCCCTGGCGCATGCGCTGCGCAGCCCGCTGTTCGGCGTCACCGAGGCCGATCTGCTGATGCTGGCCGAAGCCGCCGGCACCGCTGAGTGGTTGGGCCGCCCGGCGGCCGAGCGCCGCGGCTGGTGGGATGCACTGCAAGGCCTGGAGTCCCCCGGCCCGGCGCTCGCGCGTGCCCAGGCCCTGCTGCGCGGCTGGGCCGAGCAGGCCCGCCTGCGCACGCCGCATGAGCTGCTGGACCGCATCGTCCACGAGGGCGAGCTGCTGGCGCGCATCGCCGCGGCCGTGCCGGCGGCAGACGCCAGCGTGCGCCTGCAAAGCGTGCAGGCCCTGCTGCATGCCGCGCTGGACCTGGACGGTGGCCGCTACGCCCAGCTCTATGGCTTCGTGCGCGCGCTCAAGAGCCGCCCCATCAAGTTCGTGCCCGCCGCCGCGCCCGATGCCGTGCAGCTGCTGACCATCCACGGCGCCAAGGGCCTGGAGGCCGAGGTCGTTTTCCTGCTCGACACCGACGCCGCGCCGCCCAAGGCCGAGACCCTGGGCCTGCTGCTGGACTGGCCCGTCGGCCAGCTGGCGCCGCGCCGCGCAGCCTTCCTGGCCTCCGAAGCCAGGCCGCCGCCGTCGCTGCAGGCCCTGGTCGACGAAGAACGCATGGCCCGCGAACGCGAGGAGCTGAATGGCCTCTATGTCGCGCTGACGCGGGCGCGCCGGGCCCTGGTACTCAGCCACACGCCCAGCCGCAGCCAGGCGACGAGTTGGTGGGACCGCCTGAAGCCGCTGTCGCGCGCCTGGCCTTTCGCGCTGGACATGGGCGCGCGCACCGACACCGCCGCACCGCGGCTCGCCCCGCTGCCGAGCTGGCAAGCGCCACCAGCCGCGCCGGTGCGCGACGGCACCGCGCGCAATGAGCGTGAGGCCAGGGTCGGCGAGGCGCTGCACCGCGTGCTGGAGTGGGTGTCGGCACCGGGCCAGACCCAGCCCCTGGAGGTGCTGCTGGCGGCATCGGCCCAGGCCTTTGGCCTGGACGCCAAGGCCCGCGAGCAGCATGCGCGGGCGGCCCGGGCCATCCTCGACAGCGCCGACTGCCGTCCCTTCTTCGATCCCGGCGAACTGCTCTGGGCCGGCAACGAGGTGGCCGTGGGGCAGGGCGGCGAAGACCAGCGCATCGACCGCCTCGTGCAGCGGCGCGACGGCAGTTGGTGGGTGCTGGACTACAAGCTCGGCGCCACGCCCGAGCGCGAGCCGGCCTATCTGGCGCAGATGCGCGGCTACGTGGCTGCGGTGCAGGCCCTGCAGCCGGGCGAGCCGGTGAAGGCGGCACTGATCAGCGGGACGGGGCGGTTCTTGCCTGTGGATTGAGTCACCAGCAGACGGAGTACCGGTCAATCACCCCCCCGCCAGCTGCCATCCCGCCGGCGCGAAGACTAGGCCGCAACAGCCACGTCCAGCCCCGGAAAGCACAAGCGCTGGAACTGCGCGTTCAAGTCCTCCGGCGGCAGGGGCTTTTCGCTCTCCATCCACCAGATGAAGCTGGACCACAGCGCGCCCACGACGTACTGCGTGGCCAGGTCCAGGCGGGTGCCGGCGATGGCGGCGTGGCCGCGGCGCAGGTCTTGCCGCACCAGCTCCGCCAGCATCTGGCGCACGTGGCGCTCCACGCTGCTTTCGCTCTCGCGCGCCACGGTCATCTCGTAGATGCGCCGGTGGCTGGCCAGGTGCTGGAAGAAGGGCAGCGTGAAGCCCAGCGGCTCGTTGCGCGTGCGGCCGGCCTGCTCCAGCCAGCCGCGCAGCCGCGCGATGCTGGCCGCCAGCAGTTCCTCCTTGCTCTGGAAGTGGGCGTAGAAGGTGGCGCGGCCCACGCCGGCGCGGTCGATGAGGTTCTGGATGGTCAGCCGCTCGTAGCCGCGCTCCAGCATCAGCGCGAACAGCGCTTCGAGGATGAGGTCGCGCGAGCGCTGCGCGCGGCGGTCCAGGAGGGCAAGGGTGTCGAGCATGGGAAGTGGCCTTGTCTTGTCGAACAAGCTGCACGCATCTGTTCGCTAGCGAACAACCGGCTGCCGTCTGTACGGGACATGCTTGGGAGCGCTGAGTATGGTCAGTTTCATCGCCCACTCCCTACCGAAACCCATGCCCAAACTACCGTTCAACGACCAGCCCGACGTGCAGCCCGGAACCCGCACCGCCGGCATCACCATCGCGCTGGCCACAGTGCTGTCCACCGTCTTTGTCGCCATCGACGAGAGCGGCGGCGGTCAGGGCCAGCTCGGCATCCTGCAAAGCATTGCGCAGCTCGCCGCGCTCAAGGCCACGGTGCACGGCGTGGCCATCGCCAGCATCTGTGCCTATGCCTTCGGCTATTCGGCGCTGGCGCGGCGCCTGTCGCTGCACCGCCCCGCCGTGCTGGCGGGCCTGGCCGCCTACCTGATGGGCTGCGTGGCCCTGGTGGGCGCCACCATCGTGGACGGCTTCGTCATCCCCCACCTGGCGGCGGACGCCATCGTCGGCTCGCCCACGCGTCTGCAGGTCGGCTACGAACTCGTCCACGCCGCCGGCATCGCGCTGACCGACGCCGCCAAGATCGGCTGGCTGCTGCAGGCCGCGGGCGCCCTGGCCTGGGCCGGCGTCCTGATGAGTGAGGGCGGTTTCGCCCGCGTCATCGGCATCGTGGGCGCCACCGCCAACCTCGCTGTGGCCGCCGCCGTGCTGAGCGCGGGCGTCAACATGACCATGACGGCCATCCTCACCATCCTGCTCGCCCAACTCGTCTGGAACCTCGCCGCGGCCCTCTGGCTGGTGCGCGCGCCCGGGGCTCAGTCGGCCGCCGCGTTTCCGTCAGCTAGAATAGTCGGCTCAGTCGGGGCGTAGCGCAGCCTGGTAGCGCATCTGCTTTGGGAGCAGAGGGTCGCGAGTTCGAATCCCGCCGCCCCGACCATCTACAACGAACAACGGCCCGCCTCGTGAGAAGCGGGCCGTTTTTCATGGCCGACAGCGTGGCTACTTGCGCGAGCGCAGCGCCGTCCTGGCCTGCACGAAGTTGAAGGCATAGGACACCGCCTCGACGATGGCGTTGTCAATCTCCACGCGCTCGTGCTCGGTCAGGTAGAAGCTGAAGTCCACCTCGTGGCGGATATAGCGCGGCGGCAGGCGGTTCAGGGCGACGCAGGCGACGTCGCACAGCAGGTCGCTGCTGGCCGCAATGTCCGGATAGTCGGGCGCCGAGGCCAATACCGCCGCGAAGATCTCGCGCTCGTGGTGGTTGTAGAGGGAGCTGAAGTCGGCATTCATGGCGGGCCTCGTCGTGCGCGGTGGGATGCAGGTTTATAGCGCCATCAGGCCGCGCCGAGTCCTGGGGTCATGCCCGCCGCGGCACTCTTTCTCGCCGCGACGAAATCCAGCATGCGGGTGATGCAGGCCTGGGCCTTGACGCGAATGTCCTCGTCGACGTGGATTTCCGGCTGACCACTTTCCAGACAGTCGACCAGATTGGCCAGGCCGTTCATGGCCATCCAGGGGCAGTGGGCGCAGCTCTTGCACGTGGCGCTGTTGCCGGCCGTGGGCGCCTCGATCAGCGTCTTGTGCGGCGCCAGCTGGCGCATGCGGTGGAGGATGCCGTTGTCGGTGGCGACGATGTATTCCTGGGCTGCGCCTTCGACGACCGCCTTGATCAGCGCCGAGGTGGAGCCGACGACGTCGGCCTGCTCGACGACGCTCTTGGGCGATTCGGGGTGGACAAGGATGAGAGCGCCGGGATGCTGCTCTCGCAGCAGTTCCAGCTCCAGCCCCTTGAACTCGTCGTGGACGATGCAGGCGCCGTTCCACATCAGCATGTCGGCGCCGGTCTGCTCCTGGATGTAGCGGCCCAGATGCCGGTCGGGCGCCCACAGGATCTTCTCGCCCCTGGCATGCAGGTCGGCCACGATCTCCAGCGCACAGGAGCTGGTCACCATCCAGTCGGCGCGTGCCTTCACCGCGGCGCTGGTGTTGGCGTAGACGACGACCTTGCGGTCCGGGTGGGCATCGCAGAAGGCGGCGAACTCGTCTTCGGGGCAGCCCAGGTCCAGCGAACAGGTGGCGTCCAGGTCGGGCATCAGCACGCGCTTTTCGGGGCTGAGGATCTTGGCCGTCTCGCCCATGAAGCGCACGCCGGCGACGACCAGGGTCTGGGCGGCATGGTCGCGGCCGAAGCGGGCCATCTCCAGCGAGTCGGACACGATGCCGCCGGTCTCCAGGGCCAGGTCTTGCAGGAATCCGTCGACGTAGTAGTGGGCGACCAGGACGGCGTTGTGTTTTTGAAGCAGGGCCTTGGCGCGCTCTGTCAGGGCGCTGCGCTCGTTCGCCGACAGCGGCGCGGGCGTCTTGGCCCAGGCGTGGGCGGTGGAGCAGGCGCCGGCGGCATCCTGCTTGGTGTAGTCGAACAGCTGGGTTTCCATGGAATGCGAGCGGATCTCTCGAGGGGATGCGGTGTGGCGGCGGCTGGGGCTTCCTACACTCGGGGCATGGCGATTTCAGCGGATTGTCCGCCCGCGAGGGCCTCGGCCGGCGGCGGTGCGGCAAAGCCCCTGATGAGAGGCTTGGCCGGGTCGCTGGCTCTCTGGGTGGGGCTGGCCGGCGCGCAGACGGCGCCAACGCTGCGCTTCATCGTTGGCGAGGACTGGGCGCCGCCCTATTTGACCTTGCGCGACGGTCGGCCCGTCGGTGGCCTGGCCTTCGAGCTGATGGAAGCAGTGGCGCATGCCGCCGGCGCCCGGCCCGAGTACCTGATGTTGCCCCCCAAGCGTACCCAGGCGGCCCTGCATGCCGGTGAGGCGGATCTGATGTGCATGATGAGTCCCAAATGGCTGGCCGAGCCGCTGGGCCCCGACCACATCGGTCCGCCCATGGTGGTGGTGGAAGACGTGCTGGCACTGCCGCCGGGGCGGGGCGATGGCAAGGTATTGGACTTGTCGGCGCAGCGCGGTCTGCGGGTGGGCACGGTGCTGGGCTATCGCTACCAGGAGCTGGGCCCGCTGTTCGACAAGGGGCAACTGGTGCGCGATGACGCCGCCACCCAGCAAGGCGTGCTCGACAAGCTGGCGCGCGGCCGTACCGAGGCCGCCGTCGTCGATCGCTTCGTGCTGGCCCAATACAACCGCGGCCGGCCGCCCGCCGAGGCCTTGCCGGCCGTGCAGGTCGTCAGCCAGACGGTGACGCATTGCCTGCTGGGCGGCAAGACGCGGCTGCCGGCGCGCCAACTGCAGCTCGCGTTGCGAACCGTTGCCGGGCGCGGCGAACTCGCCCGGATGATGCAGCGCTATCGCTAAGTTCAGGCTTCCAGCCAGGCTCGAAAGGCCGCGGCGCGTTCCTGGCTGATCAGCAATTCGCCGTCCAGCGCCGGGCTGAGGTCCAGCTTCAGCCGCCCCTTGCCCGCGGGTGAAAAGCGCCGCACCGCGCCGGCGGCCACCAGCAGCTGTCGATTGGCTCGGAAGAAGCGCTGTGTGCCCAGCTCCTCCTCCAGTTCGCTCAGTGTCGGCTCGACGAGGTAGCGCTCGCCGGCCTGGGTGATGGCGAAGCTCAGCTTGTCCACCGACACGAAATAGGCGATGTCGGCCAGCTCCAGCGCATGGAACTGCTGGCCGGCCTTGCGTCCGACGATGCGCTGGCGGCCGGTCGGCGGGCTCAGGCGCTGCAGCAGGCCGCCGAGTTGCTGGCTCCAGCGCTCTTGGGCCTGAGCATCGAAATGGCGTCGCCATTGCTCGACCTTGGAGAGTGCCTGTGACAGCGCGGCTTCGGACACTGGCTTGAGCAGATAGTCCACGGCCAGTGCCTGGAAGGCCTTAAGCGCGAACTGGTCGTAGGCCGTCGTGAAGACGGTCGGCAAGGCCAGGCGACGGTCGCGGAAGAGCTCCAGCGACAGGCCGTCGGCCAGCTGGATGTCCAGCAGCAGCAGATCGGGCGCGGGGTTGACCGCCAGCCAGGCCATCGTCCCTTGCACCGTGTCGCTGTGGCCGAGCACGCGGGCCTCGGGGGCGACGCGAGCCAGCGTGGCGGTCAGGCGCTCGCGCGCCGGGGTCTCGTCTTCGGCAATGAAGATCTTCATGGGCGGGCCAGCAGGGGAATGGAGACGTCGAACACGCCGCCTTCGCTGTGGCGCTCCAGCGCGCGGCCGGCCAGCAGGCGGCAGCGTTCGTCGAGATTGGCCAGGCCCAGACCCGAGGAGGGCAGGGCGCTGCGGCGCGGCTGTAGCGCGTTGCTGGCACGCACGCGGTCGCCGTCCAGCGTGAAGCTGACGGTCAGTGGTTGGGCCGCGCTGGCTTCGTTGTGCTTGATGGCGTTCTCCAGCAGGGTCTGCAGGGCCAGCGGCGGCACCAGCCATTGCGAGGTCTGCAGTGCCGGGTCCAGCTGCAGCGGCATGGCGGCGCCGAAGCGCAGGGCCAGCAGGCGGTGGTAGTGGCGCAGGAAGGCCAGCTCTTCGTCCAGCGGCACCAGGTCGCGCTGGCGGCTGTCCAGCACGTAGCGGTAGATCTCGGCCAGGGTGTCGCTGAACTCGCGCGCGCTCTTCGCGTCGTTGTCGATCAGATGACCCAGGGTGTTGAGGCTGTTGAACAGGAAATGCGGGTCGACCTGGGCCTTCAGCGCACCCAGCTCCGACTGCACGCGGGCCCGCTCCAGGCGTTCGACGTGCAGCATGTCCGACTCGCGCTCGCGGATCAGGAACATGGTCTCGTAGGCGTGGGTCACGAAGAGCACGCAGATGACATTGGTGGCGACGACGAGCTTGAGCGCATTGGTGTCCACCGGCAGGCCGGCGACCTGGAACCAGGTCCAGATGGCGGCCAGGGTCAGCGGCGCGGTGTAGAGCACATTGGCGCTGACCAGCATCAACAGCTTGCGCAGCGGGTGGGCAAACCAGTTCAGGTGCTCGCGCTGCTTGAACAGCAGCCAGCGGTTGCCGGCCCAGATCGCGAAGGCCAGGGCGATGAAGCCGGCGAAGCCGATCCAGAAGCGCGCGTCTGCGGGCCCGAGCGGGCCGAACAGCCCCGTCAGCCAGGGAATGGCCAGGCCGAAGGCGAGCGAGCCGCCGACCATCAGTGGCCGGTCATCCAGGCGCGCCTGGGTGGGTGGGTTCGGCGGCGCTTTGGGCGCCGGTTTGTCGGCTTTGGGCGTGCTCATCTTCGACTTCGGCGGGCGGCCGCTGTTGCCGATGAGCACCGCGCCTCAGCATCGCCGCACCAACAACTTCACCAAGAGGGACCTGCGATGGACGCAGTGCAATTCAACTTCCCGGCGGTCATTGTGGCGGCCCTGTCGAGCTTCCTGATCGGCGGGCTCTGGTACTCGCCCATCCTGTTCGCGAAGTCGTGGATGGCGGAGGCCGGCCTGACCGAGGCGCAGACCAGGCAGGCCAGCCCGGCCCGGGTCTTCGGCCTGTCGGCCCTGGCCTCGCTGGTGATGGCCTTCAACCTGGCGGCCTTCCTCGGTGCCAAGGCGAGCTTCAGCTTCGGCCTGTTCGCCGGCCTTGCGACCGGCCTGGGCTGGGTGTCCATGAGCCTGGGCGTCATCTACCTCTTCGAGCAGCGTTCGCTCAGGCTCTGGCTCATCAACAGCGGCTACCAGGTCGTCGCCTACACGGTGATGGGCGCCATCCTCGGCGCCTGGCACTGAGGCTAGGGCAGGCGAATCGTGTCGCGCTCGCTGACACGCACCGTGTTGGACGGCTGGTTGCCGACGCGGTAGGTGACGCTGAGCAGCTTGCGGTGGCCCGGCGCGGGGTCGAAGCCGAAGAGCTCGTTGCGCACCTCGGTCTCGAAGCGGTCGCCGCGGATCTGGGCGCGCAGGGCCTGGGTCACGTCGGTCCAGCGGCCTTCGGCGCCGTAGCTGGCGCTTTCGATGACGAGACGGCCGCCTTGACGGGCTGGGCCGTAGTCGCCGCGATTGCCGCCGCGGCCGCCGTGGCCCCAGTCGCCGCGGCCCCAGCCGACGAACTGGCTGCCGTCGATGGTGCCGTACTCCGAATACTCGAAGACACGCTCCTGGCCGCCGCGGTCGCGGGTGAAGATGCGCAGGATCTTGGTCTGGCCCGGGTAGGGGTCCACGCCGAACAGGTCGTTTGTCAGGCGCACGCGCTGGTCACGCCGCGCCAGGTCGCGCAGGCGGTCGGTCACATCCACGTCGCGGCCGCTGGCGCCGTAGGTGGCGTACTGGATGATGAACTCGCCGTCGTCGTGGCGGTCGCCGCCCCAGCCACTGTTGTTGCCCCCACCCTGCCAGCCGCCCTGCCAGTTGGACTCGCCCCAGTTGCCGCGACCCCAGCCGACGAATTGACTCCCGTCCACCCAGTCGCGTTCGCGGAAGTCGAAGATGCGCTCCTGGCCGCGGCGGTCGCGGGTGAAGATGCGCAGGGTCTTGGTGCGGCCCGGGTCGGGGTCGACGCCGAAGAGGTCGTTGGTCAGGCGGAAGCGCCGGTCCTGGCGGGCAAGGTCACGCAGGCGGCCGGTCACGTCCACATGGTTCTGCTCGGTGCCGTAGCGGGCGTGCAGGATGATGAACTCGCCGTCGTCCTCGTCACGCGCCCAGGCGGGCAGGGCGGCGAGGGTGGCCAGGGCTGCTCCCAGGCCGAGTGTCCATTGGCGTCTTTGCATGGCGTTTCTCCTTGTTATGGTGCGACCATCGTCGCACGCGCCATGTCACAACGCGCAGCTTCGCTGCGACGCAGACGGCCCGCGGGGACAGGCCGTCGTAAGGGTTGGTAACGAGCCCGGTTTTCAGCGGCCCCACTCGCCGCGGCGCCAGCCCGTGAACTGGCCGCCGTCCACCCAACTGCCCTCCGGATACTCGAAGCTGCGCTGTTGGCCGGTGGGATCGCGGGCGATGATCACCAGCCGCTTGCCGCGGCCCGGGTCGGGGTCGACGCCGAAGGTGTCGTTGCCCATGCGAAAGCGCTCATCCCGTCGCGCCAGTTCGCGCAGCCGGCCGGTCACGTCGACATCGCGCCCCGGGTTGCCGTAGTTGGCAAACAGGATGGTGAACTGGCCGTCGTCATGGCGGTCGCGGTAGGGGTTGCCGTTCCAGCCGCCGTTGTAGGCGGAGTCGCCCCAGCGGCCGCCGGCCCAGGCGGTGAACTGGCCGCCGTCGATCCAGGAGCGTTCTGGGTAGTCGAAACGGCGCTCGCGGCCGTCGCGGTCGCGGGCGTAGATGCGCAGGTATTTGTCGCGGCCCGGGTCGGGGTCCACGCCGAAGAGGTCGTTGGTCAGCTTGACGCGGCGGTCCCGGCGGGCCAGCTCGCGCAGGCGGTCGGTCACGTCAACGTGGTTGCGGTCGGTGCCGTAGCGGGCCGAAAGGATGACGAACTCGCCGTCGTCATCGCCGCGTTGGGCCAGGACGGGGGCCGAGGCCGCAGCGAGCAGCGTGGCGGCGCCCAGCACATAGTGGCGTCGATTCATGGTCATGGTCTCCGAAGTTGTGGAGGCCACCATGCTTTCACCGAGGCTTGTAGGACCCGGGTCGGACGGCAGGACGTCCGCCTGTCAGCCGCCGGGTCGGCCGCCGAGCAGGTATTCCCTCGCCATCGCCCGGGCGCGGTGCAGCCGGCTCTTCACGTTGGGCCGCGTCAGGCCGGTGCGACCGGCAATCTCCTCGATGCTCAGCTCTTCCACGTCGCGCAGCAGCATGACTTCGCGGTAGTGGACCGGCAGCGACTCCAGCGCCGCCGCCAGTTCCAGCCGCAGTCCGGCCTCATCGTGGACGACCAGCCATTGCGCCAGCTTCTCCTCGTCGTAGGGGTCGTAGCGCAAGGTGACCCGCCCGAGGCGCCGGCACTCGCGCTGCACCAGGCGGATGGCCCAGCCCGAGAAGGCCGCCAGCACGCGCAGCGACGGCAGCTTGCGGGCGACGATGAGCAGCGCCTCCTGCACCGCGTCGTCCACATCGCTGAGCAGGCAATGCTGCTGGGCATAGCGGCGGATGTCGGGCCGCGTCACGCGCAGCAACTGCTCCAGCGCCCGCGGGTCACCGCCGTGGGCGGCGGCGAGCAGGGGCAGGTGTTGGGCGGCCAGGGCCATGCCGCCTACTTGAGCTTGCGGCCGACCATGGCGCAGGCCGGGCAGAAGCCAAACAGCCCCGTCGCCACGAAACCGACCGCGCCCGCCGCCACCAGCCATCCGGCCGTTCCGCCCAGCATGGTCACGCCCAGACCCGCTGCCACCGCACCCGCCACCACGCGCAGCACGCGCTCGCCGTTCGGAACATTCTTTGCATAGAACATGATTCGACTCCAAGTGATTCGAGGACGACCCTCGGCCACTAAGAGGCGCCGGCCGGCAAAAAGGATTCGCGACAACGAAGAAATTTCTCAAACCTCGGCAAAAGGGTGACTCGGCAGCATGCCCACCGTGCGCGTCGCCGTGGCGGTGATGGGAGCCGTCATGCCAAGGTCCGATTGCTGCCGCATTGTGGCGGCGGGCCGGCTGGGGAAAACTGGCAAAATGCCGCCACTGCTGCACAAGCAGGCGCAGGTGAACCCCAGCCTGTGCACCGATGGGCCGCCGCTGGCTTTGCCGTGGCGGTATTTTTTTGGGCCCCGCAACCCAGGGGCTTTGACCCAGGGCATATCCCAAAGTCCGACCGAGCGGTCGGCCGGGACAATCCCCAGCTTTGCTGCAACCAGGCCGCGCCACAAGCGCCGCCCTGATCCCATGGCACTTCTACACCTGACCGACGAGCAGATCTCCACCATGACTCGGGCCCAAAAGGACGAGTGGTGGTTCAAGAACGTCTTCCGCGGCGACATGGCCCAGCTGACGCTGCGCTCGGGCCTGACCGGTTTCCTGCTCGGCGGCGTGCTGTCGTCGACGGGCCTGTACATCGGCGCCAAGACGGGCATTTCGCTCGGCGTCGGCCTCACGTCGGTGATCCTGGCCTTTGCGCTGTTCCGCGCGCTGCACGCGGCGGGCATGGCGAAGGACTACACCATCCTTGAGAACAACTGCACCCAGTCCATCGCCACGGCCTCGGGCTATGTGACGACGGCGCTGATCTCCAGCCTGCCGGCCTACATGCTGGTGACGGGCCATGTGCCGCCGGGCTGGCAGATCGCGGTGTGGATGTTCCTGATTTCGCTGGTGGGCGTGTTGCTGGCCTTCCCGCTGAAGCGCCGCTTCATCAACGAAGACCAGGCGCCTTTTCCTGAAGGCCGTGCCTGCGGCGTGGTGCTGGATTCGCTGTACCACGGCGAGGGCAGCGAGGGCATGTTCAAGGCCAAGCTGCTGGCCTGGGTGGCGGGCGGCGCCGCGCTGCTGCAGGGCATCTGCGGCGAAGGCTGGATGAAGCTGATCCAGTTCAAGCTGCTGGCCATGGACAAGTGGGCCGGCATGACCGAGCCCTGGCATCTGCACGACCGCATCGACGACTATTACTACGCCTGGGCCGTCAAGGCGCACGGCTTCATCCCCAGCATCCTGGGCACCGACTTCCGCACGCTGGGCCTGCGCCTGGTGGTGGACGCCGCGCTGATCGGCACCGGCGGCCTGATGGGCATTGCCATCGCGGCGAGCTGCTTCCTGGGCGCCTTCATCAACTTCGTCTTCCTGGCTCCGCTGATGATCCAGGTGGGTGACATCGTGCCGCGCCTGGGCGCCAACGGCGTGCCCATCCCGCTGAACCGCGTGGAGATCGTCAACCAGTGGTCGCTGTGGTGGGGCGTCACGATGATGGTGGTGGGCGCGCTGGTGTCGCTGCTGGCCAAGCCCGAGATCTTCACGAGCGCCTTCAAGCGCAAGGATGCCAAGGCCAAGGCCGATGAGCCCAAGAGCGACCTGCTCAAGGACATCGAAGTGCCGCTGTGGATCAGCTGGGTCGGCGTGCCCATCGTCAGCCTGCTGGGCTGCCTGGCTACGCACTTCTTCTTCGGCGTGCCGCTGTGGCTGACCATCGTGTCGCTGCCGCTGATCTTCGTGCTGACCGTCATCTGCACCAACTCCATGGCGCTGACGTCGTGGACGCCGACCGGCTCGCTGTCCAAGATCACTCAGTTCACGATGGGCGCGCTGGACCGCGCCAACCCCGGCTCCAACCTGCTGCCCGCCGGCATGACGGCCGAGATCTCTTCCAACGCGGCCAACCTGCTGTCGGACATCAAGCCCGGCTACATGCTGGGCGGCAAGCCGCGCCACCAGGCCATCGGCCACATCATCGGCAACATCGCCGGCGTGCTGGTGTGCGTGCCGCTGTTCTTCCTGCTCTTCATCAAGACCGATGCCAGCGGTGCCATCAACGTGGCCGGCATGGTCAGCGACCAGTTCGGCTTCCCCGCCGCGCTGCAGTGGAAGGGCGTGGCCGACATCATCGCCAAGGGCCTGAAGAGCCTGCCGATGTCGGCGCTGATCTCCATGGGCGTCGCCGCCGTGGCGGCCATCGTCATCGAGGTGGTCCGCATCGTCACCAAGGGCAAGTCCGGCCTGTCCGCCGTGGCCATCGGCCTGGGTGTCACGCTGCCGCCGCAAGCGACTTTCATGATGTTCGTCGGCGCGCTGATGTTCTGGTACATGGCCAAGAAGCACAAGAAGGCGCCCGGCTCCAAGGGCTACCGCATCTGGGTGGAAGGCATGGAGCCCATCTGCGCCGGCCTGATCTCCGGCGCCGCCCTGATGGGCATCGGCGACGCGATCATCGGCGTACTGATCTGATAATCACGGGTTGAAGTCTGCCCGTAGCTCAACTGGATAGAGCAGCTGCCTTCTAAGCAGCAGGTCGGGGGTTCGAGTCCCTCCGGGCAGGCCACATCGGACTCCGGGCGCCCAAGCCATCGCTGGCTTGGGCGCTTTTTCTTTGGCGATTTCGCCTGGGGCGCACCGCGGCAATCCCCCTTTCGGGGGAGAAGGCGGGGGATGGTCGTTCCGGCATCCCCCCTCGCCCCCACCTCGGGGTGATATTCCTCACGGTGGCGGGCGCCGAGACTGGCTTCATGACGACAGAAGCCCTTCCCCCCGTTCAAGCCGCCCACCCGTCCTCTGACGACCTGCGTTGGGCCAGTGCAGACATCCTGCGCATCACCGTCAGCCAGATGCGTGCCTGGGAGGCCGAGGCCGCCCGGCATTGCCTGATGCCGCGCCAAAGCGACGAAGAAGCCTGGGAGGGCACCGAGATCGACGTCCGCAGGACGGTGCTGTGAAAGCCAACAAGCCGGTCGGATTTGATGCCCTGCTTGAAAAGATGCCGAAGCGGTTCAAGGCTCAAGCCAAGCGCGTGGAAGAGCGCGCCAAGCGCCGGCGGGAGGCCCAGGCCAAGCGCTTCGAAGCCATGCCCGCCGTCCGTCCCGCCGAGGCCAAGGAGAAGGCCCCCGAGGAGTGGCAGGACACCGTGGCCCATTTCATCAACCCCAAGTGAGGAGACCCTCATGGCATTGCTCGATGTGAACCGCAGCCGTGGCGAAGACGCCGGCGTCAGCCAGTGGGTGCTGGACGGCACCGCCGGGCGAATCAGCGCCCGTGACACCTATGGCAACCTGGTCATGGCCCTGGCGGTCGGGCCGCTGTTCGGGCCCCGGCTGGCGGCTGCGTTCAATGCGCCGGAGACGGTTGCGAACGCATACGCAGACGTATTGCGCTCGCCGGCGCTCCGACGCTGAGGAGAAGGGCCGGCGGGCTCTGCCGATCAGGCGTTGGTCCGCTTGCGCTAACCCCACAGTCGTGCGACCCTTGCACCCCTAAGACTAGGGGTAAGTGCAAGGGAGGCAGCCATGAGGCTGATCAAAGAGGCGATCGCCGTGATGTTCGGCGGTTCAAAGCTTCCAAAGGGCGATGCCGCGCCAAAGGATGCCGAAGAGGCGGCCTGGAGCGAATACCACTCGAGCTGGGAAATGGATCCGCCGCCGGACCCCCGCGCGGTTTTCCTGGCGGGCTATCGCGCGGGCCAGGACCAGCAGCAATAGGGGCAGGCGCCTCAGGCGTTCAGCCCCCGTCCCACCAGCCTCAGGGTCTGCCTGAACTCGGCCTTCAGCCGATACAGCTGGGCCGGCCGATGCGGGCCTTGCGCGCGCTTGGCGCCGGGCACGGGCTCGAGGATGGCCAGCTCGTCCATCTTGCGGCGAAAGCTCACCGGGTTGATGGCCTCGCCCAGCAGGGCCTGGTAGATGGCGTGCAGCTGCGGCAGCGTGAAGGGCTCGGGGCAGAGATGCACCGGCAGCGACGAATACTGGCTCTTGTTGCGCACGCGTTCCGTGGCCATCGCGATGATGCGGCCATGGTCGAAGGGCAACTGGGGCAGGCGGTCCACCGGCAGCCAGTGCTGGCCGGGCAGGCTCGGCTCCGGCGCCGCCACCAGGGCGAAATAGGCCACCGACACGCTCCAGCCGCGCGGGTCGCGCGCGGGGCCGCTGAAGCTGCCGAGCTGCTCCAGGTAGGGGCTCCGTAGCCCGGCCTTTTGCAAGAGAACTCGCTGGGCGGCATCCTCGCAGCCCTGGTCCTCGTCGGTGTGCACATAGCCGCCGGGCAGGGCAAGGGCACCTTCGAAGGGCTCACGGTCGCGCTTGAGTAGCATGACCTGCAATTGGTCCTCGTGCAGCGTCAGCAGCACGACGTCGACCGTGCAGATCAGCCGAGCGTCGGCGGCAGAGTTCGTTGAATCATTCACCGAAGCAAGGATACGTCCTCGTCATGCCCTGTGAACTTCATGCAATCACTTAGTTGCACAATTAATTTAAGTCGGGTTATCATGGAGCCACACCACAAAAGGACATGCACATGAAGACGCATCTGCTGCTGATCGACCCGCAGAACGATTTCTGCGACCTGCCGCCGGACTGGCTGCCGCGCTCGCCGGTGACGGGCGAGCTGGTGCAGCCCGCGCTGCCCGTCGTGGGTGCCCATGCGGACATGCAGCGCGCGGCCGGCCTGGTGAAGCGCGTGAGCAGCGACGTCGACGCCATCACCGTGACGCTGGATTCCCACCACCGCATCGACATCGCCCACCCCGGTTTCTGGGTGGAGACGGCCACTCGCCGCGCGCCCGGGCCCTTCACGCCCATCACGGCGGCCCAGGTCCGCGCCGGCGCCTATCTGCCGCGTGACGCCGCCCAGCTCGACCGTGTGCTGGCCTATCTGGACGCGCTCGAGGCCACGGGCCGCTACACGCTGATGGTCTGGCCAGTGCACTGCCAGATGGGCAGCTGGGGTCATGGCGTGCATGCCGGCCTGCAGGCGGCGCTGGACGCCTGGGCCGACCGGGAAGGGCGCTCGGTGGAAGTCGTCACCAAGGGCGAGAACCCCTGGACCGAGCACTACAGCGCCCTGCAGGCGGAAGTGCCGGACCCGGCCGACGAAGACACCGAACTCAACCAGGCCCTGCTGGCTGAACTGGACCGCTTCGACCGCGTGCTGATCGCCGGCGAGGCCGGCAGCCACTGCGTGCGTGCCACGGTCGAGCATCTGGCGGCCCATTTGCCCTCGGGGAAGATGAGCAAGCTGGTGCTGCTGACCGACTGCATCAGCCCTGTGGGCGGCTTCGAGGCCCAGCAGGCCGAATTCCTGGCCGCGATGCAGGCGCGCGGCCTGCAACTGGCTCTCAGCACCGAGGTTTGACATGAGCGCCCCCGTCATCACCAGCCTGCTGGACACCGACCTCTACAAGTTCACGATGTGGCAGACCCTGCTGCATCGCCACCCGCAGACCCAGGCCGAATACCGCTTCGTCTGCCGCAACCAGCCCGGCTATCCGCTGGCCGAGCTGAAGGCCGACGTCGAGCGCGAGCTGGAGGCCCTGTGCAGCTTGAGCTTTCGCGCCGACGAACTGGCCTATGTGAAGGGCCTGCGCTTCATCAAGAGCGACTTCGTCGACTTCCTGCGCATCTTCAAGTTCCAGCGCGACTTCGTCGAAGTGACGACCGATGGCGCGCAACTCAACATCGTCGCCCGCGGCCCGCAGGTCCATGTGATGGGCTTCGAGATCCCGGTGCTGGCCATCGTCAACGAGCTCTACTTCCGCCGTCTCGACACCCCCGAGGTGCGCGCCGAAGGCCAGCGCCGCCTCGACGCCAAGATCGCCGCGCTGCAGGCCTTCGCCGGCGAACCTCTGGGTCGGCGCCATCCCTTCGACCTGTTCGACTTCGGCCTGCGCCGCCGCTTTTCGGGCGCCTGGCAGCGCGAGGTGGTCACGCAGTTGCGCGATGCGCTGCCACAGCATTTCAAGGGCAGCTCCAATGTGTTGCTGGCCAAGGAGCTGGGCCTGGTGCCCATCGGCACCATGGCCCACGAATACCTGCAGACCTACCAGGCCCTGGGCACGGTGCGCCTGCGAGACCACCAGAAGGCGGCGCTGGAAGACTGGGTGCAGGAATACCGCGGCGACCTCGGCACGGCGCTGACCGACGTGGTCGGCATGGACGCCTTCCTGGCCGACTTCGACCTCTACTTCGCCAAGCTCTTCGACGGCCTGCGCCACGACAGCGGCGACCCGGTCGTCTGGGGCGAGAAGGCCCTGGCCCATTACGCCAAGCTGCGCATCGACCCGCACACCAAGCGGCTGGTGTTCAGCGACGGCCTGACCGTCACCAAGGCCATCGAGCTGTACCGACACTTCGCCGACCGCGTGCAGCTGGGCTTCGGCATCGGCACCCACCTGAGCAACGATCTGGGCCTGACGCCGTTGAACATCGTCATGAAGCTGACCCATGCCAACGGCCAGCCCGTGGCCAAGCTCAGCGACAGCCCGGGCAAGACGCTCTGCGACGACGAGACCTTCCTCGCCTACATGCGCCAGGTCTTCGGGATCAAGTCATGATCAAGCTCACCGTTGCCCAGCTCAATCTGACGGTCGGCGACGTGGCCGGCAACGTCGCCCGCATGGTGGCCGGCGCGCGCCAGGCGGCCTGGGCCGGTTCGCAGCTGGTGGTGTTCGCGGAACTGGCTGTCAGCGGCTACTACCCGGGCGATCTGCTGGACGAGCCCGCCTTCCTGCGCCAGGTTGAAGCAGGCCTGCAATCGCTGCGCGCCGCCTCGCGCGAACTGCCCGAACTGACCTGGGTTTTCGGCGCCCCGCTGACGCGCGAAGGCCCCGGCAAGAAGCTGGAGAACGGCTTGCTGGTGCTCAAGGGTGGCGAGGTCTTGATGCGTTACGCCAAGCAGCTGCTGCCCACCTACAACATCTTCGACGAGCGCCGCCACTTCGAGCCCGGCCCCGACATCGCCAAGGTGCTGCGCATCGGCACGACCCAGATCGGCCTGCTGATCTGCGAGGACGGCTGGAATGACGACGGTGCCGACTATTGTCTAAACCCCTTCGAGCGCCTGCGCGATGCGGCCCCCGACCTGGTCATCAGCATCAATGCCAGCCCCAGCAATGTCGGCAAACGCGAGCAGCGGCATCAGGTCTTCGCGTCGGCATCGAAGCGCAACGGACTGCCGGTGCTCTACGTCAACCACGTGGGTGGGCATGACCAGCTGGTCTACGACGGCGCCAGCTTCGCCGTCGAGCCGGTAGCGGGCGTCGTCTTCGAGGCGGATCGTTTTGTCGAAGCGGTGCGCACCCTCGGCTTCGAGGCCGGCCGCTTTGTCGAACCCGACGGCAGCGACATCGCACGGCCCGACCCGGCCGGCCTCAGCATCATGGCCTTCTACCGCGCCCAGATCGTGCTGGGCCTGCGTGACTATGCGCGCCGCTGCGGTTTCACCCAGGCGGTCGTTGGCAGCTCGGGCGGTATCGACAGCGCGCTGACCCTGGCCCTGGCCGCCGAGGCGCTCGGCGCGGACAACGTCGTCGGCATCACCATGCCATCGAGCTTTTCTTCCAGCGGCTCGGTGACCGACTCCGAGGCCCTGTGCCGCAATCTCGGCATCACCCTGCTCAACCATCCCATCCAGGGTGCGGTCGAAGCTTTGAAGACCCAGTTCGCCGACAGCTTCGGCGCACCCATGCAGGGCCTGACGCTGGAGAACCTGCAGGCCCGCGTACGCGGCACCGTCCTGATGGCCTATTCCAACGCCAACGGCCATCTGCTGCTGACCACGGGCAACAAGAGCGAGGTGTCGGTGGGCTATTGCACGCTGTACGGCGACACCAACGGCGGCCTCGGGCTCATCGGCGATCTCTACAAGACGGAGGTGTTCGCGCTGTGCCGTCACCTGAACGAAGCGGCTGGCCGCGAGCTGGTGCCGACGGCCATCATCGAGAAGGAACCGTCCGCCGAACTGGCACCGGGGCAGCGCGACATCGACAGCCTGCCGCCTTATCCGGTGCTGGACGAGATGCTCAAGGTGCTGATCGAAGGCGGGCGCCTCGCGCACGGTGAGCACGAGGTGGCCGAGGACCGCATGACCGCGCTGCGCACGACGGACGAGGGCAGGGCGCTGATCCAGCGTATCGCCCGCATGATCCAGCGCAGCGAATACAAGCGCCGCCAGGCACCGCCGCTGGTCCGCCTGCGCGCCCGGGCCTTTGGTCAGGGGCGCCAGATGCCCATCGCGGCCGTGTTTCCCGGAGTGCTGTCATGACCACCTCTGCCGCCGTCGTCATCGGCCGCTTCCAGCCCGTCCACAACGGCCACCTGGCCCTGCTGCGCGAGGCGCTGAGTTGCGCGGAGCGTGTCATCGTCATGGTGGGCTCGGCCCATCAGGCGCGCTCGCCGCGCCATGCCTTCAGCTGGACGGAGCGCGCCGAGATGCTGCGTCTGGCGCTGACCGAGGCCGAGCGGGAGCGCGTGGAGATCGTGCCGCTGCGCGACCTCTACGACGAGGCGCGCTGGGTGCAGGCGGTGCGCGCCGCCGTCGAGCAGCGCGTGGGCCCTGCCGACGTGACTTTGGTGGGCCACTTCAAGGACGCCACCAGCGACTATTTGCGTCGCTTCTCGCCCTGGCAGCTGCGCAGCCTGCCGCGCCAGCATCGGGTGGACGCCACCGACCTGCGCGCGGCGCTGTTCGAGACGCCGCCCGAGGCGCTGGACGGCGTGCTGGCCAGTTGGGTCGACCAGGTGCCGCCGGGCACGCGGTCCTTCGTGCAGGCCTGGGCGCATCTGCCCTATCTGGCCGCGCTGCGCCGTGAGTGGGCGATGTTGAAGTCCTACCGCCAGGCCTGGGCGGCCGCGCCCTATGCGCCGACCTTCGTCACCGTCGACCTGGTGCTGCGCTGCGCCGACCATGTGCTGCTGATCCAGCGCGCCAAGGACCCCGGCCAGGGCCTGTGGGCCCTGCCGGGCGGCTTTGTCGAGCCGCGCGACACCCTCTACCAGTCGGCCGTGCGCGAGCTGGAAGAGGAGACCGGCCTGCGGCTGCTGCCCGAGACGCTGACGCTGGCCTCGCGCGGCGTGGCCGTCTTCGACCACCCGGACCGCAGCCAGCGTGGCCGCACCATCTCACACACCCACTACTTCGACCTCGGCGAGCGCGAGCTGCCGGAGGTGCAGGGCGCCGACGACGCGGCCCGTGCGCGCTGGGTGCCTCTGGGCGAGCTGGCGGCCATGGAAGAGCAGTTCTTCGACGACCACTTCCACATGCTGGACCGCTTCCTGGGGCTGCTGCCCGCGGCTTGAAACGACCCTCAGGGCAGGCGGGCCAGCATCATGGCCTCGGTCACTTCGTCCCAGGCCAGCGGATAGAGGCTGCGCGCTGAAGCCAGCGAGTCCGGGTGGCCGCCCCACAGCGCGATCTGCTCGCGGATGGTGGCGAAATCAATGCTCATCAACACGGCCGGCGCGTCGACCCGCGGGTTGTGGCGGGCGGCCGTGTAGGGCACTAGGCCCAGGCAGCGGCGGTAGAAGCCCACATGGCGCGGATTGACCTCGATGACCAGGCGATCGACGCGAGCGCGACGATGGGCGTGCAGATAGCCGAGGTGGAAGATCTGGGCCAGCACGCGCTTGGGGTCATGCGAATGCTTGTCCACGGCCAGGCCGCCGAATTCGCAAAGCGTGACGCCGGCTGCACGCCATTCATCCAATTCCTGCTTGAACAACAGGTCGGCATTCAGGCCGCCTTGGCCGTCGAAGCGCACGGACAGGGTGCCGACGATGTTGTTGTCGCCGTCGCGCCCGGTGCAGACGATGTCGCCGTCCTGGTTGCGGCTGCTGTAGCGCTCGCGTGAGATGACCAGCCCGCGGTCGCCGTAGCGGCGCTCGACCAGGCCCAGCGCGTCGCCGTCGAGGGCGCCGAAATCGCTGTTCATTTCCAGCGCAGCGCCTGCGACGACTTGGGGCGGGGGCGCATGGCGCCGCGCTTCAACGACAGGGATCATGGACTGCAACCTCTTCCGCGCTGAATTGCGCGAGCGGCGCAGTCTAGGAAGGTCCCCCCTCAAATGGGGGGAGTCTCACAGACCGATACATCGGTGGCATTTGCGGCATGAGATTCCTCACGACTTGCTGGTTGCAAACCGTGCCCTTTGTTAGCGCATGTTTCCGGAGGGCGCGGCGCCGTCCTACAGCGGCCCGGATGGCGCGGCGCTAACGTGGCGTCGTCTGCTTCTCCCTCCCTGAGCAGGCCGCTGGTTCAGCCTCGCAGGCGTGCAAGCGATTGAGGCCCCGGCCGATGGCCGGGGCTTTTTTTTTGCCATCCCCCTTTGGAGGGATGCGAGGTGGGAGGCCCGCTCCCCATCCCCCTTCGTCCACCCCCACAGGGTGATTTCCGCACGGGCTGTCCTTGCCGAGACTGACGTCATCGACAACGGAGCCCGCCATGCAGATCCCCTTTCAAGCCCTCGCCCAAGACTCGGTCCTGCAGATCCGCGACGCCATGCGCCGCGTCCAGCGCCTGCACGAAGCCGTCCCCCAGCCTGCGACGCCGCACAGCTTCTTCGGCGGCCTCGTCGAGTTGCCCAAGCCCGATGCCGTGGTCTGGGCCGACACCGAAATCGACGTGCGGCGGGTGGTGCTGTGAAAGTCCGCATCGGCGCCGCGACGGCCGCCGTGGTGGCGCTGGCCGGCGCCGCCTTCCTCATCCTCGCTGCGCCCTCGGACGCCGGTCCGCAGGACCCGCGCCCGGCCGCCGCGGCGCAGCCCCGCAAGCTCATCGCAGGCTGAGCACCGAGCCGTTGCCGCGGGCCAGGCCGCGGTAGGTGCGGCGCCGCACGCCGCCGTTGGCATCGGGCAGGCTGACCTTGATGAGATAGGGCAGTTCCACCACCTCGTCGGGATTGACCAGGGCTTCCAGCGTCGTCACCGACACGTCCAGGCCGGGCTGGACATCGCCGGGCCCTTCCGCCCGCACGCTGAAGTTGCTGATGTAGCGGCCGTTGAACTGCCAGCTCGGCGTGATCGTGAAGTCGTCGAAGTCCGATTCGAAGATGAAGGACAGGTCGTCATAGGTCTCGGGGTAGCAGACCGGCCCCTGCCAGCCCTCGAGATCCAGGGGCGTGGCGCCCTGGGGCAGTACCGAGACGGCCGGGCCGCTGGCGTCGACGGGGCTGCCATTCCTGATGACGTCCCAGACGTGGCGCGCGGTTTCAAGGCCTGTGGGCATGACAACCTCCTTGACTTTGATGTGGACTGCTTGGCGTTTGCCTGGTCTGCACTGTCGGCGATGAGCCGTGGCGCGGTCCTGCATCCGATCTAAAAAGTTCTAAAAGATGGATGCCGCAGGGCCCTTATGCGCCCCTAACGCCGCGGCGGACACAGTGAAGGCCTCTTCCACCATCCGTGCTCCTCATGGACACCCTGCACACCCTGTTCCCGCCCCTCTGGCTGACGGCCCTTGGCCTGCTCGGCCTCGCGGCGTTGCTCTTCTACAAGCGGACCCTGCGCCTGTTCGGCTTCGTCATCGTGCCGGACGACTCCATCGGCACGGTCACCAAGGGCTTCGTGCTGTTCGGCCGCCACCGCGAACTGCCGCCCGGCCGCATCGTGGCTCTCTATGGCGAAGCCGGCCTGCAGGCCGACACCCTGGCCCCCGGCCTGCACCTGGGCCTGTGGCCGTGGCAATACCAGGTCGAACTCGTCAAGTTCACTGTCGTGCCTGACGACGCCATCGGCGTTGTCGAGGCCTGCGACGGTCTGCCGCTGCCCGATGGCCGCGTGCTGGCCCGCCACGTCGACTGCGACAACTTCCAGGACGCCCGCGCCTTCCTCGCCAGCGGCGAGCGTGGCCTGCAGACGAGCGTCGTGCCCCCGGGCGCCTGGCGCATCAACACCCTGCTGTTCACCGTGCGCCTGGAGCGCATGACCGTCATCGAACCCGGCAAGATCGGCATCGTCGAAGCCCGCGACGGCAAGCCCCTGGGCGGCGGCCGCGTCATCGGCCGCGCCGTGGCCTGCGACAGCTTCCAGGACGCCCGCGCCTTCATGGCCGGCGGCGGCGAGCGTGGCCCGCAGATGAGCGTCATCCCGCAAGGCAAGTACCGCATCAACCCCGGACTGTTCCGCGTCACGCAGGTGCAGGTGACGGACGTGCCCGACAACAAGGTCGGCATCGTGACGACGCGCGAAGGCGCTTCGCTGACCACGGGCGAGATCGCCGGCCCCGAAGTGCCCGGACACAACCTCTTCCAGGAGCCGCAAGCCTTCGTCAATGCCGGCGGCACCAAGGGCCTGCAGGAGCAGGTGCTGCTGGCCGGCCGCTACTTCATCAACCCGATGTTCGCCACCGTCGAGATCATCGACATGACCGAGGTGCCCATCGCCTCCGTCGGTGTCGTCGTCGCCTTCGTCGGCCGCGCCGGCGTGGATGTGACGGGCGAGGGCTTCCGCCACGCCAACATGGTCCGCAAGGGCGAGAAGGGCGTCTGGGTGGACGTGCTCGACCCCGGCAAGTACGCCATCAACACCTACACCCACAAGGTGCGCGTGGTGCCGACGGCCAACGTCGTGCTGAACTGGGCCACGGGCAAGACCGAGGCCCACAAGCTGGACGCCAACCTGTCCACCATCACCGTGCGCTCGGCCGACGGCTTCACCTTCAACCTGGACGTGAGCCAGATCATCCACATCCCGCGCAACGACGCCCCCAAGGTCATCGCCCGCTTCGGCAGCATGGAGGCCCTGGTCACCCAGGTGCTGGAGCCCACCATCGGCAACTACTTCCGCAATGCCGCGCAGAACTCTGACGTCATCGACTTCCTGAAGAAGCGCAGCGAGCGCCAGGCCGAGGCCAAGGCCGCGATTGCGCTGGCCCTGAAGGCCTATGACGTCGGCGCCGTCGAGACGCTGATCGGCGACATCGTGCCGCCGGCCGAGCTGATGAAGACCCTGACCGATCGCAAGCTGGCCGAGCAGGAGAAGGTCACCTTTACGACGCAGATGGAGGCGCAAGGCGTGCGCCAGCAGCTCGAGCAGGCCACCGCCCTGGCCCGCACCCAGGCCCAGGTGGTGGACGCCGAGCGCAAGGTGGCGATGGCCGAGTTCAACGCGCAAGCGGCGGTGAAGACGGCCGATGGCGCGGCGCGCTCCAAGAAGATCACCGCCGAGGCCGATGCCGAGGTCACGCGCGTGACCGGCCAGGCCGAGGCCGGCCGCACGCTGGCCATCGGTGAAGCCGAGGCCGAGGTCATCCGCCAGAAGATCGGCTCCATGGAGTCGGGCAACTACGCCATCGTGCAGGTCGCCCAGGCCCTGGCCGGTGCCGGCGTGCAGCTGGTGCCCGAGGTGCTGGTGGGCGGTGGTGGCCAGAGCGGCAGCCAGGGCGGCACCCTGGTGGACGTGCTGCTGGCCGGCCTGGTGAAGGACCGCCTGGCCAGGCCCGAGCCCATGCCGGTGCCGAACGAAACCGTGACGGCCACCTAAACTGCGCCGCCCATGGTGCCCCGTCCCCTCGTTCAATTCCTGCCCTGGATCGCCGTTGGCTCGCTGATGGGCCTGGCCTGGGCGGGCTGGAAGCTGCGCCTCGCCTGGGAGGGCGTGCGCGCGGCGCAGCGCGCCGCCCAGCTGGAGCGCGCCCTGCGCGAATTCGGCGACCTGATGCGCGATGCCGACCGGCCCGAGGCCCATGCCCACGAACTGCTGCAGGCCCTGGACCGGCTGGCGGGCCTGCCGACGGCGCTGCTGCTGCGACCCACGTCGAGCGCCCAGGACATCGTCCTCGGCGACCCCGATGCCAACGCCCTGGCGGGCCTGCAGCTCTGCGCCGACAGCGGCCGGGCCCTGGGGCCCGGCACGGCCCACCACAGCGGCGAGCCCGACCTCTATCTGCCGCTGCGCGGCCGCGACGCCGCCTTGGGTGCCGTCACGCTGCGCGGCCTGGGCACCGAAGCCCTGGCTGCTGACCATCTCGCCCATGCCCAGGCCCTGTGCGACCAGATGGGCCTGGCCCTGCAGCGCCGCCGCGTGCAGGACGAAGCGCGCCGGGCCGGCGAGCTGGCCGAGACCCAGTCCACCCGCAACGCCATGCTGGCTGCCATCTCGCACGACTACCGCACGCCGCTGGCTACCATCATGGGCTCGGCCTCGGCCTTGCAGACCCAGGGCGACCGGCTGACGGCCAGCCAGCGCAGCGAACTCGCCGGCCGCATCGTCGACGAGACGGCCCGCCTGGTGCGCCTGACCGACAACACCCTCCAACTGGCCCGCCTGGGCGCGCCGGGGGTGAGCCTGCGCTGCGACTGGGAGTCGGCCGAAGAGATCGTCGGGGCCGCCCTGCGCCGCGTGCGTCGCCGGCCCGATGGCGATCGTGTGAAAGCGCGTATCGCTCCCGAGCTGCCGCTGCTGTGGTGTGATGCGGCCCTGATGTCTCAATTGCTGGACAACCTCGTCGACAACGCGCTGAAGTACAGCCCGGCCACCGCGCCGGTCGAGCTGGTGGTGCGCCGCCTGGGCAGCGAAGCCTTGTTTGCCGTCCGCGACCGCGGCCCCGGCATCGACCCGGCGTGGCGCGATCGCGTCTTCGACGCCTTCCAGCGCGGCGACCTCGCCGCCTTCAAGCAGCGTCCGCCGGGCTCGGGCGTGGGTCTGGCCCTGTGCCGTGCGATTGCCGCGGCGCATGAAGGGTCCTTGAGCCTGCGCCCGCGCGGCCATGGCGGCTGCAGCTTCGAGTTGCGCCTGCCGCTGCGTGATGCCCCTGAACTGCCGGAAGCCTCGACATGAAGCTGCTGCTGGTCGAAGACGACCGCGAATTGCGCGTGACCTTGAAGGAGGCCTTGGCCGTCGAAGGCTATGAGGTGCTGACCGCCGCCAGCCTGGCCGATGCCATGGCCCAACTGGCCCACGCCGGCCCTCTGGACGCCGTGCTGCTCGACCTCGGCCTGCCCGACGGCGACGGCGAGGAACTGCTGCAATCGCTGCGACGCGATCGCTCCACGCCCCTCATCGTCATCTCGGCCCGCCAGGTCGAGGGCCAGAAGATCCGACTGCTCGATGCCGGTGCCGACGACTACCTCGTCAAGCCCTTCGGCATCGGCGAGCTGCTGGCGCGGTTGCGCGTGGCGCTGCGCCACCGCGGCACCGTCGCCCAGCCCGCCATCACCCTGTACCGCCGTGCCGGCCTCGAGGTCGACCTGGCCGCCCATCGCGTCAAGCGCGACGGCACCGATGTGCGCCTGACGCCCACCGAGTTCAAGCTGCTGGCCCGCCTCGTGCGCCAGGCCGGCCAGGTGGTCACCCATCGCCGCCTGCTGGCCGATGTCTGGGGCGCGGACGCGACCGAACAGACCCACTATCTGCGCCTCTACATGGGCCAGCTGCGCGCCAAGCTCGAGGTCGACCCGGCCGAGCCCTGCGTGCTGCTGACCGAGCCCGGCGTGGGCTATCGCATCGCCGAAGCCAGCTGAAGGCTCAGCGCGGCGGCTTCGCGCCGGCCAGGTGCATGCCGCTGTCCAGCATCACCAGCTCGCCGGTCACCGTGCGTGCGCCGTCCACCAGCCAGACGATCGCCTCGGCCACATCCTCGGGTGAGCAGGCGCGCTGCAGCGGCACGCCGGCTTCGTAGGCCTTCAGGCCGGCCTCATAGCCCTGCTGCCCCACGCCGTCGACAAACCAGCGCGTGGTGATGAGGCCCGGGCAGACCGCGTTCACGCGCACGGCCGGCGCCAGCGCGCGGGCCAGGTGCAGCGTCATCGCATTGATGGCGCCCTTGGACGCGATATAGGGCATGGACGAGCCCACGCCCAGCGCACCAGCCACCGAGGACACGTTGACGATGCAGCCCTGCGCTTCCTTCAGTGCGCCGACGCAGGCGCGCACCATCTGGAAGCTGCCCAGCGCGTTGACGCCCAGGATGCGCTGGAAGGTCTCGGCGTCCAGCGCATCCCACTCGGCAGCGGCACCGAACACCGACACACCCGCGTTGTTCACGAGGGCGTCGATGCGGCCCCAGCGGTCCAGCGCGGCCTGCGCCAGCGTGCGGCAGTCGGCGTCCTGCGCCACGTCGCCCTGCTTGACGAGCACGTCGGCCCCGGCCGCTCGGCAGGCCGCGGCGCTAGCCTCAGCGTCGTCGGCGCTGCGCGAGTAGTTGATGAGCAGATCGTAGCCCTTGCCGGCCAGCATCAGCGCGGTGGCGGCGCCGACGCCCGTGCCACCGCCGGTGATCAACGCGACCTTGCGCGCCGTCATGTCTTCTTCTTGGCCATGAGCTGGTCCTTCAGCGGCAACTGCCGGATGCGCTTGCCGGTCGCCGCGAAGATGGCGTTCATCAGTGCCGGTGCAATCGGCCCGATGGCCGGCTCGCCGACGCCGCCCAGGGGCTGGTCATAGCCCTTGGCCGGCATGATGTGGACGGCGATCTTCTTCGGCGCGATGTTGAGGCGGGCGATCTCGTAGTCGTGATAGTTGCTCTGCTCGACGCGGCCTTCCTTGAAGGTGATCTCGCTGTACAGCGCATGGCTCAGGCCCATGATGCAGGCGCCCTCGACCTGGGAGCGGATGCGGTCGGGGTTGATGGCCGGGCCGCAGTCCACGGCGACGTCGATGCGCGGGATGCTGAGCTCGCCCTTGGCGCTGACGCGCACCTCGACGACGACGGCCATATAGGTCACGAAGCTGTAGTTGGCCGCGAGGCCCAGTCCCTGGCCGCGTGGCAGCTTGCGGCCCCAGCCCGCCTCTTTTGTCGCGCGCTCGATGACGCCGCGCAGCCGGCCCGTGTCGACGGGGTAGAGCTGCGGTGACTCGCCGTGGTTCCAGTCGTCGCCCATTTGTGGCGGCGGGATCTGGGCCGCCGGGCCGAGCAGCTCGAACAGGAAATCGCGGTGGTCGCGCTGGGCCGCATGGGCCAGCTCGGCGACGAAGGACTGGGCGGCGAACTGGTGCTGGATGTTGTTGACCGAGCGCAGCCAGCCGATGCGCGCGTGCGCCGTCGCCGCGGGGTTCTCGATGCGGATGTTGGGAATCGCGTAGGGCAGGTTGATCAGGCCCAGGCCCAGCTCGAAGGGCGCCAGCTGCTTGGGGTCGGGCATGAAGATGGACAGGATGGTCGGTTCGGCCGCGCGCTGCAGCCAGGCGGTGACCCGGCCCTTGGCGTCCATCCCGGCCTCCAGATGCTGGGCCGTGACGGTGTGCAGATAGTCGTGGTGCAGGTCGTCCTCACGCGTCCAGGTCAGCTTGACCGGCACGCCCTGCATCTGCTGCGAGGCCAGCGCCGCCTCGACGACGAAGTCGGGCTTGGACTTGCGGCCAAAGCCACCGCCCAGCAGGGTCACGTTGACGGTCACCTTGTCCGCACCCAGCCCCAGTCGCGCGGCCACGCGTTCGCGGGCGGCCTGGGGTGACTGCACGCAGGCCCAGACCTCACAGCGCCCGTCGACGATGCGCGCCGTCGCGGCCGGCGGTTCCATGGTCGCGTGGGCCAGATGCGGCGCGTAGTAGTCGGCCGCCACGCGCTTGGCGGCCTTGCCCAGCGCAGCCGGTGCATCGCCATCGTCGCGCACAACCTTGCCGCCCGGCTTGGCCACGGCGGCCTCCAGTTCGCGGCGGAAGGCGGCCGAGTCGTAGCTGGCGTGGGCGCCGTCGTCCCAGACGATCTTCAGCGCCTCGCGCCCCTTCATGGCGGCCCAGGTGTCCTTGGCCACGACAACGACGCCACCCAGAGGCTGGAACTCGGACGGTGCCGGCGTGCCGGCCAGCTCGAAGACCTTGACGACGCCCGCGACCTTCAAGGCCTCGCTGCTGTCGACGGACTTGAGCTTGCCGCCGAACACCGGTGGCCGCGCGACGACGGCGTAGAGCATGCCCGGCAGCCGCGTGTCGATGCCGTATTGCGACTTGCCGGTGACGATGACCTCGGCGTCCACCAGGTGGCTGTCCTGCTTGCCGATGTAGCGGAATTCCTTGGCGTCCTTGAGCCTGAGCTTGTCGCGGGCCGGCACGTCCAGCTTGGCGGCGGCCTCGGCGAGTGCGCCATAGCCCAGCGAGCGGCCGCTGGCCTTGTGGGTGACGGCATGGTTGGCAGCCTGCACCTCGGCAACCGGCACGCCCCAGGCCTGGGCCGCCGCCAGCTCCAGCATGGCGCGTGCGGCCGCACCGCAGCGGCGCATGGGCATGAACCAGTGCCGCATGCTGCGCGAGCCGTCGGTGTCCTGGTTGCCGTATTTGTCCTCGTCGCCGGGCGCCTGCACGACCTTGACGCGGGCGAAGTCGGCCTCCAGTTCGTCGGCCAGCACCTTGGGCAGGCTGGTGCGCACGCCCTGGCCCATCTCGGAGCGGTTGACGACGATGCTGACCGTGCCGTCGGGCGCAATGGCGATGAAGGTGTGCGGGCTGTCCTGGATGCCATGGGGCATGCCGTCGCCGCCGTATTTCTTGGGCTCGTCGGCGCCCAGTGCAAAGCCGGGCAGGCCAATGCCCAGCACCAGGCCGGTGAAGCCCAGCAGCTTGCGCCGCGTGAGATGACCGTGGGGGACAAAGCCGTTCATGCGGCACCGCCTTCCAGGCCGGCGGCCGTCTTGATGGCGCTGCGGATGCGCGTGTAGGTGCCACAGCGGCACAGATTGCCGCTCATGGCCGCGTCGATGTCGGCGTCGGTCGGCTTGGGCTTTTGTTCCAGCAGGGCCGTGGCGCTCATGATCTGACCCGCCTGGCAGTAGCCGCACTGCGGCACGCCGAGCTTGACCCAGGCGTGCTGCACGGCCTGGCCGGTCTTGCTGGCGCCCACGCCCTCGATGGTGACGACGCGCTTGCCCGCCGCGGCGGACAGCGGCGTCTGGCAGGCGCGCACCGGCTGGCCGTCAAGGTGCACCGTGCAGGCGCCGCACAGCGCCAGGCCACAGCCGAACTTGGTGCCGGTCATGCCGAGGTGATCGCGCAATACCCACAGCAGCGGGGTGTCTTCGCCCGCCTCCACCGTCGTCGACTGGCCATTGATCTGCAATGTCGTCATCGAAGTCTCCACGGATGGCAAACATGCGCAGGACCGGCGCATTCGGCTACAGCAGCCGCGAACGCTACACGTTTCCGGCCAAACCTGCTGGTGGCCCCGAATGCCCGCGTGGGCAGGTCAGCGCGATGGCTCTTCCAGCATCTGCGCCAGGGTCAGCGCGAAGGCATGGGCGTCGCCGGGCCAGCGCGCGCTGAGGTAGTTGCCGTCGCGCACCGTGAAGCCGCGGCCGAGATGCTCGAGGTCGTCACGCCTCAGAGCGGGCGGGCCGACGTCGAAGTCCTGGGGCTTGGCCAGCAGGGATTGCACTTCGGTCTGCAGTGGCGTGGGATAGGTGCGGTAGTAGCTGCCCAGCCAGGCGGCCGTCATCAGCCAGGCCGTCATCTCCTGCTGCCTGGTCAGGCCGGTGGTGCGCCGGCCATGCAGCACGGACTTGCCATCGGCGCGCCTGGAGCGGGCTGCCAGCAGCACGCCGTGGCAGATGGCGGCGACGGGCTTGTCGGCCGCGAAATGAGCCGCGATCAGGGCCTGCAGGCGCGCTGATTCGAGATAGGCCTTCATGCCCGGCGCATGGCCGCCGGGCAGCAGCAGGGCGTCGACCTCGCTGGGGTTGACGTCGTCATACCGCAGCGGCTTCAGAAAGGCCTCGCTCTGCACCATGGCCGCATGCGCCTCGCGGGCATGGGCCTGGGCGATCAGCAACGGCTTCCAGAGCCCCAGGCCGTTGCCATCCAGCATGCGCGGGTCCGCCTGGGCGGGCCGGCCGTCGGGCGTCGCGAAGCGGAAGCTGTGGCCGCGCGCCGTGAGCAGCTTCCAGGGGATGGCGGCCTCGGACGGGTCGTAGTCCTGGGCGGGCAGGGGAACAAGGATGCGGGCCATGTCGGGCATCTTAGGAGGGCAAGACAGACAGGTGTGGATGCTGCTAGGCTGCCCGCGCCCGCCAAGGGTGGCGGAGCGGGAGCGGCAGGCATGGCGGAGTTGACGGTCAACGGCAAGCGGGTGCAGTTCGAGGCGGAAGCCGACACCCCGCTGCTCTGGGTGCTGCGCGAGCAGCTCAGCCTCACGGGCACCAAATACGGCTGCGGCGTCGCCCAGTGCGGCGCCTGCACGGTGCACATCGACGGCGCGCCGGTGCGCAGCTGCGTGATGCCGGCCTCGGCGCTGACGGCGGCGCAAAAGATCACCACCATCGAGGGCTTGGCGCCGAACGCCGGCCACCCATTGCAGAAGGCCTGGGACGCGCTGGACGTGCCGCAGTGCGGTTTCTGCCAGAGCGGCATGCTGATGGCCGCCGCGGCGCTGCTGAAGGCGAAACCCAAGCCGACCGACGCCGACATCGACGCGGCCATGACCAATATCTGCCGCTGCGGCACCTACAACCGCGTGCGCGCCGCCATCCATCTGGCCGCCGGCCAGGTGCAGCGCAAGCAGATCCCCATCGTCATCGAAGGGGGCCAGGCATGAGCGCCGCGCTGAATCGACGCGACTTCCTGAGCGCCACCACGGCCGCCGCCGGTGGCCTGATGGTGGGCTTCCACGTGCCGGGTCTCGCCCAGGATGGTGCCACGCCCGAGCTGAACGCCTGGGTGCAGGTGCTGCCCGACGAAACCACCGTCATCCGCATCGCGCGGTCCGAGATGGGGCAGGGCACGCTGACCGGCCTGGCCCAGCTCGTGGCCGAAGAGCTGGAATGCGACTGGAGCAAGGTCAAGACCGAGTACCCGACGCCCGGCCAGAACCTGGCGCGCAACCGCGCCTGGGGCAGCATGAGCACGGGTGGCAGCCGTGGCGTGCGCGAGTCGCACGAGTACGTGCGCAAGGGCGGCGCGCTGGCGCGGGCCCTGCTGATCCAGGCGGCCGCCAACCAGTGGCAGGTGGCTGTCGTCGAATGCGCCACCCGTTCGGGTTGGGTGACGCATGCCGGCAAGAAGCTGAGTTATGGCCAGTTGGCCGCCGAAGCCGCCAAGCTGGCCGCGCCGGCCGACATCCAGCTCAAGGACGCCAAGGACTGGAAGCTCGCGGGTCGGCCCCTGAAGCGCCTGGACACCAAGGGCAAGCTCGACGGCTCCCAGGTCTACGGCATGGACCTGAAGCTGCCCGGCATGTTGAATGCGGCCATCAGGGACTGCCCGGTCTTCGGCGGCAAGCTGAAGAGCTTCGACGCGGCGGCGATCGAGGCCCGGCCCGGCGTCAAGAAGGTCGTCAAGGTGGGCGACTCGGCCGTGGCCGTGGTGGCCGATACCTGGTGGCGGGCCAAGACAGCGCTGGAGGCCTTGCCCATCGTCTGGGACGAGGGCGTCAACGTGTCGCAGAACAGTGCCGACACGGCGGCCACGCTGAAGGCAGCGCTGGATGCGCCCGAGGCCGCGGTCGGCAGCAGCCAGGGCGACGTGAAGGCGGCGCTGGCCGGCGCCGCGAAGAAGGTCGAGGCCGTCTACAGCTTCCCGCATCAGAACCACGCCACGATGGAGGTGATGAATGCGACCGCCCTCATCACCCCTGCAAAGCCCGGGACGCCGGAGCGCTGCGAGGTCTGGACGCCGACGCAGAACGGCGAAGCCGCCTTGGCCGCAGCGTCCGAAGCTTCGGGCCTGCCGCCTTCCGCTTGCGAGGTCTACAAGCTGCATCTGGGCGGCGGCTTCGGCCGGCGCGGCGCGGTGCATGACTGGGTGCGCCAGGCCGTGGCCATCGCCAAGGAAATGCCCGGCACGCCGGTCAAGCTGATCTGGACGCGCGAGGAGGACATGACGCATGGCCGCTACCACCCGGTCACCCAGTGCAAGCTGACGGCGGGCCTGGATGCGGCCGGCAAGCTGACGGCCCTGCACATGCGCATCTCGGGCCAGAGCATCATCGCGGGCATCTTTCCGCAGAACATCAAGGACGGCAAGGACCCCGTCGTCTTCCAGGGCCTGAACGCCGGCGGCGCCGAGGGCGCGCTGGGCTATGCGGTGCCCAACCTGCTGGTCGACCATGCGATGCGCAACCCGACGGTGCCGCCGGGTTTCTGGCGCGGCGTGAACCTGAACCAGAACGCGGTCTACATGGAGTGCTTCATCGACGAAGTGGCCCATGCCGCCAAGCGCGACCCGCTGGAGCTGCGCCGCGAGCTGCTGGCCCATTCACCCAAGCATCTGGCGGTGCTGAACGCGGTGGCCGCCAAGGCCGGTTGGGGCAAGCCACTGGCGAAGGGCAGGTATCTGGGCCTGGCCCAGATCATGGGCTTCGGCAGCTATGTGGCGGCCTGCGCCGAGGTGTCGGTGTCCAAGCAGGGCGAGCTGAAGATCCATCGCATCGTCGCCGCTACCGATCCCGGCCATGCGGTCAACCCTCAGCAGATCGCTGCCCAGGTCGAAGGCAGTTTCGTCTACGGGCTGTCGGCGGCGCTGTTCGGCGAGATCACGGTCAAGGACGGTCGCGTCGAGCAGCAGAACTTCGACACCTATCCCGTCGTCAAGATGGAGCACATGCCGGCCGTCGAGGCCATCGTCATGCCTTCGGGCGGCTTCTGGGGCGGCGTGGGCGAACCGACCATTGCGGTCGCGGCGCCGGCGGTGCTGAATGCCATCTTCGCGGCGACGGGCAAGCGCATCCGCGACCTGCCGCTGGCCAAGCACAAGCTGGTGTGAGAAGCGCGCTCTTCGCTCTGCTGTTGGCGGGTCATGCCCAGGCCGCCGACGTGGAGCGAGGTCGTGCCCTGATCGCCGACCGCGCGCAGAGCCTGTGCCTGCTCTGTCACTCGCTGACGGCGGCCGGTGACCCCAACCAGGGCAATCTCGCGCCGCCGCTGGACGGCATCGCGACGCGCTTGAATGCCAAAGGCCTGCGCGACCGCATCGCCGACATGCGGCGCTTCAACCCCAACACCGTGATGCCGCCTTTTCGCTCGACGCAAGGGCTGCGCGACATCGCGCCAGCCTGGCAGGGCAGGGCGGCGCTGACCGAAGCGCAGCTGGACGACATCGTGGCCTATCTGGGCACGCTGGGCAGGCCATGAGGCGTCGTGAGTTCGCGCTGGGTGCCGCGGCCTTCGCCCTGCTGCCCGAGGCGCAGGCGACCGATGACGCCATGCGCGCCGCCATCCGTGCCTGGGCGGGCCGCAACCCCGAGCAGGGCGCGTTGAAAGTCGAGATTGCCGAACTGGTTGAGAACGGCAATGCCGTTCCGGTGCGCGTTGCCGCCAGCGAGCCGGTGGTGGGCCTCGCGCTGTTCACGCCGCAGAACCCCGAGCCCGAGGTCCTGCATGCCAGCTTCGGTGCGGCCGTCGCCAAGCCCGAGTTCAGCACCCGCATGCGCCTCGCGCGCAGCCAGCGCATCGTCGCCGTGGCCAAGGCGGCGGACGGGCGCTGCTGGCAGGCCGGCGTCGACGTCATCGTGACACTGGCCGCCTGCGTGGAGCCCTGATGGCAAGCCGTGCCGTCATCACGCTGCCCGCCGCCATCAAGGCCGGCGAAGCTTTCGAGGTGAGGGCGACGGTCGCGCATTCGATGGAGACGGGTTATCGCACCGGCGACGACGGCTCACGCCTGGCGCGCGACTTGGTGCGCCGCTTCGAATGTCGGCTGGATGGCGAGTTCGTCTTTGCCGCCGACTTCTATGCGGCCATCTCGGCCAACCCCTATCTCGCCTTCTGGATGCGCACGGACAAGTCCGGCGAGCTCAGCTTTGTCTGGCGTGGCGACAACGGCTTCGAGCATCGCGAGACGCGCGCGCTCAACGTCGCATGAAGGCCTGGCTGCTGATCCTCCTCGTCGCTCTGGCGGCGCAGGCCGACGAGCGCCGCTCCGGCCGCGACACGATGAGCCCGGCGCTGCGCATGCTGCAAGGCGACGACGCCCAGCATCCCGCTCAGCTTGCCTTGGCGCTGGGTCGAGAACTGTGGGGGCAAGGACCGAAATCCTGCGCCAGCTGCCACGGCGAGCCCGAGAAGCTGCGCGGCGCCGCTGCCCGCTACCCGGCCTGGGATCAAGGCCTCGTCGACCTGCCCGGCCGCATCCAGCGCTGCCGCGTGCGCCATCAGCAGCAGTCCGCCTGGGCGCCGGAAGCGGAGCCGCTGCTTGCGCTCGCGGCCCTGGTCGCCCAGCAGTCGCGCGGCCTGCCGCTCAGCCCGCCGCGCGGCCCCGAACTGGACCAGGCTGCCAGCCAGGGCCAGCGCCTCTACATGACCCGTCTCGGCGCCCTCAACCTGTCCTGCGCCCAGTGCCACGACGAGCGCGCCGGACTGCGCCTGGGTGGAAGCCTCATCCCCCAGGCCCATGTCGACGACTACCCGGTCTACCGCCTCGAATGGCAGTCGATGGGCAGCCTGCAGCGCCGGCTGCGCGGCTGCCTGAATGGCGTGCGCGCCGTCGTGTGGGACTGGGACAGCGCCGAGCTGCTGGCGCTGCAGACCTATCTCGCGCGCCGCTCGGCCGGCATGGCCATGCAGCCGCCGGGCGTGCGTCCCTAACAAGCAGGATGACCGTCGCGCCACCTCCTTCCTAGGATGGGCCATGGCTGTCATGACACGGCGCGAGCCGACCCTGGACCGTCCGCGGCTGCCGGTGGGCGAAGCCCTGGTTTTCGTCGACCTGGCCAGCGGCGACCTCATCACGACGGGTCTGCGCTGCAGCCTGGTGCAGCGCGGCGGCGGCCGCTTGCTCGGCCGTTCTGTCGTCACGCCGTCGGGCCTGCATGTCTGGCCCGACCTGCCCGTGCGCTGGCGCCGGCCTCAGGAGGCGGTCTGTGCCGACGTGCTCGTACGCGACGAGCTGCAGCGTTTCCAGCCGCTGAGCCTGCCGTGGCCCCTGCCGGCTCGACCGGTGGGCCAGATCCTCAGCGACCGGGTGCTGGGCGGCATGCGCCTGATGCGGGTGGGCCTGCTCAGCGCGCCGACGCGCAGGCCGCCGCCTGGCGTCTGCAGCGTCTACGGCCTGCTCAGCTGGCAGGCGAATGGCGAGCCCGTGGCCTGGGCGCGCGTGTGCCTGACCGATGACGAAGGCCGTGTGCACGAAGGCGCGAGCGATGCTGAGGGGCGGCTTGCCCTGCATCTGTCGCGGTCTCGCATGGGGGGCGCCGCGGCGGCGGCGCTGCAGGTCTTCGCCGATCCAGGCTTCGGCGCAGCTTCAACAGGCCTCGGTGCGCCCGACGTGCTGGCCTTCGCGGATCAGCCCGCGGCGGTCGCGCTGGCCGACGTCGCGGGGCAGACGGCTTTTGTGCCGGGGCTCCTGGCGGCGCACGAACCCCTCATCCTCGCCAGTCAAGGCCTGCCGCCGGCGCATCGCGAATTGCGCCTGGTGCCGGCCTGACTTCAGCGTTGCTCGAGCTGGCGCTTGCCGAACAGCACCTCGCGGGCCTTGTCGTCCGTCAGCGGCTTGCGCGCGCCGGCCAGCACCTCGACGCCGCGCTGCACGGCCGGGCGCTTGGCGATCTCGTCGAACCAGCCCTTCAGATGCGGGTAGTCGTTCATCTCCACGCCCTGGTTCTTCCAGGAACGCAGCCAGGGGAAGACGGCGATGTCGGCAATGCTGTAGTCCCGCCCCCCCAGATAGGTGGAGTGGGCCAGGCGCTTGTTGATGACGCTGTAGAGCCGCCTGGCCTCGTTGGTGTAGCGGTCGATGGCGTAGTCGAGCTTCTCCGGGGCATAGATGCGGAAGTGATGCGCCTGGCCCAGCATCGGCCCGACGCCCCCCATCTGGAACATCAGCCACTGCAGGACTTCGTATTTGCCATGCACGTCGGCGGGCAGCAGCTTGCCCGTCTTGCCCGCCAGGTAGAGCAGGATGGCGCCGCTCTCGAACAGCGAGATGGGCTTGCCATCGGGGCCGTCCGGGTCGGTGATGGCGGGGATCTTGTTGTTGGGGCTGATGGCGAGGAAGCTCGGCGCGAACTGCTCGCCGGCGCCGATGTCCACGGGATGGACCCGGTACGCGAGGCGGCACTCCTCCAGCATGATGTGCACCTTGTGGCCGTTGGGCGTGGGCCATGAATACACTTCAATCATTCGTCGCCTCCGTGCGGTGTGCCTAGCAAGCAGCCCCATTCTCAGACTTCCTCACGACTCATGGTGGTAAAGCAGGTCAAGCATTGGCTCGTGACGCGGGCCAATGCAGCGCGCTGGCGTCCGATCATGGATTGGGCCGAGGCGCGTGGCGCCGAGTTCTCGCAGACGCGGGATGGTCTGGGCTTCCTGATCGATCAGCCCAAGGCGCTTCCCGGGCCGCTGCGCATCGAATGGGGTGCGTCCCAGCGCAGCTATCTGCCCGGCACCGAGCTGCGCATGCGCTGCGAGATGGGCCTGCATCACGACCTGCAGATGATGGTGGTGTGCCGTGCGCTGATGGAGAACCTCGAGCGCGCCGTCTTCGAGGCCTATACCGACACGCTGAAGACCCGGGTCGACACCGACACGCCTGAGGAGATGCGCTGGCTGGTGATGTTCCCCAAGTTCAACAACGCGGCCTCGCAGATCGTGCGCCAGCGCTATGGCATCGTCGGGGTGACCAAGGAGCTGGCCGCGTCGTGGATCGACGGTGAACTCGGCGAGGCGCTGGTGCAGGCCAGCCAGGACCTGCTGCCCGAGGGCCATCCCTTCGTGCTGATGAGCATGCGCGGCAACCTGTACCTGCGTACCGAGATGGGCGAGGCCGACCTGCCCAAGGTGCAGGCCCTGGTGCGCCTCATCGAGACCGCGGCGCGCGAGGCGCAGCGCATCAGCGGCCGCATGGCCGAGGGCGGCGCCTGGCCGACGACGACGTCCATCGCCTGGACGCCGTCGACCCGTACCGGGGACGTCTGATGCCCCTCGTCCAGTCTTGCCGCGCTGAACGCCGGCAAGCCTGACCGGTCCCCCGAGGGGACGGTGATGCTTGCCGGATCGACCGGCAAGCACATCACCCAACGCGGGCCGGCTAGGGAGCGGCCCGGCGCTCGGCCCGCACCCAATACCGGGTCACGCTTTTTTTGCGAAAGCCCAGGCCAGTTCGGCGAGGGGCTTGGCGCTTTTCGCCGTTTCCTTGGCCTGGGCGCTGGAGGCGGTGCCGTCCACGACGCGCTTGGCGATGCCCTGCACGATGGCCGCGATGCGGAACATGTTGTAGGCCATGTAGAAGTTCCAGTCGGCCATGACGGCGCCGGCATCGGCCCGGCCGGTGCGCTCGCAGTAGCGCTGCACATACTCGCGCTCGCCCGGGATGCCCAGCTCGGCGATGTTGACGCCGCCCAGGCCACGCGCCGCGCCCGAGGTCGGGATGTGCCAGCTCATGCAGTGGTAGCTGAAGTCGGCCAGCGGATGGCCGAGCGTGGACAGCTCCCAGTCCAGCACGGCGATGACGCGCGCTTCGGTGGGATGGAAGACGACGTTGTCCATGCGGTAGTCGCCGTGGACGATGGACACTTCGCTCTCGTCGCGGGCCGAGGCCGGGATGTGGGCCGGCAGCCAGGCCAGCAGCGCGTCCATGGCCGGATTGGCCTCGGTGACGGAGGCCAGGTATTGCTTGCTCCAGCGGCCGATCTGGCGCTCGAAGTAATTGCCGGGTTTGCCGTAGGCCTCCAGGCCGCGGGCCTTGAAGTCGACCTGGTGCAGGGCCGCGATGACGCGGTTCATCTCGTCGTAGTGGGCGGCGCGGTCGGCATTGCTCATGCCGGGCAGGCTCTGGTCCCACAGCACGCGGCCGGGCATGAAGGACATGATGTAGAAGGCGCGGCCGATGACGGCCTCGTCCTCGCACAGCGCGTACATGGTCGGCACGGGCACGTCGGTGCCGGCCAGCGCACCCATGACCTGGAACTCGCGCTCGATGGCATGGGCCGACGGCAGCAGCTTGGCCACCGGGCCGGGCTTGCTGCGCATCACGTAGTGCGCGCCCGGCGTCTTCAGCAAATAGGTCGGGTTGGACTGGCCGCCCTTGAACTGCTCGATCTCGAGCGGGCCGGCAAAGCCGTCGACATGGGCGGACAGCCAGGCCTCGAGGGCGGCGCTGTCCAGAGGCTTGGCGAGGGGGCGGGTGCCGGTGAATGCTTCCATGGATGTCGTCGTTTTGAAGGGCGCGAACTTTCCATTCTGAGAGGCAAGGGCCGGCAGGCGTGTCCCTACCGCGACGCGGCCGCCAACAGCTTCTCGCGGCTGAGCACCACCAACCTCGTCGGTTCGACGCGCACGGCGCCTTCGCGCTCAAAGGCCTTCAGCTCCTGGTTGACGCGCTGGCGCGACGCGCCGAGCAGCTGGGCGAGGTCTTCCTGGGCCAGTTGCAGGCCGATGCGGGTCTCGTCCCCCTCCTGCACGCCATAGGAGCGCGCCAGCAGCAGGACCTGCTTGGCCAGGCGGGCGGCCAGGGGGCGGGTGTTGAGGTCCTCGATCATGTCGAACATCAGGCGCAGGCGGCGGCAGTTCAGCCTCAGCAGCGCGTCGTAGAGCTCGGAATGGGCCTGCAGCAGGGCGCGGAAGTCGGACTTGCGCACGCACAGCAGCGTGGTTTCACCGTGGGCATAAGCATCGTGGGTGCGCGGCAGGCCGTCGAAGAGGGCGATGTCGCCGAACCAGGTGCCGGGCTCGACATAGGTCAGCGAGATCTGCTTGCCGGCCAGGGACACCGAGCTGACGCGCACGGCGCCCTTGGCAACCGCCGACCATTCCTCGGCGGGCTCGCCGCGGTGGGACAGCATGGTTTCGTCGGCCAGGCGGCGCACGAAGGCGCGTTGCAGGATGTCGTTGCGCAGCGGCTCGGAGAGCTTGGAGAACCAGGCGCCCTGGTCGATCTGCTGGCGTTCGGCGGGGGTGAGGGTGAGTGCGTTCATGGCTTGGCAGTCATTGTGCCGCCCGCGCATCCCCCGGGAATGGGGTCGTTGGCGAGTGCCCCCATGCTAGAGTGATCCGCGCTGTCTCCACCCCCTCTTTCAACTGATAGCTAGACGCCCGCAGTCAATGCCCTTCACGGCCCTGCGCCTGACCTTGGCTGGCGCCCTCACACCCGCTCTGGCACTGCTGCTTGGCTTGGCGCCGGACGCCCAGGCCCTGGGCCTGGGTCGGCCGCAGATCCATTCGGGCCTGGGCAAGGCACTGGATGCCAGCATCCCGCTGACGCTGGCCGAAGGCGAACAACTCCCGGATTCCTGCCTGCGTGCCGAGGTTTCGGCCGGCGATGCCCGCGTTCCGGCCGGTTTGTTGCAACTGCGCATCGAGGGCGAACCCGGTCAGCAACGCATCCGCCTGCAAGGCCTGGCGCGCATCGACGAGCCCGCCCTGCGCATGACGCTGGCCCTGGGCTGCCCGCTGCGGCTGACGCGCGAGTTCAATCTCTTCATCGACCCGCCGGGTGGCGTCACCGTGCCGCCGCCGGCGCCCACCACGCCTGTCCTGGCTGCCCCGGCCCCGGTCGCGCAGGCGCAGGCCGATGCGCCTGCACCGGCGCCCCGCCCGCGGCCGCGCCCCAAGCCGCGTGCCAGCGGCCCGCGTCTGGTGCTGGACAGGCCGGAGGTGCTGATGACCGAGGCGCCGCGGCCCGTGCAGCCCGCTGCCAGCGCCGCCGAGATGGAGCTGACGCCCGAGCTGGAAGCCCAGATCGCCCAGCTCGAGCAGACCGTGGCGCAACTGCGCGCCGAGATGGAGGCGCGGCTGCAGGCCGAAGCCGCGGCAGCCTCGGCGGCGGCCACCGAAGCCATTCCCAAGGCATCGGCGCCTGCCGTGGTGCCGCCGGCCGTGCCGGCGCCGCTCGTGCACGCGTCGCCCTACCGCGATCCCATGACCTGGCTGTTCACGCTGGGGCTGAGCCTGCTGGCCGGCGCCGCGGCCTTTTACGGCAGCCGCTGGCGCGACGACCGCGCGCGCCGTGAGCTGGCGTATTGGCGGGCCCTGCACGCCGCAGAAGGTGCGGCGGTGCCCATGGCGGCGCCGAAGCAGCCCTCGCCGGGCATGGCCCCCCCGGTCGTCAGCCTGGCCGCGTCCCTGCCGGACGAAGGCCAGCATCAGGTCACGCGACCCCAGCCTCGGCCCATGCCCTGGCCACCGGCGCCACTGGTGTCGCCGCCCCATATCGCGCCACCGATGGACATGCAGGCGACGCAGCCCATGGCGCCCCAGTCCGTGGCCGCGCCGGCGCTGGCCAACGAGCTGACCGTGGCGGACGAGCTGCTGGATCTGCAGCAACAGGTCGACTTCCTGCAGCTGCTCGGCCAGCACGAGGCGGCGGCCGACCTGCTCGCCACCCGGCTGGCGCGCGGCAATGCCGGCGCCATGTCCTATCTGATGCTGATGGAGCTCTGCCAGCAACGCGGCGAGCCCGAGGTGTTTGCCGAGCTCGTCAAGCAGTTCGAGCAGCGCTTCCGGGTGCTGGCTCCGTCATGGTCGCAAAGCCTGACGCGCGGGCGCAGCCTGGATGCCAGCGCCAGCGTCATCGCGCATCTGCAGGTGGTCTGGTCCGATCCGGGCTCCGCCATGCAGATGCTGCAGGACCTGCTGACCCGTGGCAGCGGCCCGGGCGTGCCCAGCTTCGAACTGCCGGCCTACCGCGACCTGCTGACCCTCTACAGCGTGGCGCGCGACCTGTTCGAGGCGGGCCTGCGCGGCGAAGAGGTCGATCTGATGCTGCCGATCGACTCCCGCTTTGGCAACAGCCAGCTTTAGCGCTGGCAGTCGCTACAGGTCGAAGTCGTCGGCTTCGCCGTTCATGGCCTTTTCGATGAGCCTGCGGCTCAGCCGGTCCGACAGCAGTTCGGCAAAGGCATAGACGTAGTTGCGCAGATAGGCGCCGCGCTTGAAGGCGATGCGAGTCACGTTGCTGCCGAGCAGGGCGCCCAGCGGCTTGGCGACGAGGTCGCTGCCGGCCGGCTCCTCGCGCATGGCCATCTCGGCCACGATGCCCACGCCCATCCCCAGGCGCACATAGGTCTTGATGACGTCCGAGTCGATGGCCTCGAGCACGACGCTGGGCGTCAGGTGGCGCGCGGCGAAGGCTTTGTCGATGCGGGTGCGGCCCGTGAAGCTGGGGTGGTAGGACACCAGGGGCTCGCCGGCCAGTTGCTCGAGGCTGATGCGCTCGGCGCTGGCCAGCGGATGGTCGCGCGGCACCACCATCACGTGCTGCCACTCGTAGCAGGGCAGGGTGACGAGCTCCGGGTACTGGGCCAGCGACTCGGTGGCGAGGCCGAGGTCGGCGGTCTCGTCGAGCAGCATCTTGGCGACCTGGTCGGGGCTGCCCTGGTGCAGGCTGATGCGCAGCTGAGGCAGGTTCTTGCGCAGCTGGGCTACCGGCGCGGGCAGCACATAGCGGGCCTGGGTGTGGGTGGTGGCGATCGAAAAAGTGCCGCTGTCCTGGCGCGAATACTCCTCGCCGATGCGCTTCAGGTTGCCGACCTCGCGCAGGATGATCTCGATGCAGGCCAGCACCTGCTGGCCCGGCTCGGTGATGCGGCGCAGCCGCTTGCCGTGGCGCGAGAAGATGTCGACGCCGAGTTCCTCTTCCAGCTCGAGGATGGCCTTGGACACGCCCGGCTGCGACGTGAACAGGGCCTTGGCCGTCTCGGTCAGGTTGAGGTTGCGGCGGGCGGCTTCCTGGACGAAGCGGAATTGGTGCAGATTCATTCGAGGACGGCCAGGCAGGCCAGGCTGATGGCGTGGAGCACAGCTTCTTGTTCGCCGAGAGGGGCGTGCAGCCGCCACTCGACGGCATGGCGTTCGCGCAGGCGGTCCAGCAGCGGCGGGATGTCGCGCCGCACATGGCCGCCGGTGCCGAGGAAGAGGGGCAGCACATGCACGAGCGTGCAGCCGGCGGCGACCAGCTGTTCGGCGGCTGCCTCGATGCCGGGCGACATGAACTCGAGATAGGCCACCACCAGCGGCGTGCCAGGCCGGGCCGCGCGCAGCCTCTCGGCGATGGCCTCGAAGGGCCGGGCCCAGGCTGGGTCGCGCGCGCCGTGGGCGAAGAGCAGCAGGCCTTCCATCAGCGGTATCTGACCAGCCAGGTGAAGGCGGCCATCGACAGGCCGAGGTAGAGCAGGCTGGGTGTGGCCGCGACGACCCAGGGCGTCCAGTTCTTCAGCAGGCCGAGATGGCCGGCCACGTTGTTCAGCAGGATGAAGCTGATGCCCAGCATGATGCCGCCGAAGACCTTGATGCTGATGCCGCCCGAGCGGCCGTGCAGATAGGCGAAGGGCAGGGCCAGGGCCACCATGACGAAGCAGGCGAAGGGATAGAAGGCCTTGCGCCAGAACTGGATGTTGTGGGCCTGGGCCGACTGCTCCTGGGCCGACAGATGCTTGGTGTAGCGGTAGAGCTCCAGCGTCGACATCGACATGGCCGGCAGCACGGCCGCGGCGATGACGCCGGCATGCAGGGAACTCTGCCAGTCGAGCTTGTCGAGCTGCTGCTCGCTGACGACGACATCGCCGACGCTGCCGCTGGCCGTCGCCGTGCCCGGGTTCCAGACCGTGCGCTTGACCGTCTGCAGATGCCACAGGCCCTGGGCATCGACATCGACCTTCTCCGCCTCGGTGCGCGACATCAGCCGGCCCTCGGCGTCGAATTCGAAGATGCGCACATCCTCGAGTTCACCGCCACCGCCGACGCGGCCGACCTTGACCGAATAGCTGCGCTCCTGGCCGTCGATCTTCTGGTGGTCCTTCAACCAGGCGCCGCGCTTGGAAGGGCTGTTGTCGTGGGCGAAGTTGGCGCGCATCTCGTCACTCTCGCGCTCGAAGCGCGGCGCCACGTAGTCGCCGACGGCGAAGGTCAGAACGGCGAACACCGCGGCCAGGCCGGCGAGCAGGCCCAACGCCCGCGCCGGGCCGAGGCCACCCGTGCGCAGGATGGTGAATTCGCTGCTCTGCGCCATGCGGGCCAGGGCGACGATGGCGCCGATCAGCACGGCGATGGGGAACATCTCGTAGAAGCGGCCGGGCAGCTCCATGGCGGCAAGCAGGGCGGCCTTGCCCGCGCCGGCGCCGATGCGCGTCATGCGTTCGATCTCGTCGACGAAGTCGATGAAGAAGAACAGCGACAGAAAGGCCAGTGCGACAAGCAGGACGGCGCCGGCGATGTCCTTGTAGAGCAGGGCTCGGACGGTTCTCATGGGTGCTCCCCGGTCGCCGGGCACAGCGACCGACCCTCCGAGAGGGCAGGACCTGGCTCGGGGCGGCCCAGCGCGTCGGCCCTCATGCCGTGGCCTCCTTGCCCGTGCGGCGGCGCAGACAGAAGCGGTTGGCGTTGTCGCGCAGCCAGATGATGGCGAGGGCGAGCAAGAGGGCACTGCCGTGCACCGTCACCAGGCCGCGGGCCAGGTCGGTGCGGCCATTGCCCACCCAGGACTGCGACAGGTTGATGAGGTTGAAGTAGACGATGAAGGCCAGCAGCGCGAACAGCAGGTTCCAGTTGCTGGCTCGGCGCGGGTTGGAGGCCGACAGGCCGACGCCGAGCAGGGCCATGTTGAAGCCGCCCAGGATCATGCCGAAGCGCCAGGCCAGCTCGCCCTGGTTCTTGGGGTTGGGCTGGCGCAGCAGGTCCAGCGTCGCCATCGCCTTGGGCGGCAGCTGGTTGGCATTGGCCAGCACCTGGGTGTCGGTCATGACCTTGTACTGCTCGAAGCGGGCCAGGCTTTTCTCGCCGGTCTTGCCCTGGGTCTCGTTGCGCTGGCCATGGTCCAGCACCAGGAAGCGGTCGTCGCCTTCCATTTCGAGACGACCGCGGGCCGAGGTGGTCACCGATTCGCGCTCATGCAGATTGGCGAGGATGAAGACATTGCGGCCGGTGGCGGCGTTGTCGCCGTCGCGCTCGATGAAGAAGACGCGGCTGCCGTCGCGGGAAGTCTGGAACTGGCCCGGCGCCACGCGCGAGAGATCGCCGCGCTTCTGGTAACGGTCGCGCAGCTCGGCGCTGTTCTGGTTGCCCCAGGGCCAAACCAGCAACTCCAGCACGACGACGCCCAGCAGCACCGGCCAGGCCATGCGCAGCACCGGCCGCACGAAGCGCGACAACGGCACGCCGCTGGCGAACCAGATCGTCATCTCCGACTCGCGGTAGGAGCGGCTCAGGGTGATGACGACGGCGACGAAGAGCGACAGGATGAGCATGGTCGCCAGGTGGGAGATGGTGGCGTAGCCCATCAGCAGCACGACGTCCTGCGGCGCGACATTGCCGCCCGCGGCCTGGCCCAGGGTGCGGATCAGGGTCGACGTCAACATGATGGTCAGGATGACCACCAGGGTGACGCCGAAGCTCTTGGCCAACTCCGATCGCGTGGATGAATCGAATAACATCAAACGCACTTCTATCTACTTCTAGTCATTATGGACTTCAAGATTCAAACCGCTGAGCTCGATGCGCTCGCGGGCGCAACGGCCGACGCCCTGGTCGTCGTGCTTGGCGGCGAAGCTCTCCCCAAGGGTCTGGATGCGGTGGTGGCCAAGCACGCCCAGGCTGCCATCAAGCTCGGCGACTTCGCGCTGAAGGGCGGCCAGGCGCTGACGCTGACGCACGCCGAAGGCATCAAGTCGCCTCGCCTGGTGCTCGCCGCCAGCGGCAAGACGTCGCTCGCCGCGGCGCGCGCCGCACTGGCCGCCGGCCTGGCCCAGATCAAGTCGCGTGGGGCGGTCAGCGCGGCCGTGGCTTTTGCCGGCTTCGACGCCGGCATGGCCGAGGCTCTGGCCGAGCAGGCGGCACTGGCTGCGACGGACGCGGTCTATCTCTACCGCCACACCAAACCCAGCGCACCCGCCGCATCCAAGCTGGCCAGGCTGGCGCTGCTGGTGGGCAAGGCCGATGTGAAGGCGGCCAAGGCGGGCCTGGCGCGCGGCGAGGCCATCGCCGCCGGCGTCGAGCTGGCGCGCGAATGCGCCAACCGCCCGGCCAACTACGCGACGCCGACCTATCTCGGCCACGTCGTGCAGGGCCTGGGCAAGACCCATGGCCTCAAGGTCGAGGTGCTGGACCGCAAGGCCGTCGAGAAGCTGGGCATGGGCAGCTTCCTGGCCGTGGCCCAGGGCTCCGACGAGCCGCTGCGCTTCATCGTCGCCCGCTACGAAGGCGCGGCCAAGACGGTGGCGCCGGTCGTGCTGGTCGGCAAGGGCATCACCTTCGACACCGGCGGCATCTCGCTGAAGCCGGGGGCCGAGATGGACGAGATGAAGTTCGACATGGGCGGCGCGGCCAGCGTCATCGGCACGCTGCGCGCGGTGGCCGAGCTCAAGCCCAAGCTCAACCTCGTCATGATCGTGGCGGCCTGCGAGAACATGCCCAGCGGCCATGCGGTCAAGCCGGGTGACGTCGTCACGTCGATGTCGGGCCAGACCATCGAGATCCTGAACACCGACGCCGAAGGCCGCCTCATCCTCTGCGATGCGCTGACCTATGCCGAGCGTTTCAAGCCGGCCGTCGTCGTCGACGTGGCGACGCTGACCGGCGCCTGCGTCATCGCCCTGGGTGGCGTGCGCAGCGGCATGTATGCCAGCGACGATGCGCTGGCCGCGTCGCTTGCCGCCGCGGGCGATGCCGCCCTCGACCCCTGCTGGCGCATGCCGCTGGACGACGACTACGCCGAAGGCCTGAAGAGCAACTTCGCCGACGTGGCCAATATCGCCGGCCGCGCGGGCGGCTCCATCACGGCGGCCAAGTTCCTGCAGCGCTTCGCCGGCAAATACCGCTGGGGCCATCTGGACATCGCCGGCACGGCCTGGAAGGGCGGTGCCGCCAAGGGCGCCACCGGTCGTCCGGTGGGCCTGCTGACCCACTTCGTGTTGAGCCACGCCAAGTAAGTGCCTATCCAGGTCAGCTTCTACAGCGACGCGGCCGACCCCCTGCAATACGCCTGCCGGCTGATCCGTCGCGCCCTCGCGTCGGGCAAGCCCGTGGGGGTCTGCGTGGGGCCGGCCCAGGCCACTCGTCTAGACGAGTTGCTGTGGAGCTTCGATGCGGCCGAGTTCATCCCGCATCGGCGTTGGGACGGCACCACGCCGCCCGCGCCGGGCGAGGTCCTCTTGGTTGATGACGCGGCGCGCCTGCCGCATCGCGGACTGCTGTTGAATCTGGGCGACGACATGCCTTCGGACGCGCTTGCATTTGAACGCGTGTTGGAGGTCATCGGCCAGTCGCCCGAGCGCGTTCAGGCCGGGCGTGCGCGCTATCGCGTCTATCAACAGGCCGGTGCCAAGCTGGACCACTTTTCAGCGGCGGGTTGACAACGCTGCGTCCACGCTTTCCCGAATGAGAGCCCCCCGGATTTGGGGTATGTTCAATTGGTTGAAAAATCAACAGTTGTCTGTTTGTTCCTTTCCATTTCAAACCGGAGTTGATCCATGCAAGTCAAATTGAATGTGGTGGTCGGTGCAGTGGCAGCGCTGCTCAGCGGTGCCGCAATGTCTCAGGATCTGGTGGTCAAGATCGGTCACGTCGGCCCGACCAGCGGCGCCATCGCCCACCTGGGCAAGGACAATGAGCTGGGTGCTCGCCTGGCCATCGAGGAACTGAACGCCAAGGGCGTCATGATCGGCGGCAAGAAGGCCAAGTTCGAACTGCTGGCCGAAGACGATGCCGGCGATCCGAAGCAAGGCACCGCCGCCGCCCAGAAGCTGGTGGACTCCAAGGTCAACGGCGTCATCGGCCACCTGAACTCGGGCACCTCCATCCCGGCCTCCAAGGTCTACAGCGACGCTGGCATCCCCCAGATCTCGCCGTCGGCCACCAACCCCAAGTTCACCCGCAACGGCTACAAGACGACCTTCCGCGTCGTGGCTGACGACGTGCATCTGGGTGGCACCCTGGGCCGCTACGCCGCCAAGGACCTGAAGGGCAAGTCCATCGCGGTCATCGACGACCGCACGGCCTACGGCCAAGGCGTCGCCGACGAGTTCGAAAAGGGCGTCAAGGGCGCGGGCGGCAAGGTCGTCGGTCGCGAGTTCACCAACGACAAGGCCACGGACTTCACCGCCATCCTGACCTCCCTGAAGGCCAAGAAGCCCGACGTGGTCTTCTTCGGCGGCATGGACGCCGTGGCCGGCCCGATGCTGCGCCAGATGAAGCAGCTGGGCATCGAAGCCAAGTTCCTGGGTGGCGACGGCATCTGCACGGGCGAACTGCCCAAGCTGGCCGCCGGCACCATGGGCGACGGCCAGGTCGTCTGCGCCGAAGCCGGTGGCGTCGAAGGCGAGGCCAAGAAGTCGATGGACGACTTCAAGGCCAAGTTCAAGTCCAAGTTCAACGTCGACGTGCAGATCTACGCGCCCTATGTGTACGACGCCGTCAACGTGATGGTTGCCGCCATGGCCAAGGCCGGCTCCGCCGAGCCGGCGAAGTACCTGCCGGTGCTGGCCAAGACCGCCGGCTACAAGGGCGTGACCGGCACCATCGCCTTCGACGAGAAGGGCGACATCAAGAACGGCGCCCTGACGCTGTACACCTACAAGGGCGGTGCTCGCGAGCAGCTCGCCGTGGTGCGCTGATCCAGCGACGCCGCAGAGAACGTCCGCCGCGGCGGACGTTGTTCGCGCCCAAGGGCCCGCCTCCGGCGGGCTTTTTCTTTTGCGGCACGCCGTTTTGAAATAGGCTATTCAAGGACGACAAATGCCGCGCTACTGCGACAGGGCTTTTGCCGGATTCGTGAATACTGCCCAGATGGATTTGCCGCAGTATTTACAGGCGGCGGCGTGACCGTGCTGGCGATGCACGGCCCATAAACCGGTTTCGTCGGATTTCAAAGGAGGGCGTGTGCGTTTCGCACGCTTTGAAGCGCAGTCGTCCACCTTGTCATGGTGCTGTCGCCCGCTTTCGGTTCTACTGCCGCCCGTTGTGAAAATGACCGTCGCGGCGCGCCGCGGCGGCGGCGGCCGCGACACGGATTCAAGGGGCAAGCCCCCTCTAAACGGGGGGCTTTCAAGCCTGGGGGGCAGAGGCATGATGCCGGCGCGATCAAGGGCTGGTCGGATATGTCCGTTGCTGCGTCAAGCCCGGGACTTCCACAGGCCAGTCGGGCGGTCTCCGAGGCAGTCCGCGACTGTCGGGCTGCCGCAAGGTGGTGATGCGACAGGCGGCCTGTGTGCGAGGGTGAATGGAATATCGATACTTTTCGAATTTCGTTAATCGGATTGCAAATGCGGAAAACGCCAGGCAGTAGTGATCGGGGATGCAAATGATTCGAATATTCAACCATTACCTGCACAAGCAGACCTTACTTCAGGTCTTCTTCGATCTTGGCCTGATTGTTTTTGCAGTCATCGCTGTCGTTCTCAGCCAAGGCGAGTCGGCGCAGACGGTGCTGCCCTTCGCGGCTTCGCACGGCCTCTCGCTGGCCGGTTGCATGTTCGTGATCAATTCGGCTACGGGCTTCTACCAACACGTTCACAACCGCTCGATCACCGAGTCCTGTGCCCGCGCCCTGTTCGGCCTGCTCTTCGGTCTGCCGCTGGCCTATGCCATCTTCAGCCTGGTGCCTTCCAACACCAGCCACCGCGACCTGCTGACCGTGGTGGCCATGATGGCCGTGGCCGCGGTGATGGTGCACCGCGTCTACGCGGCCCATTCGGGCGCCCAGGCGCGCCTGCGCAGTCGCATCCTGGTCTTCGGTACCGGCGTTGCGGCCCGCACCGTTGGCAATACCCTGCGCGCCTCCGACCCGCATGCCCAGATCGTCGGCTTCTACGCCGGTCCCAACGAGGACCAGCCCGAAGTGCCGCGCGACGAGATCATCAATGACGGCGCCAACCTGACCGAAGCCGCGCTGAAGCACAACGTCGATGAGATCGTCGTCGCCCTCAGCGAGCGCCGTGGCGGCAGCATGCCGCTGCGCCAGTTGCTGGACTGCAAGCTGTCGGGCGTGCGCGTGGTGGACATCGCCACCCATTTCGAGAAGACGCTGGCCCAGATCAATATCAAGCACGTCAACGCCGGTTGGCTGGTGTTCGGCGATGGCTTCAGCCAGGGCATGCTGCGCGCGGCGATCAAGCGCGTCTGCGACATCATCTTCGCCGCCCTGATCCTCGCAGTGACCTGGCCCATCATGCTGGTCACGGCATTCGCCATCCGCTTCGAGTCGCGCGGCCCGGTGCTCTACCGCCAGGAGCGCGTCGGCCTGAATGGCGTGCCCTTCAACGTCATCAAGTTCCGCAGCATGCGCACCGATGCCGAGAAGGATGGCAAGCCGCGCTGGGCGACCAAGAACGACGACCGCGTGACCCGCGTCGGCCGCTTCATCCGCAAGGTGCGCATCGACGAACTGCCGCAGCTCTTCAATGTGCTGTGGGGTGAGATGAGCATGGTCGGCCCGCGTCCGGAGCGCCAGTTCTTCGTCGACGAGCTGATCAGCAAGATTCCGTACTACGCCGTGCGCCACAGCGTGAAGCCGGGTGTCACCGGCTGGGCCCAGGTGCGCTACGAATATGGCTCGACGATCGAGGACTCGGTCGAAAAGCTGCAGTACGACCTGTACTACGTCAAGAACCACTCCCTCTTCCTCGATCTGCTGATCATGCTGGAGACCGTGGCGGTGGTGTTGACCGGCAAGGGCGCTCGCTGAGCGCGACGCCCCTTCGGCGTAAGCGCCGATGCCCGCCGGTCAGCGGCATGCTTGAATGACGCATGTCTTTTGTCTCCACTTTGGACTCTGCCCCCGGCGCCATGGTTGAGGCGCTGGCTCCTTTCTTCCCCTTGAGCAGCCTTGGCGATCTGATCTGCTGCGTGGCCTACGGGCTGTTTGCGCTCTATTTCGCGCTGCGCTTGCTGCGCGGCAACCTTCCCATCTCCCCGCTTGCCGTCGTTTTCCTGGCGGCGCTGGCGTTCAGTTCGATCTGGGCCGGGACGGCCCTGGTGGACGAGCAGCGGCACTGGTCGGATCGCCTGCCGACCTGGGTCGTGCCCAGCCTCGATCTGCTGCGCTTCGGCCTCTGGTTCGCCTTCATGCTGATGCTGCTGCCGCCGCCGCGGCGGGGCGGTGGCCTGGGCTGGATACGCCCCATTGCCGTCGCAGCGGTGCTGACGCGCCTGACCCTGATTGCCTTCGGCGAGTCGCTGCCGTCGGAGAGCATGGCCCGGCCCCAGGCCTTTGCCGCGCTGGGCCTGGCGGTGCTGGGCCTGGTACTGGTCGAGCAGATGCTGCGCAACGCGACCCCCGACGCACGCTGGAACGCCAAGCCGGTGTGCCTGGGCTTGGGCGCGATCTTCGTCTTCGACCTCTTCATCGGCTCTCAGGCGGCGCTGTTCCAGCGTTTCGACGGCGATGCCATCAGCGTGCGCTCGCTCGTCCACGCGGCGGCGGTGCCCTTGCTCTATGTGGCTTCCCGCCGGCATGCCGACTGGCTGGGCAAGTTGCATGTGTCGCGCGCGGCGGTCTTCCATTCCGCCACGCTGCTGCTGGTCGGAGCCTATCTGCTGGTCGTGGCTGGCGTGGGCTATTACGTGCGCTACACCGGTGGTGAGTGGGGGCGTGCCCTGTCGGTGGCGCTGGTGTTCGTGGCGCTGGTGGCGCTGACGCTGCTGATCGGCTCGGGCTCGATGCGTGCGCGGCTGCGGGTCTACATCAGCAAGAACTTCTTCAGCTACCGCTACGACTACCGCGAGGAGTGGCTGCGCTTCACGCAGTTGCTGTCGGGCAGCGCGGAGCCCCAGCACACGGCTGAGACGGTGGTGCGGGCGCTGGCCAACCTGGTCGAGAGTCCGAGCGGCATGCTGTGGCTGCAACGCAGCGCGGGAGGCGATTTCGCGCAGGCCGCCCGCTGGAACCTGCCGGCCCATCCGGTCGTTGAGGCGCGTGGCGGCCCGCTGGCGACGTTCTGGCGCGAGCGGGCCTGGATCGTCGACCTGGACGAATACCGCCAGCGGCCCGAAGCCTATCCGGGCCTGGAGCTGCCGGCCTGGCTGGCTGAGGAGCCGCGCTGCTGGCTGCTGGTCCCCCTGCTGGTGCGTGAAGCCCTGATCGGCTTCGCCGTGCTGGGGCGGCCGCGCGCCGTGGTGGAGCTGAACTGGGAGGTGCGCGACCTGCTGCGCACGGCCGCCAGCCAGGCTTCAGGGTATCTGGACCAGGCCCAGGCCACCGAGGCGCTGCTGGAGGCGCGCAAGTTCGATGCCTTCAATCGCATGTCGGCCTTCGTGGTGCACGACCTGAAGAACATCGTCACGCAGTTGTCGCTGATGATGAAGAACGCCAAGCGCCTGCGCGACAACCCGGAGTTCCAGCAGGACATGCTGGACACCGTCGAGAACTCCCTCGAAAAGATGCGTCAGCTGATGCTGCAGCTGCGCGAGGGCGACAAGCCGCATGGCGTGACCAGCGGCGTTGACCTGGAACAGATCGCCAAGCGTCTCGCCGCGGCAGCATCCAGCAAGGGCAGGGTGCTGGAACTGGAGCTGCAGCCGGGCGTCAGCACGCGCGGCCATGCCGAGCGCGTCGAGCGGGTGCTCGGCCATGTGGTGCAGAACGCCTTCGACGCCACGCCGGCCAGCGGGCGCGTCCTCCTGATGCTGGATGCCGAAGGCAGTCAGGCCCGCGTTCGCGTGGAGGACAGCGGCTGCGGCATGAGCGAGGATTTCATTCAGAATCGACTCTTCAAGCCGTTCCAGACCACCAAGGCCAGCGGCATGGGCATTGGCGCCCACGAGAGCTATCAATACGTACAGGAACTGGGAGGCAAGATCAGCGTGCAGAGTGAATTGAACCGGGGCACCACGGTGACCCTGCTGCTCCCGCTGTTCCATGCGCAGGCGGACGTACCCCTGACGGCCCTGGACGTCCAATGAGCACGCCCCGCCACGCGCCGCTGCTCATCGTCGAGGACGATCTGGCGCTGCAGAAGCAGCTCAAGTGGTCGCTGGACCGTTTCGAATCGGTCACGGCCGATGACGTGGCCAGTGCAGTGCTGCAGTTCCGCCGCAACAGCCCCGCCGTCGTCACGATGGACCTCGGCCTGCCGCCCGATCGCGACTCGGTGTCCGAGGGCTTCAAATGCCTGGAGAAGCTGCTCGAGCTGGACCCCGGCGTCAAGGTCATCGTGCTGACCGGCCAGAACGACCAGGACAACGCCCTGCGCGCCATCCGCATGGGCGCCTACGACTTCCTCGCCAAGCCCGTCGATCCGGACGTGCTCAGCCTGACCGTCGAACGGGCCTACCGCCTCTATGAACTGCAGCAGGAGAACCGCCGCCTGCAGATGCAGCAAAGCAGCGATGTCTTCTCGGGCCTGATCACACGCGATCCGGGCATGCAGCGCGTCTGCCGCATGATCGAGAAGGTTGCGCCCAGCGATGCCACGGTGCTGCTGCTCGGCGAGAGCGGCACCGGCAAGGAAGTGCTGGCCCAGGGCCTGCATGACGCCTCCAAGCGCAAGGGCCGCTTCGTCGCCATCAACTGCGCGGCCATCCCCGAGACGCTGCTGGAGAGCGAGCTCTTCGGCTACGAGAAGGGCGCCTTCACCGGTGCCACCAAGTCCACCCTCGGCAAGATCGAGACCGCCCATGGCGGCACGTTGATGCTGGACGAGATCGGCGACCTGCCCATGCCTTTGCAGGCCAAGCTGCTGCGCTTCCTGCAGGAGCGGGTCATCGAGCGCGTGGGCGGCCGGCAGGAAATCCCGATCGACGTGCGTGTCGTCGGCGCGACCCACCAGGACCTCAAGGCCCGCATCGCCGACGGCCGCTTCCGCGAAGACCTCTACTACCGCCTCGCCGAGATCGTCGTGGAGATCCCGCCGCTGCGTGAACGCCTGGGCGACCCGGTGCTGCTGTCGCACGCCTTTGCGCGGCGCTTCGCGACCGAGATGCGCCGCCCCGTGCCGACGCTGGCCGACGATGCCGTGCGCGCGCTCGAGGTGCATCGCTGGCCGGGCAATGTGCGCGAATTGCAGAACATGCTCAAGCGTGCCGTCATCATGTGTGAGGACGACCGCATCGCCGCACTGGACCTCGGCCTGCGCGCCAGCCCTGAGCCGACCGACGACAACGCGACGCTGGACCTGCGCACTGTCCGGGAAAACGCTGAGCGCCAGGCTGTCATCACTGCGCTCGCCCGTACCGATGGCAATATCGTCCGTGCGGCCGAATTGTTAGGCATCAGCCGCCCGACCCTCTACGACATGATGAACCGGTTGCAGATCAAAACATGAGCAATATTTTCAAGCTGGGTCTGTTGCCTTGTGCCCTTGTCGCATCCGCGTTGCTGTCGGGATGCTGGGGAAAGAGTCCGGCTCAGTTGATCGAGTCCAGCAAGGTCCTGATGCAGAAGAAGGACTACGGGGCTGCCGCCATCGAGCTGAAGAATGCGTTGCAGCAGGACGCCAACAATGCAGAAGCGCGCTTCCTGCTCGGCAAGAGTCTGCTCGAGGCTGGCCGTGCGTCGGAAGCCTTGATTGAACTGTCCAAGGCTCGTGAGCTTGGGTATCCCGTCGCGCAACTGGCCGCACCGATAGGCGCAGCAATGACGGCCAACGGCGAGGCCGAACAGTTCATTACCGAGTTTGCGGGCCTGCAGATCGACGAGCCCAAATTGCGTGCCGAGCTCAAGGCCACTTTGTCGAGAGCCTATGGCGTGCAGCGCAAGTACCAGCTGTCTCGTGAAGCCGCCGATGCCGCATTGCAGGCGGATCCGAAAAACGTCACGGCGAACCTGCTGGTGGCGCAACTGCTGCATGTCGCCGGGGACGATGCCGGTGCTCTGGCTCAGATCGAACGAACGATCACGTTGGCGCCGGAATCCGGCGACCCCTGGGTGGCCAAGGCTGAACAACTGCTGGCCTCCGGCAGGGATTCGGCGGCGGTGCTGGCCGCTTATCGTGAGGCACTTCGGCGCATGCCCGACAACGCGCAGGTCCACGTCGGCATTGCCCAGGAGCTGATTCGTCAACGGGACTTTGATGGTGCGCAACGTGAACTGGCCCAGTTGGAGAAGGTGCAGCCCAGGAGCGTGCAGGGCCGCTACTTCTCGACGATGATCGCTTACGAGCGGAAAGACCTGAAGACCGCCTTCGAATCCGCCCAGGAACTGCTGCGCGTCGCACCGAACAATCCGCGCTTCCTGCATCTGGCCGGCGCGATCGAGTACGAACGAGGCAACTACCTGCAGGCGGTCGCTCATCTGGGCAAGGCGCTGGCCGATTCGCCGGCGCCGGATGCCGTCCGCCTGCTGATGGCTCGCGCTCAGATGCGGGCTGGCGAGCCGGCCAAGGCGCTGAGCTTCCTGCAACCCCTGCTCGACGGCAGTCGGCGTGTGCCCGCGGAGGTCTATTCGCTGGCCGCAGAGTGCTATCTGCAGAAGGGGGACAGGGAGGCCGCGAAGAAGATGTATGCCAGGGCGGTGGCGAGCAACCCGGCAGACGAGCGCGGGCGAACCGCAATGGCGTTGTCCGCACTGGAGGAAGGTCGTGCCGAGCAGGGCATGTCCGAGTTGAAGTCCATTGCTGGCTCTTCCCGTGGCATTGACGCCGAGATCGCCATGGTCATGGCCCATGCGCGCAACAATCGCCTGGATGACGCCCTGGCGGTTCTGGATGACGTGGAACGCAAGCAACCCGGTGGTCCTGTTGCTCCCTATCTGCGCGGCCGTATCGAACAGACGCGCGGGCACCGCGACAAGGCGCGCGAGTTGTATGAGCAGGCCGTCGCTCGCCAGAGCTCCTATTCGCCCGCCGTCATTGCGCTGGCCGTGTTTGATCTGGATGACGCCAAGCCGGCCAGTGCCGTGGCGCGCTACGAGAAGCTCGTCGTTGCGGCGCCGAAGGACGTCGGCGCTCGGCTGGGCCTGATTGCGGCCCGGGCGCGGGCGGGTGCCAAGCCGGAGGAAGTCCGCGCGCAGCTCGAAGAAGCCGTGAAGCTCTTCCCTGACTCCGAATCGGCTCGCGTCACTCTCGTCGGCACCCTGCTTGACCAGCGCGATTCACAGGCTGCACTGAAAGCGGCCCGGGATGGTCTGGCGCGTTTTTCCGACAGTGTGGGCCTGATCGAAGGCCAGGGGCTGGCGGAACTGTCGCTCGGCAATTACAACCAAGCGGCCCAGTCGTTCTCGAAAGCTGCCACGTTGAAGCCGAATGCAGTGGAGCCCCTGATGTATTTGGTGGACGTGGAAATGGCTCGCAAGGACCTGCCTGCGACCATTGCCCAGTTGCGCAAGGTGATCGCACTCAAGCCCGACTACATGCCTGCGCAGGTGCGGCTGGTTTCGCTGCTGGCCCGTTTGAGCAAGACAGAGGAGGCCATGAGCGTCGCGAAGGGTGTGCAGAAACAATTCCCGAGCGACCCGACGGGCTGGTCTCTCGAGGGGGATCTGCTGACGATCAAGGGTGATCGTGTCGGTGCCACGGCGGCATTGAAGGCGGCATTCTCCAAGCGCCCTTCCGATGAAGCCGTCGTCAAGTTGTACAAAGCCATGAAGGCTGCTGGCCAGGCGGCGGAGGCCGACAAGCTTGCCAACGATTGGCTGGACAAGCACCCGGACTCGCCCATGTTCAACGTCTATCTTGGCGAGTCGGCCGTCGGGCAGGGGGACTATGAGCGCGCCGAGAAGCATTTCCGCAAGGCGGTCGCGACTCAGCCGGCAAACGCGCTCGTGCTGAACAATCTTGCCTGGGTGATGTACCGCACCGGCAAACCCGGGGCGCTCGAGATGGGTGAGAAGGCTCTGGCCCTTGCGCCTGATGTGGATGCAGTCCTCGACACGGTGGCTGAGATCCAGGCGGCTTCGGGGCGGCTTGACAAGGCTTTGGCTCTGCAAAAGCGAGCGTTGGAGCGCAACCCCAACATGCCCATCCTCCGCCTGCACTTGGCGCAGTACTTGATCAAGAATGGGCAGAAGCCTGAAGCGCGTGCGGAGCTCGAGCGCCTGGCCGCATTGGGCAGCAACTTTGAAGCGCAGGACGCGGTTCAAAAACTCCTCGCCTCCCTGTAGCAGATCTGGCGCGCGCACCTTCGAAAGCTGAGTCGAATGCAGATCAAGCAAGCGAGTTTTCGCAAGCGGATGCACCAGCTGATGCGTCGGGCATTTGCTCGGCTGCCTCGGGATACGCGCCACGGCATCTATCGCGCCATGATCGACTGCGATCCGGCGCCGGATGCGCGGCTGGAACTCAAGGTCGCCGAGACCCGCGAGGAACTGGAGGATTGCTTCCGCATCCTGCACGACGCCTATGTCGCCAGCGGCTTCATGAAGCCCTCGCCGTCGGGCCTGCGCGTCACGATGTATCACGCGCTGCCGACGACGACGACGCTGTGCGCCAAGTACGACGGCCGCGTGGTGGGCACGATGTCCATGATTCGCGAGGGCGTGTTCGGCTTTCCGCTGCAGTCGGTCTTCGACCTCAGCGAAGTGCGTGCCAAGCAGGGGCAGATCGCCGAGATCTCGGCGCTGGCGGTGCATCCGGACTTTCGCAAGACGGGCGGCGCCATCCTGTTCCCGTTGATGAAGTTCATGTACGAGTACTGCACCGAGTACTTCGATACCCGCCACCTCGTCATCGCGGTCAACCCGGACAAGATCGAGCTCTACGAATCGCTGCTCTTCTTCGAGCGGTTGCAGGAAACCGTCGTCGACAACTACGACTTCGCCAATGGTGCGCCCGCGGTTGGCGCGACGCTGGACCTGCCGGTGGCCAAGGAGATCTTCCGGCGCGTCTATGGCAAGCGCAAGGAACGCAAGAACCTCTATCACTACTTCGTGCAGCTGCGCCTGCCTCACATCAAGCTGCCCAAGCGCCGCTACTTCACGACCAACGACCCGGTGCTGACGCCCGCCATCCTGGACCACTTCTTCAACCAGCGCAGCAAGGTCTTCGAGGAGCTCGATGACCGGCGCAAGGCGCTGCTGTGGTCCATCTACGACCAGCCCGAGTTCCGCGCCGTGCTGCCCATGATGAGCGGTTCGGCGACGGGCTTTCATCCCATGCGCCGCCATCAGCGCTTCTCGCTGCGCTGCCCGGCCGAGCTGCGCTTGCGGGTGGACGGCGGCGAGCGCTCCATCGTGATGACGGTCATCGAGATCTCCCTGTCGGGTTTTCAGGCCCAGTCCAAGCTCGACATCCCGGTCGGCGTCGACGGCGCGGTCTGGGTCGAGCTGGGCGTTCAGGACAAGGCCTCCCTCGATGTGAAGGTGATGCGACATCACCACAGCGACACGGGTGAGTTCTACGGCTTCCGCGTGGATGAGCCTGACGAGGTCTGGCGCCGCGCCGTCAGCGCGCTGGAGACTGAATACGTCGCTGGTGAGCTGTGACAAGCCTTGACCGCAGATCATTGCTCGTGCTTGCGGCTTGCTGCGCTGGTGCGGGTGCTTCGGCCGCAACATTGCCGGAGTTGGTGGTTCGGACCAAGCCTTCGGTCGTTCTCGTTGGCAGCTACGGCCTGATGGACAGTCCTCGCTTTGGGTTTCGTGGCACTGGGTTCGCTGTGGCGGATGGCTTGCACGTACTCACCAACGCGCATGTGATTCCGCCGGAAGAGCCGGGCCGTATCGACCGCAGCGTCGCCGTTCAGGTGTGGAGCGCGGCTTCGCAGTGGCAGCTTCGCAGTGCCAGGGTGATCGCCAGGAGGCCGGAGCGAGACTTGGCGCTGCTGCAGATTGATGGGCCGGCGGTGCCGGCATTGCGATTGGCGGTCCAGGAGGCCCCGGAAGGGCTGCCGATTGTGCTGATGGGCTTCCCGCTTGGGGGTGCCCTGGGCTACTCGCACGTCACACACCGGGGTATCGTCTCCGCACGTACTGCCATCGCACCCCCGGCAGTTGGCGCCCAGAGCCTGAGTGAGCGGTCCGTGAAGCAGTTGCGTGAGGGCGGCTTCGACGTGCTGCAGCTCGATGCCACGGCCTATCCTGGCAACAGCGGTGGTCCTGTGCTGGATGCTGAAACCGGCGAAGTCGTCGGGGTGATCAGCATGGTGCTCGTCAAAGGCACCAAGGAGGCGGCCCTCAGCTTTCCGAGTGGCATCTCCTATGCGATTCCTGCCCGATTTGCCGCCGAGTTGCTGAAGGACGTCGCGGCGCCCTAGTCGCTGCTTCGCGGGACTCTGTTGGATTGTTGCGCTCGCGGCACTTCGCCGTGTGCTCCTCCGTCCGCCCGCCAATCGCGCCTCGCCCAAGGATGTCGAAATACTTTACAGCGATGCAGGTTGGTGACTTCGTCGAATTTGAATAGCTCTTTGTTTTCAATGAGTTAGCAGTCTCAAGATGGGTTGGCATGGGGTTTACTAACTTACAGCCGAGTCCAACAATTCCCTCCAAGGAGTTCACCATGTCGATCCTGAAGCAAAGTTTGAAAGCTCTCGGCGCGGCCATCGGCATCGCCGGTGCCATGTCCGCCAACGCCTACGTGGTTGGTGGCGTCGATTTCGGCACGTCTCTGGGTGCCGCCCACCTGGAAACCGCGACGCTGGCCCAGACCTTCGTCAATGGCAACGGCCAAAACGCCGTCAGCTATGGCTACGTGTCGACGGTGAACGGCAACAACAATTACTGCGCTGGTGGCGGCAACTGCGGCCTGTACTACATCACCACGCTCAACACCTCGCAGAATTTCACGGGCGCCTCCGTGGAATTCCTGTCGGCAACCACCACGATCTATTTCAACAATAGCTTCGTGAACCTGCTCGGTCAGAACTCTGTTGCCAACCTGGCTCAGATCTCGAGCATGTCGGCATGGTTGACCCTGTCGGGTCACGGCAGCCTGGGTGGCGGCGCTTCCTCCAACGCCGTTCAACTGATCGGCAATGGCGCCCTGACCGGTGCTGTGCTGAACGGTTTTGGCCGCGGTCTGTTTGACGTCAATCTGGGTGGCGCTGGTCAGGCGGCTGTCAAGACGGCCTTCGACACCAACACGGTGGGCGATGCTGGCGGCGGCTTCGCTGACGTCGAACTGAACTCTTCGTTCAGCAACTTCGTCCTGAATGCCAACGACGTGTCTGGCGGCCTGGCCAATGGTTGCAAGAACGGCACCGCTGCCGTCGGCGCCTGGTGCTATCAGGGCACGACGAATCTGCGCGGCGAAATCCTGACCGTTCCGGAGCCGGGTTCGCTGGCCCTGGTTGGTCTGAGCCTCGGCCTCACCAGCCTGGTGGTTCGCCGCCGCCGCTCGTCCAAGTAAGCTGGACAGCGCAGTTGTCGCCGACAAGGTGACAACGTCTCAAAAAAGGCGTCCCGATGGGACGCCTTTTTTATTTTCCGGCGATCTTGCGCCGGATGTGACAAGGCGAGGGGATGGGACGGAGCGAGCTGAGTTTTGTCAGGCGCTATGGATCGTTGCGGCGCAGGGCTGCTTGAGGTCTCCAGCAAGCGGCTGCGGTCAACCGGCGGACCGTTTTGCTGCGTGGCGTCGGGCGCGGCTCCTTTGCCCCGATCCGTGTGGCGCTGGTGTAATGACCTGACTGTGGAGCGCCGTCAAACGTAGCGGTCGGGCGAAAGCAGGTTGTGCGGATCCAGCGCATGCCGCAACCGCTGGACGAGACGGGCGGAATGCGGATGGCGTTTTGCATGCGCCTCCATGCCGTCGATGTGGAGGCGATACGGATAAAAGCCAAGGGCCCGCCCGCCTTCGGTCAGTCGCGCAAGGCATTCACGTGCCGCTTCGCTGGCTTTGTCGTCTTTCAGATCAAACAGCAACGGGATGGTGCTGTCAAAGAGCCGATCGCCCTGGCTGGTCAGCGTGATGAGGGGTTCGAGGCTATGTTTGACCAGCTCCGCGGTTGCAAATTCAATGAAGCGGCGGACATCCTTGGCGCGCATCGGCACCAGCGGCGCATACCAGAGCAGGCCGCAGCCATCACGAGCGGGATTGCGTCCTTCGCCAGGCTGCGCGGTGTTGGAGCGCCAATATGCCAACGGCAAGGCCGTTTCGTTGGGCCGTCCCTCGACGAGTTGCAGCGACGAGCTCAGGGTGCGGGCTGTCTTGCCCAGGCGTTCGCCCAGTTGCCCTGGCAGGCGGGCGGCGATCAGGGACAGCCAGCGTGCCTGTGTCGATGACAGGAACACGAGGCGGGTTGCAACGCCCTTGAGGGCGCGCCGAATTTCCTTTTGGGCGGCGGAGACGACGCGCTTGCGGCCGTATAGCGTTGCGTATCCGGTCCATGGGCCAATCTGGTATTGCTTCCCCAGGGCGGCTACCAATTCGGGGGGCATCAAACCCTGCGCATCACGCTGTTCCACAGGTGGGTAGGGCGCCGACATGGCCAGGACGCGATGCCGATTCATCAAGTTGATGCCGCCCAATATGCCGGGCAGTCCCCTGAGCAGTTCTCGAATACGGGTTGCGGCTTCGTCCAGAAGATCGTCGCTGGGCAGGTTGAAAACGCAAACTTTGCAGCACTCGGGGCGAGGGGCCAGTTGGATACTGACTTGCGTGACGACGCCGAAGCCGCTTTGGGAAAACAGGCCGTTCACGTATGGGCCGATGCCCCACCGGAAAAGTCGGGCCAGCTCCTTGCCGCCGGCCTCCTGCAATGCGCTCTGGTAGATGCTGCCGTCGGCCAGCACGGCTTCGAGATCGGTGACGGCACCGAAATGATCGACATAGGGCGTGATGCCGTAGCCACGTTCCAGTGCGTTTGCGAGCAAGCTGGCACTCGGACCGGCGCCCGTCGTGGGCACCATGTAGTCATGCTTGTTCCGATCCAGAAACTCGGCCAGCTTGCCCTGGGTGACGCCCGGCTCCAGGGTGACGATGCCAAGATCTGCGTCGAAGTGCAGGATTTTGTCCAGTCCACTCAGATCGAGGATGGCGGCGCCACTGACCGGGGGGAGTGCGCTGCCGTACCCCCAGTTGTTCCCTGTGCTGATGGGGTGAATGGGAATGCCGTGTGCTTGTGCGATGCGAAGCACTTCAGGGACTTGCTTGGCCGTGCTGACCTTCAGCACCGTGGCCAGGTGGCGAGGGGTCCTGCTCGTATCGGCCGTGAAACGCTGGGGAATATTGCCCTCCAGGTGCACGTGTTCTGCCCCGAGCAGTTGCTGCCAGGCCTGCTGGGCGGCGGCCATGGATGGCGTAGGCATGGAATCCCCTGTGTGCGATCGGCTCGCGTGATTGTCATTCAGTCGGAGCTTCCATTCGTCAAACCAGCACGCCTCAGAGAGGACGGGGGGCAATCTGCTGTTTGATGGCGGCGACTTGGTAGCTATTGCCACCGTGCCATGGCTTTGGGGGCGGTATTCGATACGGCCAATCTCATGGCGCTGGGTCGCTTGAACCTGGCTCAAGCCCCCCTCGGCTGAGTGGGGTTTCGGGCCTGCAAGGCCCGTGTGAAAGTCCGCGATACGGGGGGCGGCCCCCGATTTAGGTTGCCTGACATCGGGTAGGCCTATGGCATCATTCCAAGGCTTTGGCCCTTGGTGATGGCAGGTTTTGCCGTTCCCTCTCGATTGCAACGGTTTGCGAGGGCCTTCGATGAACAGACCCACAGAGGACTCGCCTTGAACGCTTCGAACACCCGTGATGCGCAATTGACGTCGGCAAGAGGCTCGCAGAAGGCGGGCAAGGCTGCCGGATGGCTGGGGCGTGCGTTGGCGGCTCTGGCCATCGGCGTGCTGGCCGGTTGCGCCAGCACCAGCTACCCGCCGGCACCGCCCGCGGTGGCCAGCGACGACTACAGCTACATCATCGGCGCGGGCGACAGCCTGAACATCCAGGTCTGGCGCAACCCCGAGCTGTCGATGTCGGTGCCCGTCCGCCCGGACGGCAAGATCGCCGCACCGCTGGTCGACGAGATGGTCGTGCAGGGCAAGACGTCGGTGCAGGTGGCGCGTGAGGTCGAGAAGCAGCTCAGCAAATATGTGCGGGACCCGGTCGTGACCGTCATCGTCACCAGCTTCATCGGCCCCTACAGCGAGCAGATCCGCGTTGTCGGCGAGGCTGCCAAGCCGCAGTTCCTGCCCTACAAGCAGAAGATGACGGTGCTGGACGTGATGATCGCCGTGGGCGGCCTGACGGACTTTGCTTCCGGCAACAGCGCCACCATCCTGCGCACCGCGGAAGGCAACAAGCAGTATTCGGTGCGCCTGAAGGACCTGATCAAGCGCGGCGACGTGTCGGCCAATGTCGAGATGCGCCCGGGCGACATCCTCATCATTCCGCAGAGCCTGTTCTGAATTGAAGGGGAGGGCGCAGGCCTGCACTCGCTCCCTCCTTGCGATAGCTTTAACCGAGACTGTTCTCCATGGAATTGCTGATTGGTCAGCTTCTGATCATCGTCCGGCGGATGTGGAAGTACCGCTGGGTCGGCCTGGTCGTCGCCTGGGTGGCCGGCCTGGTGGGTGCCGTGGTGGTGTTCGTGCTGCCCGACCGCTACGAGGCCAGCGCGCGTATCTATGTGGACACGCAGTCCATCCTGAAGCCGCTGATGTCGGGCCTGGCCGTTCAGCCCAATGTCGAGCAGCAGGTGACGATGCTGAGCCGCACGCTGATCAGCCGACCCAATGTCGAGAAGCTCGTGCGCATGGCCGACCTGGACCTGAAGAATCAGTCCAAGGCCCAGCAGGAAGCCACCATCGAGACGGTGACGAGCAACCTGTCCATCCAGAGCAGCGGGCGGGACAACCTCTACATCCTGGGCTATCGCGACAGCGACCCCGAAACGGCCAAGCGCGTCGTGCAGGCGCTGGTGTCGATCTTCGTGGAGTCCAGCCTCGGCCAGACCCGGCAGGGCACGTCGACCGCGACGACCTTCATCAACGAGCAGATCAAGGCCTACGAGGCCAAGCTGGAAGAGGCCGAGACGCGGCTGAAGGAATTCCGGCTGAAGAATCTGTCCAATGTGGGGGGCGGCGACGGCAAGGATTCGGCATCCCGTATCGCCGAGCTCGGAACGCAACTCGAGCGTTCGCGCCTTGAATATCGCGAGGCCGTGAATGCCCGCGATGCCGCCAAGGCGCAGCTGGAGGCCGAGAAGGCCCGCGGCGGTGGTCAGACGACGGTGCAGAGCCTGATGCAGGAGTCCAGCGCCAACGTCAGCACGCCCGAGCTGGATGCGCGCCTGGCGGAACTGCGGCGCAACCTCGACGCGCTGTTGCAGCGCTACACCGACCAGCATCCCGACATCATCTCGACGCGCAAGCTCATCAAGGACCTGGAAGAGCAGAAGAAGCGCGAGATGGCCGAGCTGCGCAAGCAGGCGATGAACGTGCCGACGGCTTCCGTGGGCCAGAACAACGGTGGCAGCCTGGCTGTGCAGGAACTGGTGCGCATCATGGCCACTGCCGAGGTCCAGGTCGCCGCGCTGAAGGCGCGCGTGGATGAATATTCCAGCCGCTACGGTGCCGCCATGGCCGCGATGAAGACGGCGCCGCAGGTCGAGGCCGAGGCGGCCCAGCTCAACCGCGACTACGCCATCCACAAGCGCAACTACGAGGATCTCGTGCAGCGCCGTGAGCAGGCATCGATTTCCGGTGAACTCGACGTGGCCTCCGGTGTGGCCGACTTCCGCGTCATCGATCCGCCGCGGGCCAATCCCAAGCCCGTGGCGCCCAACCGCCTGCTGCTGCTGGCCGGTGCCATGGCCGCCGCGCTGGGCGTGGGTCTGTTCACGACCTTCGCCGCCAGCCAGCTGCGCCCGGTCTTCCATGACGCCAACGACCTGCGCACTCGCGTGGAGCTGCCCATCCTGGGCGTCGTGACGCGCCTGGTGACCGACGCGGATCGTGCCCGCCAGCGTGTCGAGCTGATCCGTTTCTCCGCGGGTGCCGGTGGGCTGCTGGCGATGTTTGCCGTCGCATTGACGGTCTTGGCTGTGCAACTGAGCCGGCAGGTGGTTTGACATGACGAGCTTGATTGAACAAGCCGCCCAGCGGCTCGAGCAACTGCGCCAGGCCGGCGTGGTGCTGCCCGGCGACGAACAGGCCGCGCAGCCGGCAGCGGATCGGCCGCCCGTCGCCGCGCAGCCAGTGGCGCCCGTCGCCACGGCGGCCCAGCCCGCGCCGGCAGATCCCGCCTCATCTCGGCCCCATGTCGGCATCTCGATCCAGGACGATGGCCATCATCCGTCGTCCAAGAAGGTGGAGCTCGACGTCGTGGCCCTGGCGGCCCAGGGCTTCCTGATGCCGCATACGCCGCGTTCCCAGACCGGCGACCAGTACCGCGTCATCAAGCGCCCCCTGATCAAGAACGCGATGGGCAAGGGTGCGGCCACCATCAATCATGCCAACCTGATGATGGTGACCAGCGCCCTGGCAGGCGAGGGCAAGAGCTTCACGTCCATCAATCTCGCCCTCAGCATTGCGGCGGAGCTGGACAACACGGTCATGCTGGTCGATGCCGACGTGGCGCGCCCCTCCGTGCTGCGCATGCTGGGCCTGCCGCAGGGCCCGGGCCTGTTGGACGTGCTGGAAGAGCGCGTCGACATGTCCGAGGTGCTGCTGCGCACCAACGTCGAGAAGCTGACCATCCTGCCGAGCGGCACGCCGCATCCGCGCGCGACGGAACTGCTGGCCAGCGACGCCATGAGTCATCTGCTCGACGACATGGCCAAGCGCTATCCGGACCGCATCATCATTTTCGATTCGCCGCCGCTGCTGTTGACGACCGAGTCGCGCGTGCTGGCCTCCCACATGGGCCAGATCATCATCGTCGTCCATGCCGAAAAGACCGCCCAGAGCGCCGTCCAGCAGGCCTTGGCCGCGATCGAGAACTGCCCGGTGAAGATGATGCTGCTCAACCAGGCCAGCCCGAACGCAGCCGGTGGGTATGGCTACGGATACGGCTACGGATACGGCTACGGCTACGGCTACGGTTATGGCAGCAATGACTCGGCTCAGACCTGAGCCGCGCCATCTGCCCCTGGCCCTTGCGCTCTGTGCGCTGGCGGCCCAAGCCCAGCAGGGCGAAGGAGGCGGTGCGCCTCCCTCTCCCATCCAGCCGCGCATCGGTTTCTCGCAGACCTGGACCGACAACCTGCGGCTGAACGATCGCGAGAAGGATGCTGCACTGATCACCACGGTGTCGCCCGGCATCAGCATCATCCGCAACACCGGCACGCTGCGCGGCAGTCTGGACTATTCGCTCAATGGCATCACGTATCTGAAGACCACCTACGGGTCACAGGTGCAGAACGCGCTGACCGCCAACGCCCAGGCCGAGATCGTCCCGCGCACCTTCTTTGTCGACGCCCAGGCCAGCATCGGCCAGCAGAACCAGTCGGCCTTTGGCGCGCAGTCGGCACCCACGCTGGGCTCGCAGGGGTCGGTGTCGGCGCTGGACAACCCGAATCGCCACGAGACCGGGACCCTGACCGTCTCGCCGCTGCTGCATGGCCAGCTCGGCGGCCTGGCCAGCGTTGACCTGCGGGGCAACTTCTCCATGACCGAGGTGCGCGGCAGCGCGCTGGGAGACAGCCATGGCAGTGGCGGTTCCCTGCGCGTGGCCCAGCTCAATGCCGGTCTGCTGAGCTGGTATCTGCAGGCCAATACCCAGCAGCTACGGCCCAAGATCGCGCTGGCCAACCGCAACAGTTCCCTGACTGCCGGGCTGAACTACCGGCCCAATCCCGACCTGGTCTTCAGCGTCAATGCGGGCCAGGAGCGCAACGACTACCTCAGCGGCAGCGGCAGTGAGCAGAGTGGCTTCACCGGCGGCGTGACGGCGGACTGGACGCCCACGCCGCGGACCCGCGTCAACGGCAACTGGCAGAAGCATTCCTATGGCGACAGCCATGGCCTGAGCTTCGAGCACCGCATGCGCAATTCGGTCTGGCGCCTGTCGGACTCGCGCGCCGTGACGCTCGGCAATACCGGTGCGGCGGGTGGCGCGCGGACGAACTACGACCTCTACTTCCTGCTGTTCGCGTCGCTGGAGCCCGATCCTGTCAAGCGCGACACGCTGGTGCGCGCCTATCTGCTGTCGCAGGGGATGTCGCCCGACGCCCAGGCCGCCCTGGGCTTCCTGTCCAGCGGGCCGAGCGAATTGCGCAACCAGATGCTGAGCTTTGCGCTGCAGGGCGTGCGCAGCAACGTGACTGCAACCGCCAGCCGGTCCGTCACCACGCGCCTGGGCGACAACCTGAACCAGGGTGATCTGGCCAACAACCCGCGCATCGAGCAGCGCTCCTATTCGCTGTCCGGCAGCTATCAGCTCTCGCCGGTGTCGGGCATTTCGCTGACGGCTTCGCGCCAGGAGACCGTTGCCACCGCGAACAACCCGCGCGCGCAGCTGACCAGCCTGATGCTGAACTGGAACACCCGCCTGGGCATGCGCCTGAGCGTGCAGCTTGGGGCGCGCCACAGCAGCTTTGAAGGTGTCACGCCGTATTCCGAGAATGCGGCCTACGCCAATCTGACCCAACAGTTCTGAAGCGATGTACGAAGCCTTTTACGGCCTGAGCAGCAAGCCTTTCCAGCTCAGCCCGGACCCGAACTTCTACTACGGCAGCAAGCAGCATCGCCGGGCCAAGGCCTACCTGGACTATGGCGTGCTGCGCAATGACGGCTTCATCGTCATCACCGGCGAGATCGGCGCCGGCAAGACGACGCTGCTGCGCGGCCTGCTGGACAGCCTGAACCGCAGCAATGTCGTCATCGGCAATGTCGTGACGACCCAGCTCGACGCCGAGGACACGCTGCGCATGGTGGGCGCGGCCTTTGGCGTGCGCGTCAAGGATGCGCCCAAGTCCGAGCTGCTGATGACGCTGGAGGCCTTCTTCGTCAACCAGGTCACCCAGGGCAAGCGCTGCCTGCTGATCGTCGACGAGGCGCAGAACCTGACGCCGCGTGCGGTGGAAGAACTGCGCATGCTGTCCAACTTCCAGTTCGCCAACCAGTCGCTGCTGCAGACCTTCCTGGTCGGCCAGCCCGAGTTCCGCGGCATCCTGCAGAAGCCCGAGATGGAGCAGTTCCGCCAGCGCGTCGCGGCGACCTGCCACATCGGCCCGCTGGACGAGGACGAGACCCAGCGCTACATGGAGCACCGCCTGAAGTGCGCGGGCTCCACCGGCAAGCCCACCTTCGACCACGACGCCTTCCCGGCCATCCACAAGGCCAGCAACGGCATTCCGCGCCGCATCAACCGGCTCTGCGACCGCCTGCTGCTGCTGGGTTTCATGCAGGGGCGCAGCCATCTGACGCTGGCCGACGTGAAGGAAGTGCTGCGCGACATCGCCCAGGAAAGCGAGACACCGCGCCACAGCGACGCCAGCCCCCTGGACAGCGTGCCAGCCAAGCTGCCCGACAGCCGACCAGCCGCCCTCGACAGCGCGCCTGGCGCGCTCGACGTGAGCAAGCTGAAGCTGAGCCCGGCCGAGGTCGATGGCCTGTCCACCGAGATCGCGGCGTTGAGCGCCGACCACCACACCGACCGCCTGCAACGCCTGGAGCGGAGCATGATGCGCCTGGAGCGCATCAATCTGCAGACGCTGGCGCTGCTGCAGAAGCTGGTGGACGCCGTCAAACAGCATTGACAGAAGGTTTGCCATGCTGATGCCTACCAAGACCCCGGCCCTGCGCAATGCGATGAGCATTGACGTGGAGGACTATTTCCAGGTTTCCGCCTTCGCGCCCTACATCCGCCGCGAGGACTGGAACGGCCTGGAGTGCCGCGTCGAGCGCAACATCGAGCGCATCCTGGCCCTGCTGGCCGAGAAGCAGGTCAAGGCCACCTTCTTCACGCTGGGCTGGATTGCCGAGCGCTATCCGCAGGTCGTCAAGGCCATCGTCGCCGGCGGCCATGAGCTGGCCAGCCATGGCTATGGCCACGAGCGCGCCAGCGACCTGAGCCCCACCGCCTTCCTGGACGACATCAGCCGCGCCAAGCAGATGCTGGAAGACCTGGGTGGCGTACCCGTCGTCGGCTACCGCGCGCCCAGCTTCTCCATCGGCAAGGGCAACCTCTGGGCCTTCGACGTGCTGCGCGATGCGGGCTACCGCTATTCCAGCAGCGTCTACCCCATCGCCCACGACCACTACGGCATGCCCGACTCGCCGCGCTTCGCCTACCCGGTGCGCGAGGGCCTGCTCGAGATCCCGGTGACGACGCTGCGCATGGGCTCGAAGAACCTGCCGAGCAGCGGTGGCGGCTACTTCCGCCTGCTGCCCTATGCGCTGTCGCGCTGGATGATCCGCCGCGTCAACGAGATCGATGGCGAGCCGGCGGTCTTCTACTTCCATCCCTGGGAGATCGACAGCGAGCAGCCTCGCGTCCCCGGCATCGACGCCAAGACGCGCTTCCGCCACTATGTCAACATCCCGCGCACCCATGACCGCATCGCGCGCCTGCTGGAAGATTTCCGCTGGGGCCGGATGGACGAGATCTTCCTCGGCCGGGACGTGCGCCCGCGCGCCGAACCGCTGAGCGCCTGAATGCCGGGCCCCGTTCGCATTGCGCGCCTGGCCGCGCAAGACAAAGCCTTGTCCGCGCGTTGGGACGAGTTCGTGCTGGCCCACCCACAGGCCACCTTCTTCCATCGCAGCGGCTGGCTGCGCATCATCGAGGGCGTGTTCGGCCACAAGGGCTTCTTCCTCTACGCCGAGCGTGACGGCGTCATCGAGGGCGTGCTGCCCTTGGCCGAGGTCAAGAGCCGCTTGTTCGGCCACTCGGTCTCCAGCCTGCCGTTCGGTGTCTACGGCGGTGTCGCCGCGCTGAACGATGAGGCCGCCGCGGCGCTGGAGGCCGAGGCCGAGAAGATCGCGCGAGGGCAGGGCGCCGAACACCTGGAATACCGCAACCTGGGCCCCACCCGCCACGCCGACTGGCCGCGCCAGGACCTCTACGTGACCTTCCGCAAGGAGATCCTGGCCGACGAGGAGGCGAACATGCTCGCCATCCCGCGCAAGCAGCGGGCCATGGTGCGCAAGGGCATCAAGAACGAGCTCAAGGCCGAGATCGACGCCAACGTCGATCGCTTCTTCGACCTCTACGCCGACAACGTGCACCGACACGGCACGCCGGCCATGCCCAAGAAGTATTTCCAGGCGCTGCTGGATGAATTTGGCCCCGACGCCGAGGTGCTGACAGTCACCGCCCCGGACGGCAAGCCGCTGTCCACGGTGCTGACCTTCTACTTCCGCGACGAATGCATGCCCTACTACGCCGGTGATGACGAGGCCGCGCGCGACCTTGCCGCCAACGACTTCAAGTACTGGGAGCTGATGCGCCGGGCCTGTGCCCGCGGTCTCAAGGTCTTCGACTACGGCCGCAGCAAGCAGGGCACCGGCCCCTATGCCTTCAAGAAGAACTGGGGTTTCGAGCCGCAGCCGCTGAGCTACGAATACCGGCTGTTCAAGCGCGACGCGATTCCCCAGAACAACCCGAACAACCCCAAGTACCAGCTGATGATCAAGGCCTGGCGCAAGCTGCCCATCGGTGTGGCGAACTGGCTGGGGCCCTTCATCGTCAAGAACTTGGGCTGAGGCGTCGCGTGAAGATCCTCTACCTCGTCCACCGCCTGCCCTACCCGCCCAACAAGGGCGACAAGGTGCGCTCCTACCATTTGCTCAAGCATCTGGCGGCACGGCACGAGGTCCATCTCGGCACCTTCGTGGACGATCCCGACGACGAGCAGCACCTGCCGCGCGTGCAGGCGCTGTGCAAGAGCATGCACGCGGCCCGGTTGAGCCCGCGCTCGGCCAAGCTGCTGAGCCTGCGCGGCCTGCTCAGCGGCGAGGCCTTGAGCCTGCCCTATTACCGCGACGCCGGCCTGCAGGCCTGGGTGGACGAGACGGCAGCCCGCGTGGGCTTCGACGCCGTCGTCGTCTTCAGCGGCGTGATGGCCCAGTACACGGCAGGCCTGAAGGGCGTGAAGACCTTGGTGGACTTCGTCGACGTCGACTCTGCCAAATGGCGCGACTATGCGCCCGAGCATGCCTGGCCCCTGTCCTGGCTGTATCGCCGCGAGTTCGCCAAGCTGCTGGGTTTCGAGCAGCGCGTGGCCGATGGCGCGGCTTGCAGCTTCTTCGTCACCGACAACGAAGTGGCGCTGTTCCGCGAGCTCAGCCCGGGGTGCGACATGCGCCTGGCGGCCCTGGGCAATGGCGTCGATGCCGACTTCTTCACGCCGGACCCCACGCGTGCCAGCCCTTTCACGAAGGACGAGCTGCCGCTGGTGTTCACTGGCGCCATGGACTACTGGCCCAATGTCGACGCCGTGACCTGGTTCGCGAGCGACATCCTGCCTGCGCTGCGTGAGCGCTTCCCGGCTCTGCGCTTTCACATCGTCGGCCGCAGCCCGGCGCCGGCCGTGCAGGCCCTGGCGGGCGAAGCCATCAACGTGACCGGCACCGTGCCCGATGTGCGGCCCTATCTGCAGCATGCGGCCGCCGTGGTCGCGCCGCTGCGCCTGGCTCGCGGCATCCAGAACAAGGTGCTGGAGGCGATGGCCATGGCCCGACCCGTCGTCGCGGCCGGCACTTGCGTGCGCGCCATCACGGCCGACCTGCAGGCCGGCCTGCAGCCCGCCGAGACCGAATCCAACTACGTCGAGCGCCTCGGTGCGCTGCTGGCTGACCCGGACGCTGCCCAGGCCGCAGGCCGCACTGCACGCGATTTCGTGCTGGGCGCCTACAGCTGGGACGCTCATCTGGCCGGCCTGGACCGCCATCTGGAGGCTGCTTGATCCATCTGCCCAAACCCTGGCGACTCCCCCTTCTCGGCCTGGTCCTGGCCTGGGGGCTGCTCGCCGTTCTGTATTTCGCCACCGGCGCGGCCATGGTCGAGATCTGGAACCGCTCCGAGACCTTCGCCCACGCGTGGGTGGTGCCGCCCATTTCGGCCTGGCTGGTCTGGCGCCGCCGCGCCGAACTGGCGTCCATCACGCCCCGGCCGGCGCCGCTCTGGCTGTTGGCCCTGGTGCCGCTCGGCTTGCTGTGGGTGCTGGGTGACCTGGCCGCAGCCAATGCGGCCACGCAGTTCGCGCTGGTAGGCATGGGCGTCGTGCTGGTGCCGGCGCTGATCGGAACCCAGGCCGCGGGCCTCATCACCTTCCCGCTGGGCTTCCTGTTCTTCGCCGTGCCCTTCGGTGACTTCCTGACACCCCTGCTGGTCGAGCGCACAGCCGACTTCACCGTCGTCGCCTTGCGCGCCACCGGCATCCCGGTGTTCCGTGAAGGCACCCAGTTCGTCATCCCGACCGGCTCCTGGTCCGTCGTGCAGGCCTGCAGCGGCATCCGCTATCTGATGGCCTCGCTGATGGTGGGGACGCTGTTCGCCTACCTGAACTACCGCACCAACAAGAAGCGCTGGGCCTTTGTCGGCGTGGCCATCGTGACGCCGCTGATCGCCAACTGGTTGCGGGCCTACATGATCGTCATGCTGGGCCATCTGTCCGGCAACAAGCTCGCCGTTGGCGTGGATCACATCATCTACGGCTGGGTCTTCTTCGGCATCATCATGCTGGCGATGTTCATGATCGGCGCGCGCTGGGCGGATCCCGATCCGGAACCGGTGCTGGCCTCGTCCGGCGAGGGCGGATCAACCGGTTCGCGCAATCTGTATGTGGCCGTGCTGCTCGGCGCGTTGCTTGTCGTGGTGCTGCCGGCCGGTCTGCGCGTCCAGGTCGATCGCGCCGGCGCCCATGGCCAGCCCAGTCTCGCGGCGCCCAGCCTGCCCGGCATGAACTGGGTGGCGGAGCCGATGAGCAGTTGGAAGCCGCACTTCAAGAACCCGGCGGAGACGCTGCACGGGCGCTTCGAGCCAGCGGCAGGTGGCCCGGCCATCGGTGTCTACGTTGGCTACTACCGCGACCAGCGATATGGCCGGCAGCTCATCACCTCGGTCAACGATCTTGTCAACGACGAGGAAGACAAGGAATGGTCACGCACCGCCGCGGGCACCAGTGGCGTTGACGGTCAGCTTTGGCGTACTGGCGAGCTGCGTGGGCAGGCGCTTGATCGGGTCAGCGGCGGCGGCAATCTGGCGCCCCGGCTGCGCGTCTGGCAGATCTACTGGATCAATGGCCGTCCCTTCGTCAGCGACTGGCAGGCCAAGCTGTACGGCGCAGTGCGCAAGTTGACGGGGCAGGGTGACGATGCAGCCGTTGTGCTGATCTATGCCGACAGGGCTCGCGTCGGTGAGGACGATGCACTCCTTCGAGACTTCATCAAGCAGCATTGGGCCGCCATTGACACCGCTTTGCGGGGCGTCCGCGACCGCGATGCGGCCCGTCAGCAGTGACAATCACGCGCCTCCGGAAAACTACAGCAACGAGAACCTATCCATGAATACGCTCGCAGTCATCGGCCTCGGCTATGTGGGCCTGCCCCTGGTGGTGGAATTTGGCAAGCAGATGCGCACCATCGGCTTCGACATCGCCAAGAACAAGGTCGAAGCCTGCCAGCGTGGCACGGACCCGAGCCGTGAGTTGACGGACGAGGAAGTCCAGGCCGCGAAGCTCGCCGTCTATACCGACGACCCCAAGATGCTGGCCGAGGCCGACGTCATCATCGTCGCCGTGCCCACGCCCGTGGACGAGGCCCATATCCCCGACTTCCGCCCGCTGATCGGTTCCTCCACCAGCGTCGGCCGCCACATGAAGAAGGGCGCCATCGTCGTCTACGAGAGCACCGTCTACCCCGGCGCCACCGAGGAGGTCTGCATCCCCGTGCTGGAGCGCGAATCGGGCATGAAGTGGAAGCAGGACTTCTTCGTCGGCTACAGCCCCGAGCGCATCAACCCGGGCGACAAGGAACACACGCTGACCAAGATCCTGAAGATTGTCTCCGGCGACACGCCCGAGACGCTGGAAACGGTCGCCAAGGTCTACGAGAAGATCATCATCCCCGGCGTGCACCGCGCGTCCAGCATCAAGGCCGCCGAGGCCGCCAAGGTCATCGAGAACACCCAGCGCGACCTCAACATCGCGCTGATGAACGAGCTGTCCATCATCTTCGACAAGCTCGGCATCGACACGACCGAGGTGCTGGAAGCCGCCGGCACGAAGTGGAACTTCCTGAAGTTCAAGCCGGGCCTTGTCGGCGGTCACTGCATCGGCGTGGACCCCTACTACCTGACCCACAAGGCCGACATGCTGGGCTACCACCCTCAGGTCATCCTGGCCGGCCGCCGCATCAACGACGGCATGGGCAAGTTCATCGCCGAGCAGACCATCAAGCAGATGATCGCCAGCGGCAGCTACATCAAGGGCGCGCGCGTCAACGTGCTGGGCCTGACCTTCAAGGAGAACTGCGGCGACCTGCGCAACTCCAAGGTCATCGACATCATCAACGAGCTCAAGACCTATGGCGTCGAGGTCTTCGTGACCGACGCCCAGGCTGAGGCCGAAGAGGCCATGCACGAGTACGGCGTGCGCCTGATGCCCTTCGACGAGCTGCCCCGCGCCGACGCCATCGTCGCCGCCGTCTCGCATCGCGAATATGCGGCGCTGTCGGTCGAGGACATCGGCAAGAAACTCACCAAGGGCGGCGCCTTCATCGACGTGAAGGCGGCCTTCGACAGCAAGGCGCTGCAGGACGCGGGCTTCCGTCTCTGGCGTCTGTGATGTCTGCCAGCGGCGGCGATGCACGGCCTCTGGTCGTGCACCTGCTGCACCGCTTCGACACCGGCGGGCTGGAGAACGGCGTCGTCAACGTCATCAACCACCTGCCGGACTTCCGGCATGCCGTGGTGGCGGTCACCGAGATCACCGCCTTCAAGGAGCGCGTGAAGGCACCGGGCACCCAGTTCATCTCATTGAACAAGCCGCCTGGGCAGGGCTTCTGGCTCTATCCGCGCGTCTACAAGCTGCTGCGCGAACTGCGCCCGGCCGTCGTGCACACGCGCAACCTCGGCGCCATGGAATTCCAGCTGCCGGCCTGGGCGGCCCGCGTGCCGCTGCGCGTGCACAGCGAACATGGCTGGGACACCAACGACCTCGGCGGCGTCAGCCGCACCAACCAGCGGCTGCGCCGGGTCTACGGGTTTGGCACACATCGTTTCGTGGCCCTGTCCAAGGCCATCGAGGCCTATCTGACCGGGCCGGTCGGTTTTGCGCGCGAGCGCGTGCTGCGCATCTGCAATGGCGTGGACACGCAGCGCTTTGCGCCTGCGACCGCCGCGCCCGAGGCCTGGCCCTATCGCCGTGGCGAGCACCTCGTCATCGGCGCGGTGGGCCGCATGCAGGCCGTCAAGGATCCGCTCAACCTCGTCGACGCCTTCCTGCGCCTGCGCGAGCTCTGCCCGGCCGACTGGCCGCGGCTGCGCCTGGCCATGCTCGGCGGCGGCCCACTGCTGCCGGCGGCCGTGGAACGCCTTCAGCAGGCCGGCGCGTCGGACCAGGCCTGGCTGCCCGGTGATCGCAGCGACGTGGCGGCCCTGCTGCCGCATTTCGACATCTTTGCCCTGCCTTCCCAGGCCGAGGGCATCAGCAACACGCTGCTGGAGGCCATGGCCTGTGGCTGTGCGCCGGTGGCGACCGATGTGGGCGGCAATCCGGAACTGGTGGAGAGCGAGGCCAACGGCCTGCTCGTGCCGTCGCAGAACAGCGCTGCGCTGGCTGCTGCGCTGGCCCGTCTCGTCAACGAGCCGGCCCTGCGCCAGCGCCTGGCCGATGCGTCGCTGGCCCGTGCTCGGGCCCAGTTCAGCCTGGACGGCATGATCGCCGCCTACGGCTCTCTGTACGCGTCAGCGCGCGCGTAGTTCAAACGCCGGGAAGCCGCCGGCATCCACCGGCCCGCTGATCGCGTAGCGTGCCGCCAGGTGCTCCCGCAGCTTGTTGCGCGGCAGGCCTGCCTGCGCCACCTGCATGACCGGGCCTCGCCAGTCCTCGTCGTCCAGGGCTCGGAACACCAGCACGCGGCCGCCGCGCGCCAGCGTTGCATCGACATGCGCGTCCAGCCGCGCCAGCAGGGCGGCAGTGTCGGCCTTGGTCTCGTTCAGCTGCACAAGGTCGATGTTGAAGCGCTCGATGCCCGGCGTGTCGAACAGGCTGCTGTCGGGCTCGCCGGGGTAGGCGGCGAAGCCGACGTACAGGCCTTGCGGGCCAAGCGCCGTCTGCAGGGCCTGCTGGCGCTCGGCCAGCGCAAAGCGGGCCTTGGGGACGCCGTACCCTGCCATGTTGACCACCAGCAGCACCGGCAGCGTCACACCCAGCAGCAGTGCGTCCAGCCAGCGCCGGCGCAGTTGCAGTGCCAGCAGCGCCACGGGCATCGTGAACTGGAACCAATGCTCGGGGTCGTTGAGGTTGTAGTAGTACGAGAAGGCCGCGGCGCCCAGCACGAAGGCCCAGGGCGAAAGCAGCCCCGGCTCGGCCTTGCGCAGCGCCTGGCGGGCACCGATGACGAAGGTGGACAGCAGCAGGCCACCCACCAGTGCCGCCAGGGCTGCCTGGCCCAGCAGGGACGGCAACACGGGCTTGACGTCTGGCAGCCAGCCCCACATCCAGGCGCGGCCCAGCGTGCCCAGCGACGGCAGGAAGGCGAAGTTGTTGATGAGACTGAACGCGAAGCGCAGCGGCATCTCCTTCCAGGAGACCAGCCAGGTCTGCAACTCTTGCTTCTCCTTGAGCCCGCCGATCGTGAAGCTCACGAGGTCGCTGGCATGCGTGGTGTCGGTCTGGCGTGCCGTCATATAGGCGGCCAGCAACAGCGTGAAGCCGACGACGGTCAGCGTGACCGCATAGGGCAGCACGTGGCGCACGGCCTTGAGCAAGCCGTGCCGGCGCGCGCTGCGGATGAGCATGAACAGCGCCAGCAGCATCGCCTGCGGCAGCACGCTGACGAGCAGGTTCACGCCCACGCCTGACCAGACCGCGCTCCAGACCATGTCGCGGGTTCCGGAGTCGCCCGCGGCTTCGGCCCGCTCCCAGCGCAGTGCATGGTGCAGCGCCAGCGCCAGCGGCGGGAAGACCATCAGCTTGATGTGTGCCGTGGGTCCCAGCGTGACGAGGTTGAAGCTGATCGCGACGAAAGCGACGGCGGCCGCGCTCTTCAGCGCCGAATGCCCGGCTTCTCGCAGCGTGGCGAAGAACACCGCACAGCCCAGTGCCACCGAGACGACGTTGATGGCCTCGAGGCTGTGGTTGATGCCCAGCACGCCGCCGCTGGCGCGGTACAGCAGCATGGCTAGCGGCTGCATCCACAGGTGGCCCAGGTCCCAGAAGAAGCTGTTGGCGCCCAGTTCGTACCAGTAGCGCTCGACGTCGTCGACCTTCAGGGCCGAGCACAGCCAGGCATAGGCCAGCGCGACGACGATGCCGACGGCGACGAGATGAGCCGCCCGGGGCCGGTCGAGCCTGGCGATCACTGCTGCCCCCAGTGACCGGTGATGGCCTCGACGTGGAAGCGCGGCCGCTGCTTGCTGGCCTCGTAGACCTTGGCCAGGTATTCGCCGATGACGCCCAGGCCCAGCAGCTGGATGCCGCCGAGCAGATACATCGGGATCACCGTGGACGCCCAGCCGGGCAGGGCCACCTCGGTGAACAAGCGGATGAAGAGGGCCCACAGGCCGAAGGCGACGCTGATCAGGGACACCATGGCCCCCAGGCTGGTGATGGCCCGCAGCGGCGCGGCAGAGAAGGAAGTGACGCCCCGCCAGGCCAGCGACAGCATCTTGGACAGCGGGTATTTGGATTCGCCGGCAAAGCGCTCGGCGCGGTCGAAGGCGACGACGCTGCTACGGTAGCCGAGCTGGGGGATCATGCCGCGCAGGAAGAGGTGGGTCTCTTCGTAGTGGCGCAAGGCCTCCAGCGGGCGGCGGCCCATCAGGCGGTAGTCGGCATGGTTGAAGACGACCTCCACGCCCATCCACGCCAGCACCTTGTAATAGCCCTCGGCGGTGAAGCGCTTGAAGAAGGTGTCGGTGTCGCGGCGGCGGCGCACGGCATAGACCAGCTCGTCGCCCTTGCGGAAGGCGCGGATCATGTCCGGGATGATGGCCAGGTCGTCCTGCAGGTCGGCGTCCAGGCTGATCAGCGCGTCGCCGCCGATCGACATCAGGCCGCACAGCAGCGCGTTCTGGTGGCCGCGGTTGCGGCTGAGCTTGATGCCGCAGGCGTCGTTGCGCTCGCGGGCCAGCGTCTCGATGAGGGCCCAGGTGCCGTCGCGGCTGCCGTCGTCGACGTAGTAGGCCGAGCTGGCCGGCGCGATCAGGCCCTCGGCCTTGAGCTCACCCAGCAGCACGCCGAGGCGGCTGGCCGTCTCGCGCAGCACGGCTTCCTCGTTGTAGCAGGGCAGCACGAAGTTGACGACCGGCGCGTTGGCGCCGGCCCAGCTGGCACGGTGGAATTGGTTGGGGTCGATCAGTTCCATGGCGGGATGACGGTCAGGATTTGCGGAACACCCAAAGACGGCTGAGCGTGAAGTTGCTGGCCAGCACGCCCGTGGTGGCGAGGAGCTGGTTCAGGATGGGATGCAGACCGAGCGAGACGCCGATGCGCAGCAGGCCGGCATTGAGGGCGCAGCCCAGGGCCACCATGGCCACGAAGCGCAGCTGCTGCGAGCGGTCGCGCACCGGGCTGCCCTGGCGGGCAAAGGTCAGCCGGGCATTGGCCCAGTAGTTGAACGCGGCGCTGACCAGGAAACCCACCGTCGACGCCGGCACGAGCGGTAACCAGCCCGCCAGCACCAGGCCGGCCGTCAGCAGGTACTGCAGCGCGGTGGCAAGCACGCCGACCGACAGGAAGGACAGGAGTTGCGCGATCAAGGCAGGAGGGCTGTGGAAGGGCAGGGCGGGTGGGGGCGCCGAAGTATCGGCGCTTGTGGGCGGGCTCCGGCCCCGCCTTCCGAGGGCCGGACATCCCCCGGACGGGGGGTTAACCCGTGCCTGACATCACACCGGGGACAGCAAAGCGCTGGCGCGGTCACCAAGCTCGGTAAGAATCCGCCTTTCTCCGCGCCTTGCTGTTTCGGCAGGCGTGGTTCTCTCCAATGATTGGCTGAACCAGGTCTCAACCCCATGTGCGGCATCACCGGTCTGTTCGATACCCGCGGCCAGCGCCTCCCAGAGCGCGAGCGCCTGCACCGGATGAACGAGTCCCAGCACCATCGCGGGCCTGACGAGGGTGACCTGCACATCGAGCCCGGCGTGGGCTTCGGCCACCGGCGCCTGTCGGTCATCGACATCGCGACCGGCCAGCAGCCCATCTTCAACGACGACAAGTCGGTGGCCCTGGTGTTCAACGGCGAGGTCTACAACTACCTCGAGCTGATGGACGAACTGCGCGGCCACGGCTATGTGTTCCGCACCAAGAGCGACTCCGAAGCCATCGTGCGCGCCTGGGAGCACTGGGGTGAGGACTGCGTGCACCACCTGCGCGGCATGTTCGCCTTCATGATCCATGACAAGCGCCGCGACTGCCTGTTCATGGCCCGCGACCGCCTGGGCGTGAAGCCGCTGCACTACGCCATGACCGAGGACGGCTGGCTGCTGTTCGGCTCCGAGCTGAAGAGCCTGATGGCCCACGGCGGCCTGCGCCAGGACATCGACCCGCGCGCCGTCGAGGCTTATTTCGCGCTGGGCTATGTGCCCGACCCCTGGACCATCTACCGCCATGCCCAGAAGCTTGCCCCCGGCCACCGCCTGCTGGTCAAGCGCGGCCAGCCCCTGGGCACGCCGCAGCGCTACTGGGACGTCAAGTTCACGCTGGACGCCAAGATCGGCGAGGAAGAGGCCGCCGAGGAACTGCGCCGCCGCCTGAAGGAGTCGGTCAAGCTGCGCCTGAAGGCCGAGGTGCCGCTGGGCGCCTTCCTGTCCGGCGGCGTGGACTCCAGCGCCGTCGTGGCCGCCATGGCCCAGCTGGACGACCAGCCGGTCAACACCTGCTCCATCGGCTTCGACGACCCCAAGTTCAACGAGACCGAGTTCGCCCAGCAGGTGGCCGACCGCTACAAGACCAACCACCGCGTCGAGGTCGTCAACAGCGACGACTTCGGCCTCGTCGACCTGCTGGCCCACCTCTACGACGAACCCTATGCCGACTCGTCGGCCATTCCCACCTATCGGGTCTGCGAGCTGGCGCGCAAGCATGTGACGGTGGCGCTCTCCGGTGACGGCGGCGACGAGAGCCTGGGTGGCTACCGCCGCTACAAGATGCACATGATGGAAGAGCGCATGCGCAGCGCCTTCCCGCTGGCCCTGCGCAAGGGCGTGTTCGGTCCGCTGGCCAGGCTGTATCCCAAGGCCGACTGGGCGCCGCGCGTCTTCCGCGCCAAGACCACCTTCCAGGCCATCGCTCGCAACTCGGTCGACGCCTACTTCAACACCATGGGCCTGGTGCGCGACCCGCTGCGCCAGGAACTCTTCAGCGACGGCTTCAAGCGCGACCTGCAGGGCTGGCATGCCAGCGAGGTCTTCCACCACCACGCCCAGCGTGCCAACACCGACGACCCGCTGGCCCTGATCCAGTACCTGGACATCCACACCTATCTGCCGGGCGACATCAACACCAAGGTCGACCGCGCCAGCATGGCGCACAGCCTGGAAGTGCGCGAGCCGCTGATGGACCACCAGCTGGTGGAGTGGGTCGCCTCGCTGCCGTCCGACCTCAAGCTGCGCGGCCAGGAAGGCAAATACCTGTTCAAGAAGGCGCTGGAGCCCATGCTGCCCAACGACGTGCTCTACCGGCCCAAGATGGGCTTCGCCGTGCCGCTGGCGCGCTGGCTGCGCGGCCCGCTGCGCGAGCAGACCCGCCAGGCCCTGCAGCAGGGCGCGCTGGCCCAGACCGGCTGGTTCAACCCCAGCGTCGTCGGCCGCCTGCTGGACCAGCACGAGCGCGGCACCATGGATCACGCCCAGCCGCTGTGGGTTCTGCTGATGTTCGACGCCTTCCTGCGCAATGCGGGCCTGGGCGCCGCGCCGGCACGCGCCGCGGCCTGAACGATTTCAAAGAGATAAAGGGACGACATGAAGGTTTCGGTTTTCGGTCTCGGCTACGTCGGTGCGGTGTCCTGCGCCTGCCTGCCCGAACTCGGCCACGACGTGGTGGGCGTGGACATCAACCCGCTCAAGGTCGAGCTGATCGCCTCAGGCCAGTCGCCCGTCGTGGAAGAGGGCATCGAGGAACTGATCGGCGCCGCCGTCAAGGCCGGCAAGCTGACCGCCACGCGTGATGTCGCCGCGGCCGTGCGCGACACCGAGATCTCGCTGATCTCGGTCGCCACGCCGTCCCTGCCCAACTACATGCCCGATCTGACGGCGCTGGACGCCGTCGTCGGCCAGATCGGCGCCGAGATCGCCAAGAAGGACGGCCAGCACACCCTGGTGATCCGCAGCACCGTGGCGCCCGGCACCACGCGGGCCCGCATCGCGCCGCTGCTGGAGAAGGCCGCCGGCCGCAAGATCGGCGACCGCCTGAGCCTGGTCTTCAACCCCGAGTTTCTGCGCGAAGGCTCGTCGGTGTCCGATTTCCACAACCCGCCGCAGACCATCGTCGGCAGCCTGGACGAGGCCGGCGTCGAAGTCATGAAGCGCCTGTACACCGGCGTGCCCGGCAGCTTTGTCGCCGCCGACGTCGGCGTGGCGGAGTCGGTCAAATACCTGTGCAACGTCTTCCATGCGCTGAAGATCGTCTTCGCCAACGAAGCCGGTGCCGTGCTGAAGGAAGCCGGCCTGGATTCGCGCGACGTGCTGGCCCTGTTCTGCGAGGACAAGCAGCTCAACATCTCCAAGGCCTATCTGCGCCCCGGCTTCGCCTTCGGCGGCTCCTGCCTGCCCAAGGAGGTCAAGGGCTTCCTGACCATCGCCCGCGAGCAGGGCGTCGAGATCCCCGTGCTCGGCTCGCTGCTGACCAGCAACGACGCCCACATCGGCCGCGCCTACGACCTCATCGCCGCCCAGGGCCGCAAGCCGGTGGCCCTGTTCGGCCTGGCCTTCAAGCCCGGCACCGACGACCTGCGCGATTCTCCGCTGGTGGTGCTGGCCGAGAAGCTGCTGGGCAAGGGCTTCGACCTGTCCATCTACGACAAGTTCGTCAAGATCGCCCGCCTGCTCGGCAAGAACAAGGAATACATCGACCGCGAGATTCCTCACCTCGACAAGCTGCTGCACGAGACGCCCGACGCCGTGCTGGCGCGCGCCGAGATCATCGTCGTCGGCCATGCCGACGCCGAGACCCGCCGGCGCATCATCGCCCTGGGCAGGGGCGCGCGTGTCGTGGACCTGAACGGCTATGCCGACCTGCGTGAGGCCGGTTTCGCTCAGTACGAGGGCATCTGCTGGTGATGAGCCTGGCCCCGACGCGCGAGGCCGCCGCGGCGGATGCCGCGACCCGGCAGCGCCCGCTGAAGGTCGCGTTCGTCTCGCCGGTCTTCCTGTTCCCGGCCGATGCCGGCGGCAAGATCCGCACGGGCAATATCCTGCGCGGGCTGGAGGAGAGCGGCCGGTTCGACATCACGCTGCTGTCGCCTGCCACCGCCGAGCAGCAGCGCGAATGGCGGGGCGAACTCGACCGTCTGTGCGGGCGCTTCATCGGCTGGCAGCCCAGCGAGGCGCGTCCGCGCTGGCGGCGCGCGCCCGACCTGCTGTCGTCCCTGCCCATCAATGTGGTCAATGACCGCACGCCGGCCGCCGTCGCCGCCGTCGAGCAGTTGCTGGCCGCGGAGAACTTCGACGTCGTGGTCTTCGACTTCGTCCATGCCGCCGTGCTGCGCCCCGAGACGCTGAAGGGCGCGACGGTCTGCTTCACGCACAACGTCGAAGCCGAGATCTTCGAGCGCCATGCCAAGACGGCCGCCAGTGCACCGCTGCGCTGGCTGTGGGCCTCGCAGGCTGCCAAGATGCGCCGCTTCGAGCGCGAGGCACTGTCGGCCTTCACGCGCGTCGTCGCCGTGTCCGAACGCGACGCCAGGATGTTCGAGAAGAACGACGGCCTGAAGACGGCCCGTGCCATCCCGACCGGCGTGGACCTGGACTTCTTCTCCTGGCAGGCCCCGGCCGACGGCGCACCGACGGTCGTCTTCACCGGCTCCATGGACTGGGAAGCCAATGTCGACGGCATCCGCTTCTACATCGAAGAGGTCTGGCCGCGGGTGCTTGCCCAGGTGCCTGAGGCCAAGCTGCGCGTCGTCGGCAAGAACCCGCCGGCCTCGCTGGTGCAGCGCAATGTGCCGGGCGTCAGCTTCACGGGCTTTGTCGACGATGTACGTGACCATGCCCGCGACGCCCAGGCCTTCGTCATCCCGCTGCGCGTCGGTGGCGGCACCCGCATCAAGGCCTTCGAGGCCATGGCCATGGGCCTGCCCGTCGTGTCGACGAGCATCGGCATCGAGGGCCTGGACGTCGAGGACGGCACGCATTTCCTGTGCGCCGACGGCGTCGAGGCGCTGGCCGAGGCCACGCTCAAGCTCATCGCCGACGGCGCCCTGCGCCTGAAACTGTCGCGCGCCGCCCGCGAGCTGGTCGAGGCGCAGTTCGGCCACCGCGTCGCTGCCGAGGTCTTCGGCCGCATCCTCATCGAAGCTGCTGAAGCCGTGGAGGCCGCAGCGTGAAGAAGCTGAAGGTCCTGACCTTCTCCACGCTCTTTCCCAGCAGCGTGCGGCCGAGCCACGGCATCTTCGTGGAGACGCGGCTGCGCGAGCTGATGAAGAGCGGCCAGGTCGAGTCGCGCGTCGTCGCGCCCGTGCCGTGGTTCCCGTCGACGAATCCGCGCTGGGGCGACTACGCCAAGTTCGCCGCCACGCCGGCGCGTGAGCAGCGCAATGGGCTGGACGTGTTGCATCCGCGCTATCTGCTTGCCCCAAAGGTCGGCATGACCTCGGCGCCGCTGACGCTGGCCCTGGGCGCACGCGCCGCGGTGCGCAAGCTTATAGCCGAGGGCTTCGATTTCGACCTCATCGACGCCCACTACTACTACCCGGACGGCGTCGCCGCCGCCCTGTTGTCCAAGTGGTTCAACAAGCCGCTGACCATCACGGCCCGCGGCACCGACCTGAACCTGATCCCGGAGTACCCGCTGCCCAAGCGGATGATCGAATGGGCTGCCAACCGCGCGTCGGGCTCCATCGGCGTCTGTGCGGCACTGATGGACGTGCTGCGCGGCTGGGGGCATGACTCCGCCAAGCTGAACACGCTGCGCAACGGTGTCGACCTGGAGCGCTTCCGTCCGCTGCCTCAGGACCAGATGCGCGTCGAGCTGGGCGTGGCGGGCGAACCGCTGCTGCTGTCGGTGGGCCACCTGATCGAGCGCAAGGGCCATCACGTGGCCATCGAAGCCCTGGCCGAACTCGTCAAGCATCGCCCCGGTGCCCGCCTCGTCGTCATCGGCGAGGGGGAGGAGAGGGCGGCGTTGACGGCCCTGGCTGCCCGCCTGGGCGTGAGCGACAAGGTGAGGCTGACCGGCTCCCTGCCCAATACCGAGCTGCTGAAGTGGTACAGCGCCGCCGACGTGCTGCTGCTGTGCTCCAGCCGCGAAGGCTGGGCCAATGTGCTGCTGGAGTCCATGGCCTGCGGCACGCCGGTCGTCGCCACCGACATCTGGGGCACGCCCGAGGTGGTGGGGCGCCCCGAGGCCGGTCGCCTGGTCGCCAAGCGCGACGGCGCTTCGTTCGCAACGGCTGTTGCCGAATTGCTGAGTGCCGGCGTGGACCGTTCCGCCACCCGCCGCTATGCCGAAGGCTTCAGCTGGCAGGCGACAACTGACGGCCAGCTGGCGCTGTTCCGGTCCATCACGGGAGCCGCGCCCCATGCGTGACCTCACCCTGCTCGCCATCCTGGTCTGGATCATCATCCAGGCCTTCCGCCGGCCCTGGATCGGCATCCTGGGGTGGACCTGGATGAGCATCATGAACCCGCACCAGCTCACCTGGGCGCTGCGGACCATGCCCTTTGCCGCCGCCATCGGCGGGGCGACGCTGATCGGCCTCTTCATCACCAAGGACCGGCGCGACTACTCGCTGAACCGCGAGAACGTCACCTTGATGCTCTTCATGCTGTGGATGTGCATCACGCTGCCGTTCTCGCTGCTGCTGGACGAGAGCTTCGAGCTGTGGAAGCGGGTCATGAAGATCGACCTGATGATCCTCGTCACCATCGTGCTGCTGCACAGCAAGCGCCACATGATGCTGCTGACCTGGGTGCTGGTCATCTCCATCGGCTTCTTCGGCGTCAAGGGCGGCGCGTTCACGGTGCTGACCGGCGGCAGCTACAAGGTCTGGGGGCCGGAGAACACCTATATCGAGGGCAACAACGAGATTGCGCTGGCCATCGTCATCGTCATTCCCTTGATGCGTTTCCTGCAGATGCAGATGACGGCCAAATGGGCCAAGACCACGATGACCATCTGCATGGTGCTGATGGCGATGGCGGCCCTGGGCAGCCATTCCCGTGGCGCGCTGCTGGCCATTGCCGCGATGGCCCTGGTGCTGTGGTGGCGGAGCAAGAACAAGCTGGTGGGGGCCATCGGCATGGTGGTCGTCGCGGTGGCCCTGCTGTCGCTGATGCCTGCGGAATGGTGGGAGCGCATGAACACCATCAAGACCTACCAGCAGGACGAGTCGGCCATGGGCCGCATCAATGCCTGGGGTATGGCCTGGAACCTGGCGAAGTCCAACTTCTTCGGCGGTGGCTTCATGATCTGGACGGGCGTCATCTTCCAGATTTACGGTCCTGATCCCAACGACGTGCACGCGGCGCACAGCATCTATTTCATGGTGCTGGGCGAGCAGGGCTTTGTCGGCCTCTTCCTGTTCCTGACGCTGTTCACCATGGTCTGGTTCACGGCCGGCAATCTGCGGGTCAAGGCGCGCGGCAAGCCCGAGACGCAGTGGCTGTCCGACCTCGGCGGCATGTTGCAGGTCAGCTTGGCCGGTTATGCCGTGGGTGGCGCCTTCCTGAGCCTGAGCTATTGGGACCTGCCCTACAACATCCTGGTCCTGGCCGTCGTCGGCCAGCGCTGGCTGCAGCGCAAGGAATGGCTGCGCGAGAAGGAGGAGCCGGTCATTTACTGGCCCGAGTTCCTGAAGAAGCGTTTCCAGAAGAAGAAAAGCATCCCGCTGCCATGACACCGCTGCTGCAACTGCTGTCCCCGGCCGGCGCGCGCGCGCGGCTGAACGTGCTGATCTTTCACCGCGTGCTGCGCGAGCCCGACCCGCTCTTCCCCGATGAGGTGGACGCGGCGCGCTTCGACGAGATGCTGGGCTGGGTGAAGTCCTGGTTCCAGGTGCTGCCTCTGGACGAGGCGGCCCGCCGCCTGCAGGAGGGCAGCCTGCCGGCCCGCGCCGCGGCCCTGAGCTTCGACGATGGCTATGCCGACAACCATGACGTCGCGCTGCCCCTGCTGCAAAAGCATGGCCTGCCCTGCAGCTTCTTCGTCGCCACCGGCTTCCTGGACGGTGGCCGCATGTGGAACGACACGCTGATCGAGTCCGTGCGGCTGAGCGCCAAGCCCCTGCTGGACCTGCGTGGCCTGCAGGACGGCCGCGGCGAGGATCTCGGCCAGCACGCCCTGGGCGACACGGCCAGCCGTCGCGCGGCCCTGGGCAAGCTCATCGAGCGCGTGAAATACCTGCCGCCCGAGCCTCGCGTGGCCTGCGTCAATGCCATCGCTGGACGCGCCGAAGTGCGCCCGCCCGACGACCTGATGATGAGCAGCGAGCAGGTGAGGGCGCTGCGCCGCGCCGGCATGCAGATCGGCGCGCACACGGTCAGCCATCCCATCCTGGCCACGCTGGACGCCAGGCAGGCGGCCGACGAGATGGGCCGCAGCCGCGACACGCTGCAGGCGCTGCTGGGCGAGAAGGTCGGCGTGTTCGCCTATCCCAACGGCAAGCCGGGCACCGACTATCTGCCCGAGGTGCATCCCGCCATCGCCCGCGAGCTGGGCTTCGACGCCGCCGTCTCCACCCGCTGGGCCGCGGCCCGGCGCGGCGACGACATCTTCCAGATCCCGCGCTTCACGCCCTGGGACCGCGGCCGCCTGAAGTTCGGCCTGCGCCTGGCGCGCAATCTGTCCAACTGATGCGCCGGGTTCTCGTTCTCGCTTTTCTGTTTCCGCCGATCGCCAACTCGGGCACGCGGCGCAGCCTGAGCTTCGTCAACAACCTGCCCGACTGCGGCTGGGAGCCGCTGGTGGTGGCGCTGGAGCCCGATGGCGCCTCGAGCGTGGAGCCCGAGATGCTGGCCGAATTGCGGCCTGGCACCCGCGTCGAGCGCGTGCCGTTGCGTTCGCGCGCGCTGGCCCGGCGCTTGGCGGGCTGGCTACCCGGTGGCCTGCGCGAGCGCGCCGTCGAAGGCCTGGCCTGGCGGCTGCGCGCTCGCGAGAATCTGCCCGACAAGGCGGCCGGCTGGCTCCAGCCCGCCGTCGAGCGGGCCATGCAGTTGCATCAGCGCGAGGGTTTCGACGTCATCTACGCCAGCGGCTGGCCCTGGACGGCCTTCCTCGCCGCCCGCGAGCTGTCGCGCCGCACCGGCAAGCCCTATGTGCTGGACTACCGCGACCAGTGGACGCCCAGCGGCGACATGGCCTGGGAGCAGGCCACGCCGGAGCAGTTGCGCGACAACCCGGCGCTGGAACGCATGGCCGCCCAGGACGCGGCGGCCGTCATCACGGTCACGCACGCCCTGGTGGAGAGCGTGGGCCGCGACTGCGGCCGCGACGACCTGCACCTCATCACCAATGGCTTCGAGCCCGCTGACTTCGCGGGCGAGGTCGAGCTGCCCGCCGATGGGCTGTTCCGCATCGCCTACACGGGTGTCTGGCGGCCCGGCTACGGCCTGCAGGACCTCTACGCCGCCATCGCGCTGTTGAAGGCCCAGGGCGCACCCGAGCTGGCGCGGCTGCGCGTGCAGGCGGCCGGCTTCAAGCCCGGCGCGGCGGCTGAGGCCGGCGTGACCGAGTGGGTCCGCGAGCTGGGCCCCGTACCCCATGGCCAGGCCGTCACGCTGATGAAGCAGGCCGACCTGCTTTATCTGCCGGTGCCCAGCGGCTACTACGCCATCGCCTCGCTGCCCGGCAAGCTCTTCGAATACCTGGCCTGCGGCCGCACCATCCTGGCCGTCGTGCCCGAGGCCAGCGAGGTCGCCCGGGTGCTGGAGGAGACCGGTGGCGGACTGCGCGTCGAACCAGGCGACGTGGCCGGCCTGGCCCGGACCCTGCTGACGTGGCTGCGAGGGCAAGGCTGCGTCGAGCCGGCACGGGACATCGAGCGCTACAGCCGCGCCTCCACGACGCGCCGCCTGGGCCAGGTGCTGGACGCCGCCGCCGATGGCCGCCAACTGGAGCCCCTGAAATGAGCGGCGTGCGCAGCGCGCTGCTGTTCTCCTTCGCGGAGCGGTATGCGCTGATCTTCATCAATCTGGTCAGCAACCTGCTGATCGCGCGGCTGCTGACGCCCGACCAGATCGGCGTCTATTCGGTGACGCTGGCCGTCATCAGCATCGCCCAGGTGCTGCGCGACTTCGGCGTGGCCAGCTACCTGATCCAGGAGAAGGACCTGACCGACGAGCACATCCGCACGGCGCTGGGTGTCACCTTGATCATCGGTATCGGCCTGGGCCTGGTCGTCTTGGGCGCAGCGCCCTGGGTGGCCGACTTCTACCGCGAGCCGCGCATGCGCGACCTGCTGTGGCTGGCCTCGCTGAACTTCCTGTTGTTGCCCTTCTCGACGATCTCGCTGGCCCTGCTGCGCCGCCGCCTGGCTTTCAAGCCGCTGGCCGTCGTGAACCTGATGGCGACGCTCGCCGGTGCGCTCACCAGCGTCGGCCTGTCCTGGGCCGGCTTCGGCCCGGTCGGCCTCGTGGCCGGCACGCTGGTCGTGAGCGCCACCACCGGCTTTGCTGCCTGGTGGGCCCAGGGCGAGCGGCGCCTGCTGAGACCCGGCCTGTCGCAATGGCGCAGTCTGTTCAAGTTCGGTGCCCAGAGTTCGCTGGTGGGCGTCGTCACCTCGGTATCCATGGACATCAACGACCTGGCCGTGGGCAAGCTGATGGGCTTCACGCCCGTCGCCTTGATCAGCCGCGCCCAGGGCCTGATGAATCTCTTCCATCGCGACCTGATGGGCGCCGTGCGCAATGTGGCCTATCCCGCCTATGCCAAGGCGGTGCGCGAACAGCAGCCCATGGAGCCGCTGTACATCTCCAGCGTTACCTATGTCTGCGTGGTGGCCTGGCCCTTCTACGGTTTCGTGGCGCTGTACGGCTTGGAGACCCTGAGGCTGCTGTTCGGGCCGCAGTGGGATGCGGCGGCGCCGCTGGTCCCCATCTTCTGCCTCGCGGGTGCGCTGGCCGCGGCGATCAGCCTGATCGGCAATCTGATGGTGGCCATGGGACGCATGGACCTGCTGACCCGGATGGAGGTGGTCTTCCAGCCGGGCCGCGCGGTCCTCATCGTCGCGGCAGCGGCCTACTGGCGGGAGCCCTGGGCCTGCGCAGCCGGCCTGGTGGCGGCCAATCTGCTGCAGCTGCCGCTGGTCTATGCGGTGAAGGGCAGGTTCCTGCCCAACGACTGGCGGGTGCTGCGTGGCCAGCTTTCGCGCAGCGGGGCCGTGGCCCTGCTGTCCCTGGCCCTGCCGGCGCTGCTGCTGTGGCTGCACCCGCGCGAGCCCGGCCAGACCCTGCCCATCCCCTGGTTCGTGCTGGCCATCCTCAGCTGCTGCGTGTCGTGGCTGCTGGCGCTGGCCTGGTGCCGCCATCCGCTGGCCGCCGATCCAGCATTTGCAAGACTGACGCGCTTCTGGCGGCGATCTGCCGACAATGCCGCCTAAACCGACACAGACAATCTACAGGTGAACCGCATGCAACAGCCCCGTCCTCCCGTCACCGGCCGCCTGGTCCGCTTTGCGCTGATCGGCTGCGGCCGCATCGCGCAGAACCACATCGAGGCGATCAAGAAGCACGCCGAGCGCGCCGAACTCGTGGCGGTGTGCGATACCGATGCCACCGCGCTGCAGGCCGCCGTCGCCAAGACCGGCGCGCGCGGCTTCGCGTCGCTGACCGAGTTGCTGGCCGCGAAGGGCGAACTGCGCATCGACTGCGTCGTGCTGACGACGCCCAGCGGCCTGCATCCCCGCCAGGCCATCGAGGTCGCCGCCGCCGGCATCGACGTGATGACCGAGAAGCCCATGGCCACGCGCTGGCAGGACGGTCTGGCCATGGTCAAGGCCTGTGACGACGCCGGCGTGCGCCTCTTCGTCGTCAAGCAGAACCGCCGCAACCCGACGCTGCAGCTGCTCAAGCGCGCCGTTGCCGAGGGCCGCTTCGGTCGCCTCTACAACATCGCCGTCAACGTCTTCTGGACGCGCCCGCAGAGCTATTACGACAGCGCCGAATGGCGCGGCACCTGGGAGTTCGACGGCGGCGCCTTCATGAACCAGGCCAGCCACTACGTCGACCTGCTGGACTGGATCTGCGGCCCGGTCGAAAGCGTCATGGCCTACACCGGCACGCTGGCCCGCAACATCGAGGTCGAGGACAGCGGCGTGGCGGCGCTGAAGTGGCGCAACGGTGCCATGGGCACGGTCAACGTCAGCATGCTGACCTATCCCAAGAACCTGGAAGGCTCCATCACCCTGCTGGGCGAGAAGGGCTCGGTGCGCGTCGGCGGCCTGGCCGTCAACGAGATCCAGCACTGGGAGTTCGAGGCGCCGCACGACATGGACGACCTCATCAAGGACGCCAGCTACCAGACCACCTCGGTCTATGGCTTTGGCCATCCGCTGTACTACGACAACGTCATCAAGACGCTGCGCGGCGAGGCCCATCCCGAGACCGACGGCCGCGAGGGCCTGAAGTCGCTGGAGCTGCTGATCGCCCTTTACATGAGCGCCCGCGACGGCAAGCGCATCAACCTGCCGCTGGCCTACTGATCATGGCGACGACCATCCACGCCTCGGCCATCGTCGACGAAGGCGCTCAGCTCGGCGCGGATTGCCGCGTCTGGCATTTCGTGCATATCAGCGCCGGCGCCCGCATCGGCGCCAAGTGTTCCTTCGGCCAGAACGTCTTCGTCGGCAACGACGTCAGCATCGGCAACAACGTCAAGATCCAGAACAACGTCTCCGTCTATGACGCCGTGACGCTGGAGGACGACGTGTTCTGCGGCCCCAGCATGGTATTCACCAATGTCTACAACCCGCGCTCGGCCGTCACGCGCAAGGACGAGTACCGCCGCACCCTGGTGAAGCAGGGCGCCACGCTGGGTGCCAATTCAACAATAGTCTGCGGCACGACGGTGGGCCGCTACGCCTTCATCGGCGCCGGCGCCGTCATCAACCGCGACGTGCCCGACTTCGCGCTGATGGTGGGAGTGCCCGCCAAGCAGATCGGCTGGATGAGCCGTTTCGGCGAGCGCCTTGAACTGCCCGTCGCCAGCGAACAGCCCGTCGACGCCACCTGCCCCCACACCGGCGACCGCTACCGTCTGAGCGGCAATCGCCTGGAGATCATCTGATGGACTTCATCGACCTCAAGAGCCAGTACGCGGCCCTGCGCGACAACATCAACGCCCGCATCCAGAAGGTGCTGGACCACGGCCAGTACATCCTCGGCCCGGAGGTCAAGGAGATGGAAGCGGCGCTGACCGCCTACACCGGCTCCAGGCACTGCATCAGCGTCGCCAGCGGCACCGAGGCCCTGCTGATCTGCCTGATGGCCCTGGACCTGGAGCCGGGTGACGAAGTCATCACCAGCCCCTTCACGTTCGCCGCCACGGCCGAGATGATCGTGCTGGCCGGTGGTGTGCCGGTGTTCGTCGACATCCAGCCGGACACGGCCAACATCGACCCGACCCTGATCGAGGCCGCCATCACGCCCAGGACCAAGGCCATCATGCCGGTCAGCCTGTATGGCCAGGTGGCGGACATGGACGCCATCAACGCCATTGCCGCAAAGCATGGCCTGGCCGTCATCGAAGACGCCGCCCAGAGCTTCGGCGCCAGCTATCAAGCCAGGAAGAGCTGCAACACCTCCACCTTCGGCTGCACCAGCTTCTTCCCCAGCAAGCCGCTCGGCTGCTATGGCGACGGCGGCGCCATCTTCACCAATGACGACAAGCTGGCCCAGGCCTGCCGCGAGATCCGCACCCACGGCCAGAGCCAGCGCTATCTGCACACGCGCATCGGCGTCGGCGGCCGCATGGACACGCTGCAATGCGCCGTCGTGCTGGGCAAGCTGGACCGCTTCGAGTGGGAAGTGCGCCGCCGCCTGGAGCTGGGCGATGCCTACCGCGCCAAGCTGAGCGCCGCCATCCCGGGCCTGCAACTGCTGGCCGTGCGGCCGGACCGGGACTGCGTCTGGGCGCAATACACCGTCTTCGTCGACAACCGCGAGGCCGTGCAGGCCAAGCTCAAGGAGGCCGGCGTCCCGACCGCCGTGCACTACCCGCGCCCGCTGCACCACCAGCCCGCCTATGCCAAATACGGCAAGCCCGAGGACTGCCCGCACAGCGTCGCCGCGGCGGCTCGCGTCATGAGCCTGCCCATGAGCGCCGACCTCACCGAGGAGCAGCAGGACCAGGTCGTCGCCGCGCTCGCCCAAGCGCTGGCCTGACCCCCGCGTGAAGTTCCGGCCCGACATCGAGGGACTGCGGGCCCTGGCGATCATGCCGGTCGTGGTCTTCCACGCCTGGCCGTCGCTGCTGCCCGGCGGCTTCGTCGGTGTCGACGTCTTCTTCGTCATCTCGGGCTATCTGATCACGAAGCTGCTGCTGCAGCGCTTGTCGACAGGCAGCTACAGCATCGGCGCCTTCTATGCCGCGCGCATCCGGCGCATCTTCCCGGCGCTGTTCGCGATGCTCGCCCTGGTCGCGCCGGCCTGTCTGCTGTTGCTGGAGCCGGCCGCCCTGCGCGAGTTCGCGCGGCTGCTGGGAGCCACGGGCCTGTTCGCCTCCAACATCGAGCTCTACCGCACCACCGGCTACTTCGAAGGCGCGGCCGAGCTGAAGCCGCTGCTGCACACCTGGTCGCTGGCGGTGGAGGAGCAGTACTACATCCTCTTCCCGCCGCTGCTGGCGCTGCTGTGGCGCTTCGCGCCGCGCCGCATCGGCATAGCCCTGCTGCTGGTGGGTCTGGCCTCGCTGGCCTGGTGCCTCAGGCTGATGCCCTACGACCCCGAATGGGCCTTCTTCGCTGCACCGGCGCGCACTTTCGAGCTGATGATCGGCTCCGGCCTGGCCTGGTGGATGAGCCGCGAGCCTGAAGCTCCCGCACGGCCGGCTTGGCTCGATCAGGCGGTGGGCGGGGCGGCCCTGGCCGCCCTCGTGGCCGCGCTGCTGCTGATGCGCGCCGACCATGCCTTCCCCGGGCCTGCGGCGCTCTGGCCCTGCCTGGCGACGGCGACGCTGATCTGGGTGGGCGACTCGCGCCGGGCGCTGGCAACGCGCTGGCTGTCGGTCGCACCGCTGCGCTGGATTGGCGCGCATTCCTTTTCCCTCTATCTGTGGCACTGGCCGGTGCTGGTGCTGACCCGCCACCTTGTGCTGGACCAGCCCACGCCCGTGCAGGCGGCCCTGGCTGTCGTGCTGTCCGTGCTGCTGGCCTGGGCCTCGCTGCGCTGGGTGGAAGCGCCGGTGCGCCAGTCCAGGCTGGCCCAGCCCGTCATGCTGATGGCGGGCGCTTCGACCATCGTGACCAGCCTGGCGACGGCCTGGACCCTGACCGCAGCCGCAGACCACCGCGCCGCGCAGCCAGGGCGGGATGCGGTGTTGCGCGCTGGCGCCTCCGACTTCAGCGCCGACCGCAAGCGCTGCCATTCCAGCGGCAATCGCTGGCTGGACTACGACGCCCGCTGCCTGTTCGGGCCCGGGACCGCCGGCAAGACCCTGGCCGTCTGGGGCGACAGCCATGGCGTGGAGATCGCCCGCGCGCTCGGTGACCAGGCCACGGACCGCCGCATCGCCGAGCTGACCGGCTCCAGCTGCCCGCCGGCGCTGGACTACACGCCCCCGGGCCGCCCGCGCTGTGCCGAGGTCAACCGCGGCTTCGTCGAGCGCCTGAGCCAGGACGCCAGCGTCGACACGGTGCTGCTGGTGGCGCGCTACGAGTTCTATCTGAACGCCAGGGGCGCTGCGGCCTTCGAAGCCGGCCTGGCCAGCAGCGTGAAACGGCTGCACGAAGCCGGCAAGCAGGTGCTGCTGCTGGACCCGGTGCCGACCTATCGCTATCCCGTTCCTGCGGCGCTTGCCCTGCGCTGGCGACGCGGAGACGAGCCGGCCGCGCAGGGCCAGATGGCGGCCGACTACCGCATCCGGCAGGCCGAGTCGCTGGCCCTGCTGCAGCGGCTGACCGCTGATGGGCAAGCCGAACGTGTCGAGCTGGGCCCGTTGCTGTGCGGTGGCCCGCGTTGTCAGGTGTTGGAGGGAGATGCCAGCCTGTACTTCGACGACAACCACCTCAGCATGAGGGGCGCCGCAAAGGTCGCCCCCGCCGTGCTGCGGTTGCTGGAGGTCAAGACGACCGCAACTGCGGCTGGGCCCGGTCTCCTCCGGTGACTGCGTGCCGGCGAAGGGATCGCCAGGCCGGCTGCTGTCGCGAACCGGGCCTCAGCGCAACGCGAGATCACGGGGTTTCAAGCTGCGAAATGTACAGGTAGCGTCCGTGTGTAAGCGGGTCACCTCATGGCGAGGGTGTTTCATGTCCCGCGCACCACAAAAAAAGCTCCCGTGAACTTGCGCTTCATGGTGAGGCACTGACGTTTTTCCTAGATATCTTGGCTGAGGCTCCCATGCGTGTCTTTCATCACCGGCTGCTCGCGGTATTGCTCGGTGCTTGCATCAGTTCGGCGGGCCTTGCGACCAACGACGCGCGCGCTGCGGAATTCATTGCGACATGGCGTCAGATCTCGACGACCAACGCGCCGCAATGGCGCGAGTGGAGCGCCATGACATGGTCGGACTCGCTCAATCAGGCGGTTTTGTGGGGTGGGGCCGGCGGCGGAAGCTACCTCAACGATGTCTGGACTTTTGATCCTGCGGCCAAGTCATGGACGATGCTTCAGCAGAGCAACAGTTGCGCGGGCATGACTTCGTTCGATCGACCCAATGGCTCGGACGAAAGTGGCGTGGTATTTGATCCCATCAACAACTATTTCTGGCTTTGGAATGGTGGGAGTGGATACCGGTGTGGCAGCCAGCAGGTTTATACGCGCTCTGCGGGTGCAGGTTCGACGGGTACGACGGTGGTAGATGCCACGTTGCCGGCCACGACGAATGACTACTACAAGGATTGGCTCGTGCAGAAGGGCGGCAGCGCTACTGCCACGGTCCTCTCCTACGACGCGGCCCTCAAGACGCTGGTGTTGGACCGCGATATCGGGATCACCGCCGGTGCGGCCTATACCGTCTACGCGGACTTCGGAAACGGCGCCTGGTCATACTCCCTGAGTACTGGGCAGTACACCAAGCTGATGGCGCGTCACTGGGGCTATACCGGATTGGAACCCACCGATCACAAAAGCACGGGGTTCGCCGGTGACGGTGCCAATGCCTATATGTTCGGAGGGGCCAGCAACGATAACGCACTGTATAAGCTGGATTTCTCGACCAAACAGTTCACGCTTGCAATTCCTGCGGGTCAAGGCACTTCGCCTGAACCTCGCGGCCAGATCGAGAATCAGTTTGTCTATGACGCCTTCAGTCGTCAATTCGTGCTGTTTGGAGGGGTGTGTTACGACCGGCAGTCGGTGCGCTGCATCAACAGCACCTATTTGAACGACACGTGGCTGTACGACCCTGCAACCAATAGTTGGACGGAAGTCACCGGAGCGGTTGGCCCGAGCGCACGCAGCTACGGGCAGATGTATTTCGACTCGAAGAACGGAGTCGTCGTCTTGTTCGGTGGCGTTTCGCCTACCGGTGCGGCATTGGACGATCTTTGGACTTTCGACACGAGGACCCTCTTGTGGACCGAGGTGCGCGTGCCGGCCACAAACCCGGGGAACGTGTCTCTTGGGCTGACGACTTTCGCACCTTCCACGGGGTGCGGCTACTCGGTGTACGGCCATTCCAGGGGCTCGGCGATGTTCGGCATCTGGGAGCTTTGCCTGCAGCCGAACACGCCCCCCGTGGCAGTCATCACCGGGCCCGGCAATTTGTCGGCCGGCGTGTTTGCGACGTTCTCCGCTTCGGCGAGTACGGATGCTGAAGCCAACATCAAAAGCTATGCTTGGGATTTTGGTGACGGCACGTCCGCGGTGGGGGTTTCAGCCAAGAAGGTTTATGCAAACCCGGGAACTTACACGGTCCAGTTGACGGTGACCGACTCCCTGGGGGCGATATCGACTGTGACCCAGCAGGTTGTGGTTTCGGCAGGGACATTTTCACCACCGACGGCGAATTTCTCTGTTCAGCCGAGTGCTGGAGTCGCAGGTGTGGCGACGCAGTTCACGGATGCTTCCAGCGCTGCACCCAATGCCTCCATCGTGTCCTATGCCTGGGATTTCGGTGATGGCACGACCGGTACTGGCGCCAGTGTCGCAAAGACCTACCAGTACATCGGCAAGTACACCGTCACCTTGACGGTGACGGATAATCACGGATTGAGTTCCGTCAAGACCGCGCCGTTTACGGTTGGCGTGCCTCCGGGTATCCCCACGAATGTGGCATTGGCCGCCAACGGTGGCATTGCGACTGCCTCCAGTGTGTATGACACCCGTTATCCGGTTGAATCCATCAATAACGGCGACAGAAAAGGCTTGAATTGGGGCGCCGGCGGGGGGTGGAATGATGCTACGCCCAGCGTCTACCCTGACTGGGTTCAGATTGATTTCAACGGCGCCCAGACTATTGGCGAAATTGACGTATTCACCTTGCAGGACAATCGCGACGCGCCGGCGGTGCCTACGCTGGGGTTGACCTTTGCTACATACGGCATCACCCAGTTCGAAGTCCAATATTGGGATGGCGGCGGATGGGTAGACGTGGACGGCGGCAGCGTCACCGGAAATGACAAGGTGTGGCGGCAATTTGTATTTGCGCCGGTAAGCACGACCAGTATTCGAGTTCTGGTAACCGGTGCGCTGAACAACTTCTCGCGCATCGTCGAGGTGGAGGCGTGGACGCCGGGAGGCGTGGGCAACCAGGCGCCGGTGGCCAGCATCAGCGGCCCGACGAGCGGACAGGTGGGTGCGAGCCTGAGCTTCTCCGGCGCGGGCAGTACCGATGCCGAGGGTCCCATCGCCAGCTATGCGTGGACGTTCGGCGACGGCACGAGCGCAACCGGGGTCTCGGCCGCAAAGACCTACGGCGCGGCGGGCAGCTACACGGTGACCTTGACGGTGACCGATGCCGGAGGCCTGACCAACAGCAAGACGCAGACGGTGGTGATCACGGCGGCGGCCAACCAGGCGCCGGTGGCTGCCATCAGCGGCCCGACGAGCGGGCAGGTGGGCGCGAGCCTGAGTTTCTCGGGTGCGGGCAGTACTGACGCGGAAGGCCCCATCGCCAGCTATGCGTGGACCTTTGGTGACGGCACCAGCGCAACCGGGGTGTCGGCCACAAAGACCTACGGCGCGGCGGGCAGCTACACGGTGACCTTGACGGTGACCGATGCGGGAGGGCTGACCAACAGCAAGACGCAGACCGTGGTGATCACGGCGGCCAACCAGGCGCCGGTGGCCGCCATCAGCGGCCCGACCAGCGGGCAGGTGGGCGCGAGCCTGAGCTTCTCCGGCGCCGGGAGCACGGATGCCGAGGGTGCCATCGCCAGCTATGCGTGGACCTTTGGCGACGGCACGAGCGCCAGCGGGGTGTCGGCCACAAAGACCTACGGCGCG